>CANFQC010000034.1 GCA_947449035.1 Actinomycetota bacterium
GTGGGTGTGGCGCTGGGTTGGGCGGTGACGGTGACGGTGGGTGTGGCGCTGGGTTGGGCGGTGACGGTGATGGTGGGTGTGGCGCTGGGTTGGGCGGTGACGGTGACGGTTACGGTCGGTGTTGGGCTGGGGCTTGGGGTCGAGATTTCGCACGAGTTCTTGAGAATTGAAAGCCCGTCCGACGTGGCATTGAGGCCGGGATAAATGTTCTCGCCAACGGTGAAACTTGGAATGATGTCGCCCCACGAGGGTTGGTCCTTGCCGCCGTCGGGATTAAAGATGGGCCCGGTATGCAATCCGTGCCCGTTTGCTTCTTTCCCATCAAAGATGCTGTTTTGATCGACGGTGTTCTCTGTGTAGGGGTTGTTGGTTGATGCAGTCGCGTGACAAATCGTGATCTTTGGCCCTTCCGGTGAAGGGACGGCTTGAGCTTTGGCGGCAGAGACAGCTAGCGCGGATCCGAGCATGGTCACTCCGACGCCGACAATTACGGTCTTGCGTGCCGTGGACTTGAAGGACGATCCGAGCTTCTCTCCACTCGGATTGCTTTCGATTCTTGACGCATTCATGGTCGTTCCCCCTTGGTTGCGAGGTGCTAATTCATCAACCATGTGGGGGTGCGATGCACGAAGTCGTGCTAAGCGAGCGAGGTAGACCGCAGTTTGGCGCGTTTGACCGAAGCGTTGTTCGGTCTACTGATTACGAATGAATGCGCGAATTGGTGGGGTCATACATCGGCTTGAGAGATGCGGTGGCCGAGTGAATGTTGCCGGCGATATTGACCGTCCATTGACCGTTGTCGAGGAACGCTTGGGTGATGGGCTCGTCGGCCTCGATCATGGCGAGGCCTACGGCAGCGCCGAGCGTGTGACCGTAGCTCGCTGCACGCGTATAGCCGAGAGGGATTCCGTTGCGGTGGACGATCTCGGCGTGGAACATCATCGGCTCGGGGTCATCGAGCTTGATCTGCACGAGTCGCTTCTTCAGCGGGCCTTCTGCCTTCTTTGCCTCAACCGCTGACTTGCCGATGAAGTCGGGCTTGTCGAGGGCGACGGCAAAGCCGAGGCCGGCCTCGAGAACAGAGTCGGTGTTGTCGATGTCGTGGCCGTAGTCGCGGTAGCCCTTCTCCATGCGCAGGCTGGCCAGTGATTTCAGGCCTACGTGCTTCATGTCGAAGTTCTTGCCGGCTTGGGTGATGCGCTCGTAGGCGTGGCCGGCCATCTCTGACGGGATGTAGAGCTCATAGCCAAGTTCGCCGAGGTAGGTGATGCGGATGCAAAGCGCACGGGCGAAGCCGAGATCGATCTCCCTGGCCGTGCGGAACGGGAACGCTTCATTGCTGAGGTCGGCTGTCGTGATGGATTGCAGAAGGGCGCGTGAGTTCGGGCCTTGGATGTTGATCTGGGCGTAGCCACTCGTCACGTCAGAGATGAAGGCGTGCTTGCCCGCGGCAGCGCGCTTCATGCGGGTGAGCACATGGCGATGAGCGGTGTCGGAGGCGACGACGAAGAAGTGCTCGTCATCAAGCTTGGTGACCGTGAGGTCAGCTTCGAGGAGACCCTGCTCGTTAAGCCATTGGGTATAGGTGATGCGGCCGACGTCGTCATTGACCTGATTGGCAGAGAGGTGATCAAGCATGCGACCGGCATCGGCGCCTTCGACCATGAATTTTGCCATGAATGACATGTCCATCAGGCCGACGTTCTCGCGCACGGCCTTGTGCTCCGCGGCCCAGTACTCAAACCAGTTCTCGCGACCCCAGCTCAGATTCGTGACTTCAGGCTTCATGCCCTCGGGCGCATACCAGTCGGCGCCTTCCCAGCCGCTGACGTCACGGAAGTAGGCGCGGTTCTCGACCAGGCGATCATGAATGGGAGAGCGCTTCACGCCGCGGGCGCTCTGCATCGAGCGGCTCGGGTAGTGGGCGGCGTAGACCATGCCGAGTGATTCGACCGTGCGCTCGGCGCGGTACTTCGGGTTCGCTTGGTAGCCGTGCAGACGATCGATGTTGAATCCGGTGATGTCGACATCGGGCTGGCCCGTGGTGATCCAGTGAGCCATCACTCGGCCCAGGCCGCCGCCGGTCAAGATGCCGATTGAGTTGAGGCCTGCGGTGACGAAGTAGTTCTTGATCTCTGGCGCTTCACCGACAACAGGGAGCAGATCAGGCGTGAACGACTCGGGTCCGCAGAAGAACTTGCGCACGCCAGTCTCGAGGGAGATCGGCACTCGAGCCATCGCCTTTTCTAGATACTGGCCCATGCGATCCCAGTCGGGCGGCAACTCACCGAAGCTGAAGTCACTCGGGATGCCGTCGACCTTCCACGGCGCACAGACCGGCTCGAAGAGACCGATCATCAGGCCGTCGCCCTCGGGGCGGTAGTAGCCGTAGGACGCGGGATCTTCGAAGACGGGCAGCGCAGGGTCGAGACCATCGATGCGATCGGTGATCAGGTAGTAGTGCTCACTCGCCTGCAGCGGGATGGTGACTCCGTTGCGCTCGCCGAGTTGGCGCGCCCACATGCCCGCGCAGTTCACCACGTAGTCGCACTCGATCTCGCCGAACTCGGTCTCGACGCCGACGACGCGGCCATTCTTGGTGAGCACCTTGGTGGCAGCCACACCTTCGATGAGTTGCACACCTTGCATGCGTGCGCCCTTGGCCAGCGACATCGTGACGTCGACCGGGTTTACTCGTCCGTCTTCCTTCACATAGAAGCCGGCCTTGAGATCGTCGACCTTCGCGGGCGGGAATAGCTCGGCGATCTCGGCGGGGGAGATCTCGTGCACGTCGACACCTAGGTGCCGATTGAACGCTGCGACTCGGCGGTATTCCTCCAGTCGATCGTCATCGGCGGCAGCCTCGATGAAGCCAACAGGCATGAAGCCGGTCGCAAGTCCCGTTTCGGCTTCTAGCCGCGAGTAGAGATCACGGCTGTATTGGCGCATCGAGGTGGAAGTCTCGGAGAGCGAGCCGTAAGTAACCATCAGGCCGGCGGCATGCCAGGTGGTGCCAGAGGTCAGGCGATCGCGCTCGAGAAGAACGGTGTCAGTCCAGCCCAGATGGCCAAGGTGATACGCGATGGAGGTGCCGATAATTCCGCCGCCGATGATGACGACGCGGGCACGCGAGGGGACCGTAGGCATGACGTGATTTCGGGGTGAGCCGGACGTCGTTAGTCCTTCCAGCCCTTCTGATCTTCCTGCTCCTCGACAGAGGTGTTGAAGAACTTCACGCCGAGCGCGATGGCGCCGATAGTCAGTGCGACGATCACGACAATGGTGATGATGACGCTCATGGTTCTCCTTGTCGGACCTGCTGTGGGTGGATCGGCTGGTTCTCCCAGACTACTGGTTCATTCGGGCGGCATACCCCTCGGGACGACTGCTATCTTCGCCGCCACGGATAGGAGGCCCAGATGACTCAGGCAGCAACAGGCGTACCTCTCATCGACGTGAGCCCGTGGTTCCACGGCACCGATGCCGATCGTGCGGTGCTCGCGGCGGAGATCGATGCCGCCCTCTCGCGAGTCGGCTTCCTGGTGGTCACCGGTCATGGTGTTCCGACCGAACTCGTCGACTCGGTGCGCGCGCGGGGCCGCGAGTTCTTCGCCCTGGATCCGGCAGTCAAGGAGAAGTATTCGAGCAAGGTCGGTGGCCGGGGCTGGCTGGCTATCGGAGCCGAGGCCAATGGCTACTCCGAGGGCACTGAGACTCCGCCTGATCTCAAGGAGTCGTTCATCGTCGGCGCACAAGGTCCGGCGCCGGATGGCCCCGATGCCGCGTGGTACCTCGACAACGTTTGGCCGGCCGAGGCTCCTGAACTTCAGCCTGTGCTCGAGGAATATCTCCTGCGGATGAGGGAGCTTGCCGATGCGCTGCTGGCGCTGTGTGCTCAGGCGCTGGGTCAGCCTCGTGATTACTTCGCGAAGGCTTGTACGAATCCCTCCTGGTCGTATCAGTACAACTGGTATCCGTCGATGGCGTTTACCGGCACTCCGGCTGAGGGGCAGTACCGCATTGGTCCGCACACCGACTTCGGCACGCTGACCCTGCTGCATCGTCAGCCCGGTGATGGTGGCCTTCAGATCGATATCGATGGTGAGGGCTGGGTTGATGCGCCGCATGTGCCCGGTGCACTCGTCGTAAACACTGGTGATCTACTCGCTCGATGGACCGGCGAGCGCTGGAAGTCCAATCGACACCGGGTGCTACCGCCGCAGAACTCCTCGCCCGATGAAGAGCTCATGAGCCTGGTCTACTTCTACGAGGCAGATCCGCACGTGATGGTCGAGCCGTTCCGGCCGCCGATCGGTAAGCGCTCGGATCTGCCGTCTGTTCGTGCGGGTGACTTCATTCGCGAGAGGTATGACGCGATCACGATGAGCTAGGTGCGTGACCTGCTCCAAAACACGTGTGTCCTGACATCAGAACAGCGGTCAGATTGCTCAATTCTGTTACTCGCGTGACTCACGTTGTTCGTGGGACGACACGAGGAATTGTTTACGTGTCCGAAACGCTTTTTGACCGCTCAGACTTCACGAATCCCTAACATTCCGTTCATCGCGCAGTTCCCCTCTGCATCCCCCGAGCATGGAAGGGCAGGTCAGATGTCATCAAGTTCACCTGACTCCGTTGTTGCCGAAGTACGCGAAGGCAATTACGGATCAAAGATTGCGGCAGTCGAGCCCGGCGGTGCGGAGTTCATCCCGCTGTCCGAGCGTCACGGCAAGCCCTGGGGCCTCTTCGGCACCTGGATGTCGCCGAACCTCGAGTTCGCCACCGTCTTTGTTGGCGTCATCGCAGTCCTGTACTTCCAGCTCACCATTTGGCAGGCCATTGCCGCTCTCGCGATCGGTAACATCCTCGGCTCTTTGTCGCAAGGTGTGCTGAGCTCGCGTGGCCCGCTCTTCGGCGTCCCGCAGATGGTGCTCTCGCGTATTCCGTTCGGCTACCACGGCAACGTGCTGCCGGCCGGCCTCAACGCGATCATCGCCACCATTGGTTGGTTCGCGGTCAACAGCGTCTCGGGCGCCTTCGCCCTGGCCTCGCTTACCGGCATGGATGCAAAGCTCGCAGTGGTCATCGTGATCGTGCTCGAGCTGATCATCGGCTTCTTCGGTCATAACCTGCTCCAGCGTTTCGAGCGCGTTGCCTTCCCGTTCCTTTCCGCAGCATTCATTCTCGCGGCGATCTGGATCGTGCCGAATGCTGACGCAGGTGCAGCGACTGGTGGCGGCGGACTCGGCGGCTTCCTGATCGTGGTGGGTGCCTCCTTCGGCTACGCAGCCGGCTGGAACCCCTACGCCTCTGACTACACCCGTTACCTGTCGCCGACGGTCAACCGCCGTGCGGTGGGCTGGGCAGCAGGCCTCGGCGTGTTCGTCTCCTGCATGGCACTCGAGACTCTCGGTGCACTGTCGATCACGATCGCCTCGCCGGAAGGCTCCAGCCCGACCGAAGCCTTCATCCACCCGATGCCTGGGGTTGTGGGCAAGCTCGTGCTCCTCGCGATCTTCGTTGGCGCGGTCTCGGCCAACGCCATCAACGTGTACTCAGGTGGCATGTCGTTCCTGACCATGGGCTTCAACATCCCCGGTCATCTGCGCCGCGCCATCATTGCTCTGGTCGCTGGCCTGATCGGTGGTGCCGTGGCCTTCTACGGGCTCGACAACATTGGCAATTACGAGAACTTCCTTCTCGTTATCGCTTACTGGGTCGGTCCATGGCTGGGCGTCGTCTATGTCGACTGGTTCTTGCGTCGTCGTCACCGCGTCGACGGCTTCCTCTTCGATCACAAGCACAACCCATGGGCCGGCTGGTTGGCCATGCTCATCGGTGTCGTGGTCTCGATCGTGCTCTTCTCGAACCAGGTTCAGTACGTCGGTGTTCTTCCTTCGGCTAACTCAGCTTGGGGTGACTGCACCTTCGAGGCCGGCTTCATCATTTCGGCAGTTCTCTACTGGATCTTCTTCAAGCTCCAGAAGGGCAAGACTGACGAAATTCTGGTTATCCCGAACTCGTAGTTCATTAAACGAAGAAGGCCTGCCCTTACGGGGCAGGCCTTCTTCGTTTATGCGTTCGACTCTTATGGCCGCAGGAAGTTCACGTCGCGGCTGGTGCCATTGATGGTGAGTGTGGTCTGAGCGGGAGCGGTGCGGGAGAGCACCTCGCCATCCCGCATCACCAGGTAGCGCGGCGAAATCCGGCGCAGGGCATCTTCGGCACTCGGAGCATCGAAGACCACCAAACTGGCAGGACCACCAACGCGCACGCCTGCCGAGTCAACACCGAGAGCCTTCGCTGGATTCGTCGAGATCATCTCGAGCAGGTACGGCAATTCCGTGGCACCGCTCATATGGCCGTAGTGAGCGAGCATGAACGCAGCCTGCAGCGGATCGCCGTAGCCCAGCGGGTACCAGGGGTCCATGACCGAGTCATGGCCGATGGCAACGTTGACGCCGGCCTTGAGGAGTTCCTTCACGCGAGTGTGACCGCGGCGAATCGGGCCGATGTCGAAGCGACCTTGGAGCACCGAGTTATCGAGCGGGTTGGTGATCATGTTCAGACCCGCGCGCTTGATGTTCGTGATCAGGCGACCGGCATAGGCAGCGTTGTAGGAGCCCATGGCCGTGGTGTGGCTGGCGGTGACCTTGCCCGTCATCCCGCGCTTGATGGTCTCGGCGGCCATGACCTCGACAAATCGTGCGTGATCATCGTCAGTCTCATCGCAGTGGATATCGATCATCGAATCGAATTCCTGGGCGAGATCGAAGACGAACTGCACTGAGTTCACGCCGTCCTCGCGAGTGAGCTCGAAATGGGGGATACCGCCGACAACGTCAGCGCCCTCGACCATGGCTTGGCGCATCAGGCCGGTGCCGTTCTCGAAACCGTAGATACCCTGCTGCGGGAAGGCGACGATCTGCAGATCGATGATGCCCTTGAGTTCCTCGCGCACGGCGATCAGGCCATTCAGGGCGCGCAGTTCCGGGTCGCAGACATCGGCGTGGCTGCGCACATGCTGAACGCCGCATGCGATCTGCCACATCATGACCTCGCGCGATCGCTCGATCACATCGTCAACCGTCAGCGACTTCACGCGCTCGCCCCACACGGCGATGCCCTCGAACAGCGAGCCTGACTCGTTGGCACGCGGCTGACCGACAGTCAGCACGGCATCGAGGTGAATGTGCGGCTCAACGAGTGGCGGAGTGACCAGGCGACCTTCGAGATCGGTGATCGTGGCGTCTGCAGGGGCGGTGCCCTTGCCGGCCGGATCAATTGCGGTGAGCACGCCGTCGACGATGCTGATGTCGACCGGAGTGGTCGTGTTCATCAGCAGGGCATTACGCAGGAGATGGTTCATCGGGTCCCCTTAGAGAGAGCGGTGACTGTCGAGGATGGTGCGCAGTGTGACGCCACTGCGGTCGGAGCGTACGTGAGCCTCATCGGCCGGCGTGAGCGGAAGGCCGGGCGCGGTCATGGCGCGCTGCAGTACGAGATCTTCGCCGAGCACGGCAACCTCGAAGTCGACCTCGTTCTTGACGACGTCAGGCCCGGGAGTAATGACGCCGCCGATGTTGTGGAGCAGCATCTTTGTGTAGATGCGAGTGGACCCTGCATCCTCAGGCTGCAGCCAGAACAGGATCGTCTTGACCGCACCTGCATCGAGTTCCTCGAGCCGAAGCGTGAGTTGGAAGGGCCAGCGGTAGGTGTATGTCGCACGACGGCGCTGGCGCTCGGGACGAATACCGGCAATCACTCCGGGATCCTCAGGGTTGTCGAACCACTGCTCCTGCACGCTGCTCATGCCTCCGCCGTCGGCATGAATATCGACGTCGTAGCGGGGCACGGTCGGCTCTTCGGCTGCTCCGAAAGTTCCGAAGTGCACGAAGGGGAAGTGGGCGACGTCGAGGAAATTCTCGGCGAGTAGGCCAGCGGGGGAACCGGAGACATCGGGAATGAGCCAGCCCTGTGCAAAGAGCGGGTTAGCGTCGTCGTCATCTTCGATCAGGTCGCGCAGGGGCTCTTGTGGTGCGATCCACACAGTGCCGAATCGCTCGGTTACCGCGTACGGGTGGCCGGTCGACTCGTAGCCGTCGGCGGTACGACTGATCGTGTAATCGCGACCGAGCAGACGAGAGGTGAAAGTGCCGTTGTCGGGAATCTCGGTGGTCAGAGCTACCGCGTGCCAGCCGCGCTCGAGTGAAGCGTCGAGATTGGTCAGGGAATTGGTCTCGCCACGGGTGTCGGGAGCCAGTGGAGGTGTGCCGGGTTCCACAGGTGCAATCCACACCATGCCGTCGGCTTCACGCACGCCCCACGGGGTCAGTGCCTTGGCGAAACTCGGGATGGCCTGGTCCGGGCCATTCGACGGGATGAGGGTGCAAGCACCGCTGCCGTTGAAACGCCAACCGTGATAGGGGCACTGAAGATCACCGTCGACCACCGTGCCGTGGCTGAGCTTGGCCAGGCGATGGGGGCATCGTGCTTCGACCACTGCCACAGGTGCACCGTCAGTGGGGCGGTACAGAGCCCACTCGCGACCCTCGATCGAGACCTCACTGGGAGTCGTCGTGATGTCGGTGCTCGCCGCGACCGGCCACCATCCGTCGACTGCTTCTGTCTGGGCTGCGCCCGTTGCCGTGCTCATTGCACCTCCTTGAGGGGCCAAGTCTGCCGCCCCCATGTATCGATGTCGTGGCGAAGGGGTGAATTCGTCAGGCCGGACGGAAGGAGTCGTGCTCGGGGGGCTGTTCATGCTTGACCATCACGTGCCGGGTGACGGTGTACTCGAGGAGCGCCTCGTGGCTCATGTCCTTGCCGAAGCCGCTGGCCTTGACCCCGCCGTGGGGCGCCTCCGAGGCGATGGGCAGGTGATCGTTGATCCAGGTGACCCCGTATTCGAGCTGGTGAGCAACTCGCAGGCTGCGCGCGGAGTCGGAGGTCCAGATTGAGCTCGCGAGGCCGTAGCGGCAGTCATTGGCGAGCGCGATGGCCTCGGTCTCGTCGGAGAAGGGGAGCACGACCAATACAGGGCCGAATACTTCGTCCTGGACGATCTCACTGCTCTGAGCAGCTCCGGTGATCAAGGTCGGCGGGTAGTAATTGCCCAGGCCCGCGGGCACGGCTCCGCCGGTGCGGATTGTGGCCCCGCTGGCTGTTGCCCGCGTGACAAAACCGTGCACGTGGTCGCGATGAGCCGCAGAGATGAGTGGACCGATATCGGAGGAAGGATCCATCGGGTCACCGACTCGCACTGACTCCATCGTGGTGCTCAGTGCCTCGACCACCTGATCGAAGATCTCGGCGTGGGCGTAGACGCGGGTTGCCGCGGTGCAGTCCTGGCCCGAGTTGTACGTCGCACCCAAGGTGATGGCGCGTGCCATGTGCGCGATGTCGGCGTCAGCGAATACGAGGGCAGGTGCCTTGCCACCGAGTTCGAGGTGAACTCGAGTGAAGCTGTCGGCAGCCGCGGTCATCACGTTCTTTCCCGTGCGACTCGAGCCGGTAACCGACACCATCTTCACGCGGGGATCGCGCACGAGTGCCTCGCCCACGTCTGCACCGCCGGTGACAACGTTGAAAACACCCGCAGGCATGCCGGCCTCGATTGCGAGTTCAGCCAGACGCAGGGTCGTACTTGGCGTGAGTGGTGCGGGCTTGATGACAATCGTGTTGCCTGCGGCAAGAGCCGGGCCGAACTTCCAGACCGCCATGATCATCGGGAAGTTCCACGGCGTAATTGCTCCCACGACGCCGATTGGTCGACGCACGAGCATTGAGGTGTACCCCGTGCTGAGCACTCCTGCACCTGAGCCTTCGAGGGATCGTGCGGCGCCGGCGAAGAAACGCAAATTGTCGGTGCCGAACGGGAGCTCGCCGTCAGCAAAGACCGACCACGGCTTGCCGGTTTCCTGGACTTCCAGTCGGGTGAGCTCTTCGACATCGGCCTCGATCAGATCAGCGAGGCGAAGCAGGATGCGGGCGCGATCGCCTGCCGTGCGCTTCGACCAGTCGCCGAATGCGTTCTGCGCAACCTGCGCAGCAGCCTCCACATCTGCGGGTGAGCCCTGCGAGACAACCGCGGTTTCTGCGCCCGTTGCCGGATTCACGAGAGTGATCGGTGTTCCTGTCCCGGGCCGACGGGTGCCGTCGATGAATACGCCATCGTGCATGGCCATGGTTCCTCGTTACTTGGTCAGCTTGATGGCACGGGAGGGATCCCAGGCCAGGTGAACGGTGTCGCCACGAGTCACGCTCGCGGAGCCCTGGCAGGAGACGAGCACCGGCGATGAGTGACCGGCAATGCTCAGCGCGATGGTCGAACTGCCACCGGTGAACTGGGTATCGACGACAGTGCCAGCCAGCACGGCCTGGTCTTGATCGACGAGTCGCATGTCCTCGGGACGAATGATCAAGGTTGCCTCGCCTGAGCTGGCTCCGAACGTGCCGGGGAGGAGCCCGAGGCCATCGACCTGAACGCCTGCCTCGCTGGCAACGCCGCGGAAGGCATTGCTCGACCCGATGAAGTCTGCGACAAACAGGTTGTCCGGGCGCGAGTAGAGATCGACCGGGCTGGCCACCTGCTTCACGACGCCTTCTGACATCACGGCGATGCGATCAGCCATCGACATCGCTTCGTCCTGATCATGTGTGACCACCACGAAGGTGATGCCGACTTCATGCTGAAGTCGCTTGAGCTCGAGCTGCATCTCGGCGCGGACCTTGCGATCAAGGGCCGAGAGCGGCTCGTCGAGTAGGAGCAGTTGCGGACGCTTGACGATCGCGCGGGCCAGCGCCACGCGCTGACGCTGACCGCCGGAGAGCTGGGCCGGGCGGCGGGAAGCCTTATCGGTGAGACCGACAGTGGTGAGCACGTCGGCCACTCGGTCGCGAATTTCGTCCTTGCCCAGGCCCTCGCGTTGCAATCCATAGGCCACGTTCTTCTCGACCGACATATGCGGGAAGAGTGCATAGGACTGGAACATCAAGTTGATGGGGCGCTTGTTCGGGGGCAGGCTGAGCAGGTTCTGCCCGCCGAGAGTCACCGAGCCGGTGTCGGGGTCTTCAAAGCCGGCAAGTACTCGCAGAAGCGTGGTCTTGCCGCAGCCCGATGGGCCGAGCAGTGCGAAGAACTCGTTCTCGCGAATCTCGATGCTGACGTCATCGAGTGCGGTGACGTCACCGAAGTTCTTGCTGACTCCGGTGATCGAGAGCAGGTTCTGGTTCATACGGCATCCGATATTCGGGTGAATCGCTGTGCGGCGATCACGACGGTGAAACTGACGAGCAGGAGCAGGGCAGCAAGGGCATTTATCTCTGGAGTCACGCCAAAGCGGACCATGGAATAGATGACGATCGGGAGAGTGGGCGTACTCGGCCCGTCAGTGAAGAAGGCGATGACGAACTCGTCGAGACTCAGCGTGAACACCAGCAGGGCGCCGGCCACGATGGCGGGGGCCAGGCTCGGGATCGTGATGCGGAAGAAGGTACCGATTGCGCTCGATCCGAGATCGCGACTTGCCTCCTCAAGGCTGGGGTCGGTTTGGCCGAGCCGAGCGGTCACGACTGCGGCCACGAAGGCCATGCCGAACACCACGTGAGCGAGAAGTACTGAATGCAGGCCGAGTGTCATGCCCACTGCACTGAACATGACGAGCAATCCGATTGCGAGTGCGAGATCGGGCACGATCGCGGGAGTGAGGGCGTACGCCTCGAGTACTGCAGATCGCGTATAGCGCGCCAGGCCGATTGCGAGCAGGGTTCCGAGAATCGTGGCGAGCACGGTTGCGCCAACTGCCACGATGATCGTGTTGATGAATCCCTGGCGGATCAGCTCATCATTGAGGAGCGTGGAGTACCAGCGTCCGCTGAAGCCACCCCAGCTGAACGGCATCTTGCTGGCGTTAAAGCTCATGACTACCAGCACGATGATTGGGATGTAGAGGAAGACGTAGGTGCCAATCAGTGGCACACGCAGCCAGCCGAGATTACGCATGCCGCCCCCTGCCATTGATGCGGCGCGAAATGGCGGCTTGTCCGGCGAACAAGAGAATCAGAAGAGCGACCATGATGAGGGCGAGCACTGCTCCGAAGGGCCAGTCGCGTGCCTTCAGGAACTGATCGCGAATGAGGTTGCCGATCATCACGGTCTTACCGCCTCCGAGCAGTTCTGGAACGATGAAGTTGCCGAGACTCGGCACGAACACGAAGATCGCGCCGATCATCGTGCCGGGGAGTGTGAGCGGAAGGGTGACGGTGAAGAAGGCCCGGGCGCGACTGGCTCCAAGATTCGTTGCAGCCTCGATGAGTGAGTTGTCGAGACGCTCGACCGACGCGTAGATCGGCAGGATCATCAAGGGCAGATACGCGTAGAGCAGGCCGGCAATCACGGCCCCGCGCGTGTAGAGCAGATCAAGGGGCTCGTGCAGGATCCCGACCGCCGTTAGGCCCTTATTGAGCGGGCCTTCGGAGTTGAGGAGCAAGATCCAGGCGTAGGTGCGGATCAGGAAGTTGGTCCAGAACGGCAGCACGACCAAGACGAGCGCGAGATTTCGCCACTTGCGAGGTAGCCGTGCGATTGCGTACGCGGTGGGGTAGCCGATGAGCAGGGCCAAGATCGTGGTGATCGCGGCGATCAGGATCGAGTTGCCGATTACCGAGACGTAGACCGATTCGATCACTCGATGGAAGTTGTCGAGGGTGAACTCCATCTTCACGCCACCAAAGCGTCCGCGCTTTAAGAAGGCGTAGGAGAGCACAAGGAGCATCGGGATGGCCATGAAGACCGTGACATAGAAAAGGCCAGGTCCAAGAAAGACAAATCGCGCGCCAAGGGCGCGGCGCCTTCCGGCGCCGCGCCCTTGGGCAGCAGGTGAGGTCATAGGAATTACCGCAATTAGTTAGCGGTGACCTCAGTCGCGATGGTGGTGTACTTCGTGCTGGCTTCGCCCAGGTCAACCTCTGCCTCTTGCTTCAGCAGGTCGGCCGGGGTGGTGCCCATGTTCGGGTAGCTCTCGGCCAGCTTGGCGCCGACGGCATCCATGGCTGCCTTGTTCGGCACCTTGTAGAGGATGTTTTCGGCGACCCAGGCGTGGTTGGCCGGATCGAGGATGTAATTGATGAACGCCTCAGCAGCGGCCTTGTTCTTGGTGCCCTTGAGGATCACCATCGTGTCGGACCACAGATCGCTGCCCTCCTTGGGCACGACGAACTTGATGTTGGGATCCTCAGCGATGCCGTAGTTGCACCAGCCATCCCACGCCACGGCCATGGTGGCCTCGCCTGACACCAGCCGCGAGTAGAAGTTGGTGTCATCGAATGCGAGCAGGCCGTCCTTCTCGGCGAGCGCGAGCTCCTTGGCCTTGGCCAGCTCGGCATCGTCTGTGGTGTTGATGCTGTAGCCCAGTGACTTGAGTGCCGGAAGAAGCAGCCAGCGCTCAGTGGCCAGGGCGGTGATCTTGCCCTTGTTCTCAGCCGACGGCTTCAGGATGTCATTCCAGCTCGTAGGAGCGGGATTGACCTTGTCGGCGCGGTAGCAGATACCGGTCGTTCCCCAGGTGTACGGCACCGAGAACTTGTTGCCCCTGTCGAAGGGCAATTGCGCCGCCTCTGGGTAGAGGTTCTTCATGTTCGGGATTTGTGTGGGGTCGATGGGCTCGAGGAGGCCGGCGTCGTTGAGTGCCTGGGCGTACTGGCCGGAGACAAACGCGACATCGAAGCCCGAGTCACCGCCTGCGGTGAGCTTGGCGACGATCTCCTCGTTGGTCGCGTGGTTCGCGATTGTGAGCGGCACGCCCGTGGCTGCCTTGAACTTGTCGGCGAGATCTTCGGGGTAGTAGCCGGCCCAGTTCGAGACGGTCAGGGTCTGGCCGGACAGATCAGCCGGGCCAGCCGGAGCAGCGCTCGCTGCCGGTGCGGCACTTGCTGCTGCCGATGCCTCGGATGAAGTGGAGCTGGAGCTACCACCGCAAGCGGACAGGACGAGTGCTGCCGAGGCGGCAATGGTGAGTGCCGCGACTGAACGGCCTCCGGGACGACGACGCATGTGGGCTCCTTGGTCGGTGGGGTATCAGGCTTGCAGCCACGTGTTGCACGGACGTTAAGCCAGGATTGCAGTGCTTCGCTGGGGAATTCATCGATATCTGGGAAATTTCCTGAATTGTGATTTAAGAACTCCTAGGGTCAGGGCGTGGCTCGACGTGGTGCTCTGAAGGCGAATCTGCTGGTCGCTGCCCAGCGGGCGATGGCTGAGCACGGTACGTCGGTGCGCTTGAACCAGATCGCATCAGAAGCAGGCGTCACCGCTGGCGCCGTGCTCTACCACTACCCGAATATGCAAGAACTGCTGTTTGAGGCCAATCAGTCGGGGATGGCGCGCTTCCATGACATGCGGCTCCAGGCGCTTGTGGGAATCAGTGATCCGGCCGCGCGGCTGATCCAGACGATCCGCACCGGAGTGCCGGAAGGCCCTGAGGATCCTGATGTTCGGCTGCTCTGCGCCCTTGGCGGCGAGGCCGCTCGGAATAATCTGTATGCCCTTCTCCTGACATCGCTCTTCGATCGCCAGGTGAGCATGTATCAGGGGATTCTCGAGATGGGCGTGGCCTCGGGGGCATTCGACCTTCGGCAGGACTCCATGACGATCGCCCGTAACCTGGTGGCTCTCGAGGATGCCTACGGATATCGAATGATGGCCAAGCATCCGACCCTCGGCTATGAGTCTGCAGTTGAATTGATACTCGAGTACGCCCGCCTTGCTACCGGTCACCCGCTACCCCTGGAGAAGTGATGTCGTCCCGCCCGCTCACCGTCTTGTTCATGCCCGAGTCCGCTTACGGGCCGACGAATCAGTGCATCGGCATCGGCAAGGTCCTGCTCGAACGCGGACATCGCGTGGTGTTCGCGGCCGAGGCTTCCTGGGCGGGCAAGCTCACGGCGCTCGGATTCGAGGAGGATCTCGTCGATCTCGCACCCGCACCGGAGGGTGATGAGGAGCAAGATGCCGGCCAGTTCTGGAAGGACTTCATCCGCGAGACCGCGCCGGAGTTCCGCAAGCCGACCGTTGAACAGCTCGAGACCTTCATTAAGCCGACCTGGCAGGCGCTCATGGATGGCGCGATGTACTGCGAACCGCAATTGCGCGAGATTCTTGAACGAGTCAAGCCTGATGTCATCGTCGAGGACAACGTGCTGTGCTTCCCGGCACTCATGACCAATGGCGCACCTTTCGTCCGGATCGTGTCCTGCAACCCGCTCGAGATCAAGGGTGACGGAGCTGCACCGGTGTTCTCCGGCCTGCCTGCAGCTGATCGCAGCGAGTGGGCAGCCTTCGATGCCGAGTACGAGCGCACTCATCGTGAGATGTGGAATGCCTATAACGCGTGGGTGATGGAGAAAGGTGCCCCTGCATTGCCTGATCTCGAGTTCATTCACACGTCCGATGCCGCGAACCTCTACGTGTTCCCCGAGGAGGCCGACTACACAAGTGATCGCCCGCTCGGCACGAACTGGCACCGCATGGATTCCAGTGTCCGCGAGACCGATCAGGATTATGTGATCCCCGCGGCAGTGGCGGATCGCCCGGCTGACAGTGCGCTCATTTATCTTTCCCTGGGTTCCCTGGGCGGTGCCGATGTCGATCTCATGCGTCGACTCATCGATGTGCTCGGCCGCACCAGGCATCGCTTCATCGTCAGCATGGGTCCGCAGCACGAGTTGCTCACCCTCGCGCCAAACATGGTGGGCTCGGAGTTCTTGCCGCAGACAAAGGTCGTGCCCCAGGTCGATCTCGTGATCACGCACGGCGGAAACAACACGACCACGGAGTCACTTCACTTCGGTAAGCCGATGATTCTGCTGCCGCTGTTCTGGGATCAGTACGACAACGCGCAGCGTATGGACGAACTCGGATTCGGCGTGCGCCTATCGACCTACGCCTTCACCGAGGATCAAATGAACGCTGCTCTCGAGAAGTTGCTTGGGGATTCCGAACTGCGAGCCCGCTTGGATGCCATCGGTGAGCAGATTCGATCACGTGATGGCCTTCGTCGCGGTGCTGATGTCATCGAAGCAGTCGGCAACGCTCACCTCGAGGGCGTGTGACGCAATTCGACGAAGCTCTGCTGGCTGCGTGCTCGCCGGCAGATCTCCTGCCTGAGCGTCGACGCGTTGAGGCTGAGCGCATTGAGTTGCCGCTTCGACTGCTGGCATCCGCATCATTGGGTGAGAGTTCGTGGTTTCTCGTGATCTGCGACCAGCGCGGGATTCGTTATGGCGTACCGGCGGTAATCAGAGATGGGGCATTGCGCCGAGCCGCACCCGGTGACGGTGTGAGTGAGTCACTTCTCGCAATGACGGTTGATTCCGCGATGTCAGGCGGCTCCTTGGAGTTCGAGAGATTCGGTGGGAGCCCGCAGATCGGCGAGACGGCAATCGACGTCGATCAGACCAATGAACTCATTCGAGTGGGTGATGCCCTGGTGAAGTGGAATCTGCATCCTTCGGATTCGAGCGCCCCGGGGCCGATCTGCACCAGCCTTCTGCACGATGCCGGTTTCACGGAGACTCCACGTCCATGGGCTCACGTACGCATGCGCATCGACGGCGAATCGATGCACGTGGCCAGCGTTGTCGACTTCGTTCCCGATACCGAAGACGGCTGGGACTGGGCCGTTGTCGATATTCGTCGATATGCGCGCGGTGAACTTGATCTGGCGCAAGCCCTCCGGCCCGCCGATGCACTCGGTTCACTCATCGGGCGGATGCATGTCGGGCTCTCTCGCGGGGGCATTCTCGACGCAACGGCGCAGGATGCGAAGGAATGGTTAGTCCTCGCGGAGTCCGAACTGAGCGCTGCTGTCACTCTCGAAACTTCAGCGGGACATTCTGGGCTCGCGTTGCTTGAGCCTGCGTGCCGGTCTGTGCTCAAGGGAATGACCGGTATCTCCTCGACACCACTGATGCGCATCCACGGCGATCTGCATATCGGACAGATCCTTCGCGCCACGTCGACCCACGAGTACCTCGTCATCGACTTCGACGGCAATCCGACTCAAGATTCGATAGTGGCGTTCCAGCCCGCTGCTCGTGATGTCGCGGGAATGCTCTGCTCACTCGATCATGTGGCCAGAGTCGTGATCCATCGCACGGACGACCTCACGCCTGCTCAAGTGCAGCGAACTCTTGACTGGATTCCTGTCGCCGAACAGGCCTTCCTCGATGCCTACACGACGACTCTCACAGAATCCGGAAGTGGCGAGCTCTTTGATTCCTGCCTCGTCGCGCCGTTCCGCATTCAGCAGGAATGCCGCGAGTACATCTACGCTGACAGGTATCTGCCGCACTGGCGGTATGTTCCCGAGGCGGCCTTGCCCGCTCTCCTCGAGTCACTCACGAAGGATGAGAGCTGATGGACCCCCGCGCATTCGCTGACGATCTCGCTGCCAAGCCGGCAGCCTTGATGCGTTGTGCCGAGACCTTGCGTGCTGGTGATCCTTGGTCGGGCTCAGCCGTCACTCCTCAGAGTCACATTGTGCTGCTGGGTATGGGCTCCTCGCATTATGCGAACTCAGTCGCTGCGGCGAGACTTCGTGCGCGCGGCGTGAATGCTGTTGCTGAGCTTGCCAGCAGCGACCTGCTGCCGGCGCTCACGCCGAACACCGTGATCATCGCCGTATCTGCGAGCGGGGGATCGACCGAGACCCTCGATGCCCTGGCCCGGTACCAGGCGCCCGAACAGGTGATCGCACTGACCAATGTCGCGGACTCGAAGATCTGTGGCCTCGCCGATCGCGTCATCGACATGGGTGCAGGAGTCGAGGCCGGTGGAGTTGCCTGCCGTTCCTTCCAGCACACGCTGATTCTGCTTCTCGCACTCGAAGCCCACCTGTTCGACGAGTCGATGCCTGTTGAGCTGGTCGAACGTGCCTCGCAGGCGAGTGCGCACCTGATCGATTCCGCGAGCGACTGGCTTCCTGTTCTGCGCGAGGCCATGATCGGCCCGGCTGGCACTCATCTGGTCGCGCCTGCTCGACGACTCAGTTCGGCTCAGCAAGGTGCTCTCATGCTTCGCGAGGGTCCGCGTCTGGGAGCAATCGGATGCGAGACGGGCGACTGGAGTCACGTCGACGTGTATCTCACTAAGACCACTGATTACCGCCTGCTGCTCTTTGCCGGCTCGCGGTGGGAACCCGAGTTGCTCCGATGGGTGAATGAACGCGGCACCACCCTTGCCAGTGTGAGTGGCGATGTCGAGGGCTCCGTGCTCTCGATTCGCTACCCCGGTGATGACGAGGATGACGTGCGACTGCTTGTTGAAGTTCTCGTACCTGAATTGCTCGCCTCCTCGTTGTGGTGAGAAGCGGCGATTCGCTCGGCTCTGCTCACTCTTAGTTGACTCGCTGCTCCGAGCCGCGCAGGTGCAAGGTCGTGGGAAGCACGTAATCGCGTTGTGCAGAACCTGTGCCGTTCAACCGATCGATGAGCAGTGACGCCGCGAGCGTGCCCATCTGTTCCACGTCCTGACTGACGACTGACACTTCTGGCTGCATCAATTGCGCCAGATCGAAGTCATCGAAGCCGATGAGAGGCAGGCGCTGGCCAGCATCACGAAAAGCCCATAGGGCTCCGATAGTCGCGCGGTTGTTGGCGCCGAAGATCGCGTCGGTGTCTGTATCTGCCATCAAGCGAGCGACGGCTTCGCGGGCCTGGGCTTCCGTGTGAGCATCGGTGCACACGAGTTCGGCACGCACCATGTGACCTGTGTCGTGTAGAGCATTCTCGTAACCCAGCATGCGCTGCTCAAGCGTGTAGATGGAGAGTGAGTCTCCGACGAAGGCGACGGATCGAGAACCTGACGTGATGAGTGCCTGCACGGCTTCGCGGGCACCGCCGATATCGTCCGACAGCACTGAATCTGCCTGCACTCCGGAGACTGGGCGATCCAGGAACACAATCGGCGGAAGTGTTCCCGCGACATCTGCCCAACCGCGTGCGGGGCGATGAGGTGGAACGATGATCAGGCCGTCGACTCGCTGCTCGGCGAGCCGATCGACGAGCTTGTCGTGCCGGGTTCCGTCCTCTTCTGAACTTGCGGTGATGAGCAGGTACCCACGTTCTGATGCTTCATGCTCGATGGCCCTGGTGAGTGCCGTGTAGTACGGGTTCGAGAGATCACCGATGATCAGGCCAAGAACCTTGCTATCCCAGCCCGGTCGGATGCTTGCGGCAGCAAGGTTGCGGCGGTACCCGAGTGAATTGATGGCGACACGAATGCGCTCGGCAAGCTCACTGTCGATATTCGTCGCGCCGTTGACATAACGAGAGACCGTGCGCAGGGCAACGCCTGCCTCGCGGGCGACATCGTTCATCGTGGGACTGGAGCCCATTAGTTGCCAAGGCCATTCAACGGGAGTAGGCCTTCGAGGTCAGGGCACAGTTCGCCAATGAACTGAGCTGTCGTGCGTTGGCCTGACACGAGAGCACCCGAGCATGCCGCGGCAAGGCGGGCGCTCTTGTGCGGCCCGAAGCCTGCGGCAATTCCGAAGAGGAGTCCCGCACTCGAAGCGTCGCCAGCGCCATTCGTGGTGACAGGAGTGTCGCGCCAGACCGAGGGAAGGTGTAGATCCTGATCAGCCCAGTGATCTGCCTGCTGAGCGAGGGCGCGGCCAGCGTGACGCAGTCGTTCGGCACCCGCCGTGCGGAGGAAGAGCCCGTGCTCACCTGCCGAGATTGCTGCAACGGCAACACCGCCATCAAGGAGATAGGTGAGCATACGTTCAATGAGGTCGGCGCTGAATGTCTCGTCGATGCGAAGCGCCGAGGTGAGATCGTCGAGGCTCGGGGTGATGACATCGGTCTGGCCTGCGATCAGGGGCAATAGTGCGTGCCAGTCGAGGGCAGCAGCTGCCGAGGCGGTGTCGACATACGACAGATCCACTGAAGTTGTGACGCCTGCCGCCCGAGCCCTGGTCAGTACGGAATGCAGTGGTGCTGCGTCATGCCCGATGAGTGCTGGTAACAGTGCCGGATATCCGATGTGAAGGATGTCGACACCCTCGATATCGACCTCACTGCCATCGAACTTCGCATTCGCCCCGATGCTGTGCCAGATTGTGCGATCGACCCCACGCGGTTCGAGGATCAAGCTGTACGACGTGCCTGCCCCTGGCACGGAACGAATGCCACCGATGTCGGCTCCACGAGCGTGAAGTGAATCGCGCACGTATTGACCGAGCTCGTCTTCTCCCACACCGCATTCCAGGCGCAGGGGTGCGCCGAGATCGAGGAGATCCTGACCGGTATTACCGACCATGCCGCCGATCTGCATGGAGAGCCCGCCGATCTCGATGAGTCGACCTGGCGCGAATCGCGCTGACTCGTCGAGTTCGGGGCGCAGGTCTACGCAGACCAGGCCGGCGACGGAGATCTTGTGCATGGCGACAGGTCAGGGCGCGACGCTCGCGCCGGTGGCCTGCGAGCGCAGGGCGGCGTCGAAGATCCGGTGGGTGAGTGCTGCTTCATCAGGGGTGACGCAGCCGAAGCGATCACCCAGCACGCCCTCGCGCTCGGCGAGATACGAAGCCCACATCTGCAAGATCGCATCGGAGAAGCCGGTCTCGAAGATGCCTCCGGTGACCGTGGGCCATGCCGACTGACTTCCTGCGTCAAGGTGCTGCCACGCCTGCTCGGTACCAATGCCCGGCACGCTTACTCGCGAGAAGACCTCGACCTCCTTCGGCGACTTCGTGCTGAAGCGCACGCCACCCTCGGTACCGATGGCCTCGAAGAGCCACGTGTTCTTTTCGCCTGGTGCAATGCGCTTGGTCTCGGTCGTGAGCGTGAACTTCGTGTCGCCCTGCTGGCTCCAGCAGTGCAGCACTGCGTTATCCCATGTATCGCAGGGCACCAGCGATCCATCGGGGCCGGGGCGTTCGGGCACGATGTTCTGCAGCACGGCACTGACCGACGTCGGTGCCCAGCCGAGTCGCAACGGCACGTGCCAGGTGTGCATGCCAAGGTCATTCATCACGCCGGCCTCACCGCAGTACTCGACCTGGCGCTTCCAATTGATGGGCTTGGCCGGGTCAATGTCGCTGGAGTGCAGGAATCCGCACCGAGCCTCGATGATCGTGCCGAGGGCGCCGGACTTCACGTACTCGATAGCCCATTGAGCGCCGGGGTAGAACGGCATCTCGCTGGAGCAGCGCACGAAGCTCTCCGGATGTGCGGAGATGGCGGCGAGAATCGCATCGGCTGCGGCGCTATCGATACCGAACGGCTTCTCGGCGAGCAGACCCTTGCCGGAATTGATGACATCGGTGTACATCTGCTCGTGCAGGTCATGGCGCACTGCAACATAGATGACATCGATGGAGTCGTCGGCCAGTAGCTCGCGATAGTCAGTGACGAGGGTCGTGACGGTATCGATGTCGCGGAACCACTCGAGCGCAGATGGATTGATGTCGCAGACCGCGGTCAGTCGAGGCCGCACCGGGTGATCGATGAGCGCGGGCCAGCGCTGGATCGCCGCCGCAATCTCACGACCCATCAGGCCGCCACCCACGATGGCGACATTCACCTCGCGTGCGCTCATGCCTTACTACCAACGATTGCCAGGGCTGCATCAACGCTGGCGTCATCGTGAAGAACGGCCATGAGCGCAGCAGTGATACCTGCCGGGTTCTGGTGCTGAATGATGTTGCGGCCGTAAACGATGCCGCTAGCGCCTTGGGCAAGAACCGCGACAGTGCGCTCGAGCAGTGTGCGGTCGTCTACCTTCCCGCCACCTCGTACGAGCAGTGGGGTATCTCCGGCAACTTCGATGACCTGGTGATACTCCTCGATGTTGTCAGTGGGGTCAGCCTTGATGAGGTCAGCGCCGAGTTCACGTGCCTGGCGCACGAGTGCGCGGATCTTGCCGGTGTCTCCGTCGACCATGTAGCCGCCGCCGGCCTTCACGTTGTCCTGCATAACGAGAGGCTCGACCATGAGTGGCATTCCGTAGCGGGTT
Source organism: Actinomycetota bacterium (assembly GCA_947449035.1). Taxonomy (GTDB): domain Bacteria; phylum Actinomycetota; class Actinomycetes; order S36-B12; family S36-B12; genus CAIKZY01. The sequence continues at coordinate 22,019 of CANFQC010000034.1, forward strand.
GCCTCCTTGCGAAGTTCCATGATCGACAGGATGCATGCCTCGCGGATCTCGGGTCGGCCAGGAAGCTGAAGCAGGTTGACACAGACGGCGACGGCGTCGAGCCGAACAGCCTCTTCGATGGCGTCGGGGAAGTGGTGGCTGAAGATGTGTTCGTCGAGAGGATTGCCATAGACATTGGCGACATCCGTGCGCATGACGAGTGCGGGCTTGTTCTTGCCCGGGATCTCCTGCAGAAGACGGGCTTGGCCCGGTGTGAGCTGGATTGCGTCGGGGCCGGCCGCGACGATGGTGTCGACCGCCTGGCGCATGTTCTCGATGCCGCCGAGGAATGACGGCTCGCCGAAGAAGCCATGGTCAATGGCCACGTCAAGGGCGCGATGGGAGCGGGAATTGAACAGGCGGTTGATTCTCACCGGGGGCATGGACATCTCCTCATTAGTCGTGGGATAACGTTATCCCTCCTGACCGCCTCGTTAAACCTTTTCGCGGGAAATTTCCCGCCCTCCTCGGTGACGTCACGTAAGGCCACTAAGTTGTCTACACAGGTCCGGCCGTTATCGGGGCCGCCTGCCTCGACAGGAAGCAGTCCGCGCGTGAATGCCAATCTCGGCGAGCAGTCCCTCGGACTCGACCAGATCCCTGAGGGCCTGCTGCCACCGGCGGGCACCAAGGCGCTGCTTTTCGATTGCGATGGCACCTTGGTCGACACCCTTGCGCTGTACCGACGTTGCTGGGACGTCGTGTTCGGCAAGCGTGGGTTCACCATTACCGACGAGTGGTTCGAAACCTGGCGTGGCCACAGCATGGAAGCCTTCTTGCTTGCTGCACTGCCGACCCTCGATGAGCAAGGTCTGATCGACGTCGAGAACGAGGGACTCGAGCTGTTCTTCGAGCGCAGCCATGAACTCGAGGCATTCGAGCATGTCGTCGATATCGCGCGCCGCTTCCACGGCACCATGCCTATTGCGGTCGTCTCCGGTGGGCCGCGCAGGGCAGTTGAGCGCACCCTTGAAGGTGCCGGCATCGCCGATCTCTTCGATCTCGTCGTCACCAACAACGACGTGAGCAACGGAAAGCCGGCCCCGGATGTCTATCTGCTCGCCATGGAGCGGCTCGGAGTTAGCCCCGAGAACTGTGTCGCCTATGAGGATTCAGGCTCCGGAATCGAGTCGGCGCAAGCCGCCGGCATCGCTTACGTCTTTGATGTACGGCTCACATAGTTCTGATTCCCACCACGGAAACCGCACCGAAACCACAGGGAGACACCATGTTCGATTACGCCGCAGAGATGTTCCACGTCGGATACCTCGTACCTGACATCAAGGCAGCAATGGCCGATCTCGGCCCGTCACTTGGCCTGACCTGGACCCAGGTCATCACGCGCGAGGATCAGCCGTGCTGGACCCCCGAGCGCGGTGCCTTCACCTGCCCGCTGACCTTCGCTTACTCGATGGAAGGGCCGCAGCGGGTCGAACTCATTGAAGGCGTAGCCGGCACCGTGTGGGATCACGGGGGAGCAGGCCATCTGCATCACGCCGGGGTGTGGTGCGACGTGCCCGCCCTCACCGACTCGCTCATCGCCCAGGGCTGGGAACTCATTGCGGCACAGAAGGCGCCGGAGGATGGTTACGGCTCCTTTACCTACGTGCTTTCGCCCTCGGGATTCCTGCTCGAGCCGGTCACGCTCAACAA
>CANFQC010000035.1 GCA_947449035.1 Actinomycetota bacterium
AAAGGCATCGACATAGGACGGCTCCACGCCGTAAGCGGTTACTTGAGCCAGGAGCTCTTCCCTGTTCACGCCCCGAAGATTAGCGGTTGTAAGCGCTTGCGCCAGTCAAAATTGAGGCATTTCCGACATGAAGTCGCAAATATCTTGCAGATTCACGCAACTTCTTGCACAGATAGCCGGGATTGACTCGGATGGAGGCCCTTCGGGGCGCTAGCCTTCACGACCATGGCCAGGAAGTCGACACCCGCTGCCCCTGTCTTCACCTCACTCCCGAGTGAGCTCAGCGGCAGGTTCCCCATCACCGACATCTCCCCCAGCGTCCTGGGCGGGCGTCGACCGGCCGCAGCGGCGGTCGGAGAGTTGATTCCGGTCACCGCCACCTGCTTCCGCGAAGGTCACGACTCCTTGGGGGTCGAGATCGTGCTCACCCGCCCCGACGGCACTGTCATTTCAGTGCAGCGCATGCACTCCACGGGCACCGGACTCGATGGCTGGGCGGGTGCGATTCGTCCCGACTCCATCGGCCTATGGCACTTCACCATCCGCTCGTGGGGCGACACCTGGGCAACCTGGGAGCACCGCGCCGACATCAAGGTGCCGGCCGGTATCGACGTTGATCTTGAGCTCGAGGAAGGTGCGCTTCTACTCGAAGCACACGCGACCACGCTGAGCGACAAGAATTCGGCCAAGGCCTTGCAGCGCGCGGCCAGCACGATGCGCAACACCGAGTTCACGCATGCTGATCGACTCGCAGCCGCCCACGACCCGGTGATCGAAGCGATCATCGTGGCGAATCCGATGCGCGAATACCCGACCGACAGCGGCCCGTGGCCATTGCGCGTGCAACGCCGGCGAGCTTTGTACGGCTCGTGGTACGAGTTCTTTCCGCGCAGCGAGGGCGCATCCACGGATCCACGTCGTTCGGGAACCTTCAACGAAGCCGCCAAGCGCCTCCCGGCAATTGCAGACATGGGCTTCGACGTTGTGTATGTGCCGCCGATCCATCCGATCGGCCACGTCAACCGCAAGGGGCCGAACAACACGCTGACCCCAGGCCCGCAGGATCCCGGTTCGCCCTGGGCAATCGGATCGATCGAGGGCGGACACGATGCCGTGCACCCCGATCTCGGCACGCTGGCCGACTTCGATGCTTTCGTGGCGAGCATGAACGCTCTGGGCATGGAAATCGCCCTCGATCTGGCACTTCAGGCAGCACCCGACCATCCGTGGGTGGCTGCGCATCCTGAGTGGTTCACGACTCGAGCTGACGGCACGATCGCGTACGCCGAGAACCCGCCTAAGAAGTATCAGGACATCTATCCGCTGAACTTCGACAACGATCCCGAGGGCCTGTACGCGGAAGTCGAACGAGTGGTGCGCTTTTGGGTCGATCGCGGCGTCCGCATTTTCCGCGTCGACAATCCGCACACCAAGCCGCTGTGGGTCTGGGAACGACTCATCGCAGCCATCAACGACACCGACCCCGATGTGCTCTTCCTCGCTGAGGCGTTCACCCGCCCGCCGATGATGCGCGCACTCGCCGAAGTCGGCTTCCAGCAGAGCTACACATACTTCACCTGGCGCACCGACAAAGCTGGCCTCGAGTCATACGGACGCGAGCTCGCCGGCCCGGCATCGGCGTACATGCGTCCGAACTTCTTCACCAACACCCCCGACATCCTGCACGAGTCGCTGCAGAAGGGCGGCCCCGCGATGTTCGCGATCCGCGCCACCCTGGCAGCAACGATGTCGCCTACCTACGGCATCTACAGCGGCTTTGAACTTTACGAAGGAACTGCGCTTCGGGAGGGCAGCGAGGAATACCTCGACACCGAGAAGTTCCAGTACCGCCCCCGTGACTGGGCAGCCGCCGCGGCCGAGGGTCGCACACTTGGTCCGTACCTCGCCGAGCTCAACCGCTGGCGTCGTGAGCACCCAGCACTTCAAGACCTTCGCTCCCTTACCTTTCATCCCACCGACAATGACATGGTCCTCGCCTACTCCAAGCGCGATGGTGACGATCTCGTACTGGTCATCGTCACCCTTGATTCCTTCCACGACCAGGCCGCGACGATCACTTGGGATCTCGCCACCCTCGGACGCACCGCCCCATTCGCTGCCCATGACCTTGTGACGGGCCAGACCTGGAATTGGGATGCCACCACTTATGCGGAACTACGACCGCGGGAGCACGTTGCCCATATCGTTCACGTGAGATGACTATGGCTGCGTACGCACGGATCGACTTAGGCGAACTCGATCGCCTGGTCAATGGCGCCCATTACTCCCCGCACTCCATCCTCGGCGCGCATCCAGCAGACGGCATCGTCACCATTCGCACGATCCAGCATGGGGCCGATCAGGTGGCTGTCGTCATCGCAGGCACCAGGCACCGCATGACCCACGTCCATCGTGGTGTGTGGGCAGTGGGAATTGCGGGCGAGAGCGTTCCCGACTACCTCATCGAGACCACTCGCGGTGGCGGCGCACATCTCGCCGACGACCCCTACTCGTTCCTTCCCACCCTCGGCGACATAGATCTTCATCTGATCGGCGAAGGTCGTCACGAGCAACTCTGGGACGCCCTCGGTGCCCACGTGCGCACTCTTGACTGCGCACATGGCCCGGTCATGGGCGTCGCGTTCTCCGTGTGGGCGCCCACAGCACAGGGCGTTCGCGTGATCGGTGACTTCAACTTCTGGGATGGCGGCGGTTCGCCAATGCGATCCCTCGGCTCCACCGGCGTCTGGGAACTCTTCATTCCAGGTGTCGCCGCCGGTGCGCGTTACAAGTTCGAGATTCTCGGTGCCGACGAGACCTGGCACTTCAAAGCTGACCCCATGGCTCAAGCCGCCGAGATCCCCCCGGCGAACGCCTCCGTGGTCACCGAGTCCCATTACTCCTGGAACGACGCTGCGTGGCTTGCACGTCGTGCCGCAACCGACCAGCACAAGCAACCGCTCAGCATCTACGAGGTGCATCTCGGCTCGTGGCGTCCGCACCTCACATACGCCGAGCTCGCAAATCAGCTGACCGAATACGTCAGCGAGGCCGGCTTCACGCACATCGAGTTCCTACCTATCGCTGCGCATCCCTACGCACCGTCATGGGGCTACCACGTCACGTCGTACTTCGCACCGACCCCGCGATTCGGCACACCTGATGAACTTCGCTTCCTGATCGACTCGCTGCACCAGGCGGGCATCGGCGTGATCATGGACTGGGTGCCCGCGCACTTCGCGACAGATCCCTGGGCACTCGTGCGATTCGACGGCAGTGCGCTCTACGAGCATCCGGATCCCCGACGCGGCGAGCACCCCGACTGGGGTTCGTACATCTTCGACTATGGCCGCACCGAAGTGCGCAACTTCCTGGTGGCCAATGCCGTGTACTGGCTTGAGGAGTTCCACTTCGACGGCCTTCGCGTTGATGGTGTCGCATCAATGCTCTATCTCGACTACTCCCGCAAGGACGGTGAGTGGTACCCGAATGAGTTCGGTGGCCGCGAGAATCTCGACGCAGTGTCGTTCCTACAGGAGATGAACGCGACCGTCTACAAGCGCGTGCCTGGCATCATGACCATCGCTGAGGAGTCCACCGCATGGCCCGGTGTCACGACGCCGACGGAGTTCGGTGGTCTGGGATTCGGCTACAAGTGGAATATGGGCTGGATGCATGACTCGCTTGAGTACATCGAGCGCGAGCCGATCCATCGCCAGTATCACCACGGCGAGATGACCTTCTCGATGGTCTATGCCTACAGCGAGCACTTCATCCTGCCGATCTCACATGACGAGGTCGTGCACGGCAAGGGCTCTCTGGTCGGCAAGATGCCCGGCGATCGTTGGCAGGAACTCGCGAACCTGCGCGCCTACCTCGGCTTCATGTACGGGCACCCCGGCAAGAAGCTGCTCTTCATGGGCTCGGAGTTCGCTCAATCACAGGAGTGGGCAAGTGAACGCGGGCTCGATTGGTGGCTGCTGCAGTTCCCCGAGCACCAGGGCGTACTGCGCATGGTCAGCGATCTCAACCGTGTCTACCGCGACAACCCCGCGCTGTGGCAGATCGATAACGACTCACGAGGATTCGAGTGGATCGACTCTGACGACGCCGCTGGCAATGTCTTCAGCTGGATACGCCGCGATGAGTCGGGCGCACCGATTGCCGTAGTCGTAAACCTCTCCCCCGTGGTACATCACCAGCATCGACTCGCCCTTCCGAATGCCGGCAGCTGGACAGAACTCATCACCACAGATGCCTTGGAATACGGCGGAAGCGGAGTCGGCGTCGGGAATGTGACTGCACTCGATGAGCCATGGCATGGCCGCTCGGCCTCCGCGGTGGTTTCACTGCCTCCACTAGCCGCTACCTACCTGAAGTTCACCGACAACTAGTACAGCGCACTTGCCAGTGCGGTGCGCGCCGGTGCCACCGCCGGATCATCACCTGCTACCAAGAAAAGTTCGATGAGCCGCGCACGTGCCGCGTCGCGCTCGTCTCCCGAAGTTCGACGCACGCACTCGACCAGGAGCGCGAACGACGAAGGCCAATCGCCCTCGAGTGCTGCGAAGTCTGACGCCAGCATCAAATCGTCGACTGACTCGGGCGCGGCAGGTACGTGCTTGCCGTCAGTGCGCAGGTACAGACCAACCATCGCCAGCCCGGCCTGAGCGTCCACGTCAGCCGGTGATGCGTCGAGAACTGTGCGATAAGCCTGCTCGGCGGCAGCCCAGTCACCTGCTTCGATGGCGTCGTACGCCGCTTCGAAGCGCGGATCGATTGGCTCTTCGGCTAACTCTTCCCCGGCCGGTTGTTCACCCTCGGGCGCACCGGTGATGCCGTTCTCAGCGGCAACGCGCAACACCTCAGCGAGCACCTCACGAATTTGCGGTTCCGGCTGAGCACCTTCGAAGAGTGGCACCGGCTGGCCCTTGAGCACTGCAATGACCGTAGGAATCGCCTGCACCTGAAATGCCTGGGCGATCTGCGCATCGGTGTCGACATTGACAAGCGCGAGAACGAACTGGCCACGAAATTCTGCAGCGAGTTGCTCCAGTACCGGAGTCAATTGCGCCGACGCCGGTGAGCGATCGGAATGCAGATTGACCACGACGGGCACGGTCATCGACAAGTTGACGACGTCAGCCTCGAAGTTGGCCATGGTCACCACGCGTACCACGCCCTCGGGCGCATTGGCCAGCGCTCGCTCAGCCTTGGCCTGATTCTCGCGGGCTGCGGCTAGTGCGCCGAGATCGACCGCACCTTGGGTGTTGACGCGAGCGGACAGCGGATTTGTGGCCATGCACTCATTCTTCCCGAACCCCTTACGGGTCGGGACTTGGGAGGTACCTAGCGAGCCAGCCCGCGATTGCGCAAGGTGCGCTGACGCAGAGGCGAGAAGATCAATCGGTCCACGAGCACTCCCACGGCCATGATCATGATGATCGAGCCGAGAACCAGAGCCATGTCGCCGAGCTGCCGTCCGATGTCGAGCATCTGGCCTAGGCCAAGGCCGAGGGCCGGTGACACCGCGATGAGTTCGGCGGCCATCAGCGAGCGCCAGGCGAATGCCCAGCCCTGCTCGAGACCAGCGAGGAAGCCCGGCCACGCTGCGGGCAGAACGATGTGGCGGATCTTCTTCCAGCCCGTGGCGCCGAGCACCTGGCCGGCGCGGAGGTACAGAGTTGGGATTTGGTCCATGCCTGAGATCAGGCCATTGGCGATTGACGGCACGGCGCCGAGCAGGATCACCGTGTAAATCGTGGCGTCAGAAAGGCCGAACCAGATGATGGCGGCCGGTACCCAGGCAACCGACGGCAACTGCTGCAGACCGGTGAGCAAGGGGCCGAAGATCGCCCGAAGGTACTTGTTAAGTCCGAGCGCCAGACCAATCGGAACAGCGACGAGCAGGGCGATAACGAAACCCTGCGCAGCGCGCTTGATCGAGCCGAATGTCGCCTGCCACAAGATGTCCTGCTCTGCCTGCGCACCTAGTGAATCAAGCACGGCCTTCGGCGAAGGAATGATCCACTCCGGCTGCCATTGCAGGTAGATGATGAACTGCCAGATCGCGATGACTGCGACGATGGCGATCAGGGGTGAGAGCAGTTTGAGAATCGAGCTCTTGATACTCGGACGCTGACGCGAGCCGGTCTCGAGATTATCGAGACCCGATTCGAGCTGGCCGAGATCGTCAGTGGCGGGAGTTGACGTGAAAGTCGTCGATGAATCAGGCATGACGTCGAATCTCCTCGCGAAGTTCATCAGTGATCACTCGGGCAAGCTCGGCAACCGGGGGTGAATCAAGGCGACGTGGTTCGGGAATGTCAACGTTCCACTCCTGAATGATGCGCCCCGGACGCGACGACATGAGAGCAACACGCTGCCCCAGGCGCACGGCCTCGCGCACGTTGTGGGTGACGAAGATGACTGTGAGACCAGTCTCCTTCCAGATACGGCTGAGTTCCTCATGGATTAAATCTCGAGTAATGGCATCGAGTGCCGCGAAAGGCTCGTCCATCAGCAGAACCTTGCGCTCCTGCGCGATAGCGCGGGCGATGGCGACTCGCTGCCGCATACCGCCCGAGAGCTCATGCGGACGCTGGTTGTAAGAACGATCGAGGTGCACCATGGAAAGAAGCCGCTGAGCTTTCTCTTTGCGCTCCTTGCGAGGAACACCACGCAGGAGAAGCGCGAGCTCAACGTTCTTGCCTGCCGTAAGCCAAGGCATAAGCGCGGGCTCCTGGAACATCAAGGTCGGCGAACCGTCGGTGAGGATCTCACCAGAGGTCGGCTTCTCCAGACCGGCCAGCAGGTTGAGCAAGGTCGACTTGCCGCAGCCCGAGGCTCCGACAAGGGAAACGAACTCACCGGGGCGCACGCTCAGGCTGATGTCCTGGAGGACATCGGGACCATTCGGATTGAACCGCTTGGTCACGTGACTGATCTTGACGGCCAGGCCCTCACTCTCAAGGAGTGCGGTGCCAGGCGCGATACGTGCGCCGCCGGTGAGTGACATTCGTTGTCCTAACTAGTGAAGGTGGTTACTGAGCGCCGAGTCCAGCCGAAGTGACCGTGCGAGCCTTCGATGCCTTGAGCACCGAGTTGAGCAGTCGCAGGTCATAGATGCCGTTCAGTGACGTCGGATTCAGCTTGAGCAATCCAGCAGTCACTGCATCGTCAGCACTCTTCTTCAGCGTGAGGGGCAGCGGATCCCAGGTGAAGTTGAGGTTGCCCCAGGCGCGATTGATGGCGGCATCGGGAATCGCCTTGCCTGTCCACTTGACGATTTGCTGCTGCACGAGGTCCTTGGAGCTCTGCACGTTCTTCGCGATGTAGCGAATGGCGGTGTTGTTGTCCTGCAGGATCGTACGAACCGTGCCGGGGTACTTCGACAGGAATGACTTACTGGCAATGATGTTCGTCGTCACGAACTGACCCGACGGCCACAATGCCCGCTCATCCAGGAATACCCGAGCACCGGCCTCAGTGACGAGACGAGATGCCCACGGCTCGGGGAGCCAGGCACCATCGATGTCACCACGCTTGAAGAGGGTGAGGGTCTGGGCGTTCTCGGTCGGGATAACAGTCGCATCGCCACCGCCGGCAATGTTGGTGTTGATGCCCTGGTCCTTCAAGTAGGAGCGAAGCGCGACATCCTGAGTACCACCGAGCTGCGGCGAGGCAAACTTCTTGCCCTTGAGATCAGCAACAGTCTTGATGTTCTGCTTCACGACAAACTGCGCGCCCGCCGATGAGGCACCGGACACGATGTTGAGCAGCTGGCCATTGGTTGAGGTGTAGCCGGCAACTGACGGATTCGGCCCGATGTACGAGACATCGATGGCGCCACCCTTCATGGCTTCGATGGCGGCGGGGCCGGCGTTGAAGAGCACGAACTCAGCCTTCGTACCTTCCTTGGCAAGCGACTGAGTGAACAACCCGAGTTGCTGTGCGACGAGGGCCGGGGCATGGGTGACATTGGCGAAGAAACCAATGCGCACAACCGGCGCGGTTGGCAACTTGGGAAGTGCCGCGGTTACGGGAGTGGTTGCTTTCGGTGACGGGCTAGCTGACGGGGCGGCGACGGCGCCAGCGGCGCCTGCGGTGGCCACGATGGCCAGGCCGGCGACGCCGGCTGCAATACGGGTAAAGCGAGACATGAATTCTCCTTATGAGTGTGGGTCAAGGTCAGGGTCGAGCGGGCGGACTTGGGTCATCGACAACCACTGCCCTGCGAGCCGTACTGATGGCGGTGATGAGCCATGCGCACGAACTCCAGCGCCACCCCGTACGAGGTGTGCTTTACTACCTTCCCTAGCGTCATGATAGGAAAGGTAGGGAATGACCACCGCGAAGTCAAATCTGCCGCGCCGCTCCCCCGAGGACTCAATCTCCTCGGAATCGGGGGGAATACGGCGGGTCGGCCAGCAGCGCCGCCGTACCGCGCGACAGAATGCGGGAATGCACGTCTCCGCCAAGGCCGATTACGGCATGCGCGCTCTCTGCGAGCTCGCCACGGCCTATCGCGTCGACCCCACCACGCTGGTCAAGGGCGAGCGGATCGCCACCGCCCAGGAGATCCCGATCAAGTTCCTGGAGGGGATTCTTCGCCAGTTGCGCCAGGCAGGCATCGTGGCCAGTCAGCGTGGCGCCGAGGGCGGCTACCGACTCGACCGAAATCCCGCAGAGGTATCCATTGCTGACGTTGTTCGTGCCCTCGATGGTCCGCTCGCGGCAGTGCGGGGCAAGCGCCCCGAGGACATCGAGTACCCCGGCGCCGCCGAGCACTTGCGCGAGGTCTGGATCGCCGTGCGCGCATCAATGCGCCATGTACTTGAGCACATCAGTCTTGAAGACGTGGCCACCGGAACCCTGCCCACCGATATCAGCGAGCTCTTGGCAGAGCCCGGCGCCTGGCAACGCAGGTAGCGGCTACTACATCTGTTCAAGAATGGTGGCAGCTGCGCTGTATGAGTCTGTCGTTCCGTCGAGAACTGCCTGAGCTGCTGCAGTGAGTCGCTGCGGATCCCCCGCCAGACGCTGACGCACCGCTCCGAGCACGAGTGCGCTGATTTCGTCCTGCGCACGACGAAGTCGTCGTGACTCCTGCTCCCCCGACTCGACAAGCCATTCACGATGGCGACCGATCTCCGCAACGAGTTCCGCGATCCCCTCATGACACGACGCAACGGTCTTGAGAACCGGCGGCTGCCATCCCCCGCGCACACCCAGATCGATCATGTGCCGGATCTCGCGCACGGTGCTGTCGGCGCCGTCACGATCTGCCTTATTCACGACGAAGATGTCACCGATTTCCAGGATGCCTGCCTTAGCCGCCTGGATGCCATCGCCCATGCCCGGAGCTAGCAGTACAAGAGAGGTATCGGCGGTGGCGGCAATCTCGATCTCCGACTGCCCCACGCCAACGGTCTCGATGATCGTGACGTCAAAGCCTGCTGCGTCCAGCACGCGCAACACCTGCGGAGTGGTGGCAGAGAGTCCGCCGAGATGTCCGCGCGAGGCCATCGAGCGAATGAAGACACCTTCATCAGTGGCATGAGCCTGCATGCGCACGCGATCACCGAGAAGTGCGCCGCCGGAGAAGGGCGATGATGGATCGACGGCCAGCACGCCGACGCGCTTGCCCTGCTCACGGTAGGCAGTGACAAGTGCTGACGTCGAGGTGGACTTGCCGACCCCAGGGGAACCGGTGATTCCAATGACATGCGCATGGCCCGCAGTCGATGAGAGCTCTCGCATGATTGACGGGACATCGGGAGCATCGTTCTCAATGCGCGAGATCAGGCGCGCAATGGCGCGAGGCTGGCCCGCGCGGGCACCTGTGATGAGTTCCACGCTGCCTGGATCTGGCGACATGGCCATGCGCTCCTCGACTCGAGTTGTGTAGATGACAACATAGTCCCATGAGCTCACACGTCACTCGCATTGATCACGTTGGCTTCGCGGTCCCCGACCTCGACGAGGCCAAGGCCTTCTACGCCGCTGCCTTCGGTCTTGAGGTCGTGCATGAAGAGGTAAACGAGGAGCAAGGCGTTCGCGAGGCAATGCTCGGCGTGGGTGGGTCCTTCATTCAGTTGCTCTCACCCTTGTCACCGGAGTCCACGATCGCGAAGTTCCTCGACCGATCAGGTCCGGGCATTCAGCAGATCGCCTTCGGAGTCGATGACGTCGTGGCAACTGCTGAAGCCCTCCGCGCCGCCGGTGTGCGGGTTCTCTACGACCAGCCCAAGCGCGGGACGGCCGGCTCCCTGGTCAATTTCGCTCACCCCAAGGACTGCGGCGGGGTGCTCATCGAGCTCGTGCAGTCGGGCGACTCGCACTAGCGACGGCCGTCATGGAGCCTTGGAATCCCGCCACGTGGGATCTCACCGGTGACCAGAAAGCTGCCGGGGCCGCGGTGGCAGCCGGAGCCCTGACTGTGATCGTCATCTCTTTGGCCTTGAAGAGAGCGCGAAAACTGCTGTTCATTGGCATGATTGGGCTCACCGCAACTGCAGCATGGTGGTGGGCCTCCGCACACGGAGTCATCGATCAGGTGCATTCACTTATCAACGGCCGATAACTCCTGAGCATTGGACCGCAACATGCACGCCATTCGTGAAGCAATAATCGCTGGCGCCTCCTCCGAGGATTTCGCCGCTCTCCCCGTCCCTGAGTCCTACCGCGCGATCACCGTGCACAAGGACGAAGCAACGATGTTCGAGGGAATCCCCTCGCGCGAGAAGGATCCACGCACCTCACTTCACCTCGACCAGGTGGCCACTCCAGAACTCGCAGCTGGCGAGGCACTGATTGCTGTTATGGCGTCCAGCATTAACTACAACACGGTCTGGACTTCGATCTTCGAGCCGGTATCGACGTTCGGCTTCCTCGAGAAGTACGGCCGACTGAATTCCGATTCCAAGCGGCATGATCTGCCGTACCACGTCATCGGCTCCGATGCTGCGGGCATCGTGTTACGGGTTGGCCCGGGTGTCAGCGCCTGGAAGCCCGGCGATCAAGTGGTCGCTCACTGCCTGAGTGTCGAACTTGAGTCACCGCTCGGTCACAACGACACCATGCTTGATCCCGAGCAACGCATCTGGGGCTTCGAAACAAACTTCGGCGGACTTGCAGAGCTCGCCATCGTCAAGAGCAACCAGTTGCTGCCTAAGCCTGCGCACCTGACGTGGGAGGAAGCCGCCTCCCCCGGCCTGGTGAATTCCACGGCGTATCGCCAGTTGGTCTCCCGCAATGGCGCCGGCATGAAGCAGGGCGACGTCGTATTGATCTGGGGCGCCTCAGGTGGCCTGGGCTCATACGCAACGCAATACGCGCTTAACGGCGGTGCGATTCCGGTGTGTGTGGTCTCGAGCCCGGAGAAAGCAGATCTGTGCCGCGCAATGGGTGCCGAGCTCATCATCGACCGTAACGCCGAGGATTACCGGTTCTGGAAGGACGAACACACGCAGGACCCCAAGGAGTGGCAGCGCCTGGGGAAGCAGATTCGTGCACTGACCGGCGGCGACGATGTCGACATCGTCTTCGAGCATCCGGGTCGGGAAACCTTCGGCGCCAGTGTGTACGTAGCCAAGAAGGGCGGCACCATCGTCACCTGCGCGTCGACCTCGGGATACATGCACGAGTACGACAACAGGTACCTCTGGATGAACCTGAAGCGCATCATCGGAAGTCACTTCGCGAACTACCGCGAGGCCTACGAGGCCAATCGCCTCATCGCCAAGGGCATGATCTTTCCCACCGTGTCGAAGACCTTTCCGCTTGAGCAAGCCGGGCAGGCGGCTTTCGAGGTACATCGCAATGCCCATCAGGGCAAGGTCGGTGTCCTCTGCCTGTCCCCCGAGGAAGGGCTAGGAGTAACCAATCAGCAAATGCGAGATGAACTCCTTCCGCAGATCAATCGCTTCCGCAACGTCTGACAAACCAGGTTCTTCTCGTCCGTACTATGGGTGAGTGACCGCGCCTACTGCTCAGCAGCCGTGGCATCTCGACAAGGGCCGCTCACGTGGCGAGATGGGGTACCTCCCCGGCCTCGACGGAATTCGAGCTCTCGCGGTCATCGGAGTACTGCTTTACCACGCCGATCTTGGCTGGATTCGCGGCGGCTTCCTTGGAGTCGATGTCTTCTTCGTGCTCAGCGGATTCCTGATCACCTCATTAATTCTCGAAGAGCTTGACCGCAGTAACCGAGTCAACTTCGCGCGCTTCTATCTCGGCCGAGCGCGCAGATTGCTGCCCGCACTCTTATTGATGCTCATCATCGTCGGGGCCGTGGTAGCCATCTGGTATCGCGATGCCGCCTATCAATTCGCGCGCGACTCACTTGCCTCGGCGTTCTATGTGAACAACTGGTGGTACATCGCTACCGATCTCTCCTACTTCGAGTCAATCGGACGCCCACCACTTCTCACTCACCTGTGGAGCCTGGCGGTCGAGGAGCAGTTCTATCTTGTCTGGCCATTCTTGGCCTTTCTCGTCTACCGACGCTTTCGTCGCCCGGGCGTGGGAATCTTCGCGCTCCTCTTGGCACTTGCCTCGACCGCATGGATGATCACGATGTCGGTGTCACAGGGATTTCCTGACTTCGCGGATCCCAGCCGGGCCTACTTCGGGACTGACTCGCACGCAATGGGGCTCTTGATCGGTGCCGCCCTCGCGACCTTCTGGCGACCAGGACGACTCAGCTCCACCGTGAGTTCGGGTGCCCGTCACCTGGTCACCGGAGTCGGCGTGCTGGCCCTGGCAGCCGTCATCGGATTTTTCATTGTTGTGGGCGAGTACACCCCATGGATGTACCGCGGCGGTTTCCTTGCCCTTGCCGTCATCGTGGCCGTCCTCATCGCCGCCGCCAGCCACCCCGCTTCCCCTCTCGGACCATTCCTAGGTAAGCAGCCCTTGCGGTACCTCGGCCAACGCTCCTACGGCCTGTACTTGTGGCATTGGCCGATCTTCATGCTGACGCGTCCGGTCCTCGACATTGCCTTGGATGGCGTCTGGCTACTCGCATTCCGACTCGCCCTCACTATTGGCGTGGCTGAGCTCAGCTTCCGCTTCCTCGAAATGCCGATTAGACGAGGAGTGATCGCACGGTGGTGGCGCCGGGCGAAAACGACCGGTGGTCGCGCTCTCATCAAGGCCCGTGTCATCGCCGTGACAGCTATCGCAACTCTGGTTGCAGGAGTACTCGTTCTCGGGGTGTCCTTGGCCCAAGCTCAGGAGCCTCCGGTTCCCGCTGACGTAGCGCAGGCCATCGGTGGTCAGACCGAGGTCACCATCGACACTCCTGACCTGGAACCGACAACGTCACCCACACCCGGAGTCTCTGCCTCATCGCGCGCCGGCACGGCAACGGGGATAGGTGACTCCGTCATGCTCGGCGCACGAGGAGCACTGCGCAGCACGATCCCCGGCATCAAGATTGACGCAGCAGTAGCGCGATACCCGGGTGCTTTCCTCGGTCGGATCAAGAAGATTCGGGCGGCAGGCCTGCTCGCCGACACCGTCGTGCTTCACCCCGGAACCAATGGCGTGATTCCTGAGTCCATCATGCGTCAGATGCTTGACTTGTTGAAAGATCGGAAAAGAGTGGTGGTGGTGAACGATGACGTGCCGCGCACCTGGAACGAAGCCAACAACGATGTAATCTCCGCGGTCATTCCCGACTACCCGAACGCGGTTATCGCCGACTGGAAGTCGGCGTCCAAGGGACATCCGGAGTACTTCGTGTCAGACGGAATTCACCTCACCGCTCTCGGCGCACGTACCTACGCGAATCTCATCAAGAAGGCCGCACAGATTTCGCCTGATTCAGCGGGAAATCAGTAACGAGGAGCGCCAGCCGAACGCATGGTGCGCGGACCACGATTATTTCGAGCGGTCCAGCAGGGCTTATGCCAGTGGCGGCGATGCTCGAGGCCGATCGGGTCATCTGCCGACCATGCCACGACGTGCGAGGTGCCGGCCGGCACCACCTGATCGCAACCCGGGCAACGGTAGTCCTTTTCAGATGCAGCGCCCGTGACCTGCCTGACATACCAGTCACCGTCAGGATGGCTCTCGCGACGCTGACCGCCAAGTGGATTCAAGGGTCGCTCGTCATCGCGATCATCGGTGATGCGTCGATTCTTGCGGCCCACGACTAGCTCTCGTAGATACGGAAACCGCGGCCTGTCTTGCGCCCAAGGTAACCAGCGGTCACCAGGTGCTCAAGACGTGGAGCCGGTGCGAATCCGGGCTCACGGAATTCGTGGTACAGAGTGCGCTGGATCTCCAACGCTACGTCAAGACCGACCGTGTCGAGTAGCTCGAATGGGCCCATCGGAAGACCACATCCGCGCTTCATTGCCAGGTCGATGTCGTCAGTGGATGCGTAATTGACCTCGACCATGCGAATGGCGTCATTGAGATACGGGAAGAGCAAGGCGTTAACGATGAAGCCGGCGCGGTCCCCGCAGACAACGGGGTGCTTGCCGAGTTCGGCAATGAATGCGCGAGCTGTGTCCAGGGTCTGCGTGCGAGTGGCCACCGTGGTGATGAGCTCTACGAGCTTCATCACCGGAGCCGGATTGAAGAAATGAATGCCAATGACATCGCTGGGGCGTGAGGTTGCCGCCGCGAGGTCGACTACAGGCAGACTGGAAGTTGTCGTGGCCAGAATTGCGCCCGTGCGGCACACGGTGTCGAGTTCACGGAAGAGCGCAAGCTTGGGTCCAGCCTCTTCGACAATGCACTCGATGACGAGGTCACAACCGGCGAGGGCGCTGAGTTGCGTGCTGATCGTGATGCGAGCCAGTGCCGAATCGCGCTCGGCGGCCTCGAGCTTGCCCTTGTCGACCGCCTTTGCCGTGCTGTTCTCTACAGTGGCGCGGGCACGCTTCGCGCTTGCGTCACTACGGCCGACGATCACCACCTGCTTGCCGCTCTTGGCAATCACCTCGGCGATACCGGCTGCCATCGTGCCGGTGCCCACCAGACCGACCGACTCAATCGGACGCCCGACGGCAATCTCGGTGGATTCAGCAGGAGTCAGCGCATCAGGAACCACGACCGGTGAGTTCGGGGCTTCGTAGGTATAGAACCCACGACCGCTCTTGCGACCTCGAAGACCAGCGGTGACCATCTGCTTCAGGATGGGCGACGGCGCATGCAGGCGGTCTCGACCCTGCTTGTACATCGTGTCGAGGATCTCGTATGAAGTATCGAGGCCAATGAGATCGACCAGGGCGAGCGGACCCATCGGGTAGCCGCAGCCAAGGCGCATGGCGTCATCGATGTCCTCGCGAGTGGCGTACTTCTGCTCGAACATCGAGACAGCGTGATTGAGGTAGCCGAAGAGAAGAGCGTTGGCGATGAAACCGGCCTTGTCGCCGATCACCACGGGCTTCTTGCCCAAGGCCTCAGCAAAAACGACGACGCTCTCAATGACCGAGTCATCGGAGATAACCGTGCGTACGACCTCGACAAAGGCCTGCACGGGAGCCGGGTTGAAGAAGTGGAGGCCGACGACCTGAGCCGGCCGCTTAGTCGCGACCGAGATGTCGGTGACCGAAAGGGACGATGTGTTCGAGGCCAAGATGGCGTGAGCCGGGGTAATCTCGTCAAGCTTCGCGAAGAGCTCGCGCTTCAGTTCCAGTTGCTCCGGAATCGCCTCGATAACAAGGTCGGCCTGCGAAAGGTCACCTAGGTGGGTCGTGAACGTGATGCGGGCAAGAAGAGCATCTCGATCTTCGTCAGTGAGCTTTCCACGCTTGAGCGCGCGTGAGGTGGAGCCCTCGACGTGCACACGCCCATTGGCGAGGGTCTGGTCGGTCATCTCAATGGCGATGACGCGGTAACCGCTGCGGGCAATTACCTCAGTGATACCGGCGCCCATCGTGCCCAGGCCGATGACTCCGATGGTGCCGATCTCATGCGTCATGGGGACATCCTTCCACTGGCCTAGAAGAGCCGAAACCCGGGATCATCAGTGCCCTTGAGGGCGTCGTAATCGAGCACCACGCAGCGGATTCCGCGATCCTCGGCGAGGGTGCGCGCCTGTGGCTTGATCTCCTGGGCAGCAAAGATTCCAGTCACGGGCGCCAGGATCGGATCGCGATTGAGAAGCTCGAGGTACCGAGTCAATTGCTCGACGCCGTCGATCTCGCCTCGACGCTTGATCTCAACTGCCACAGTTCCTCCCTTCGCGTCCTTGCACAAGAGGTCGACCGGTCCAATGGCTGTTGGAAATTCCCGGCGTACCAGACTCCAGTCCTCACCCAGCACCGTGACGTGAGTGGCAAGCAGTATCTGAAGGTGTGCTTCGACACCATCCTTGATGAGGCCGGGATCTTGACCGAGCTCATGGACGGTCTCTCCGAAGGTCTCATGCACATGAATGACGAGTTGCTCCCCCGCCTTGTTCTCCACAGTCCAGACCTCGGCAACATCATCAAGGGTGTCGTCGACAGTGATGCGAGTCGTGCACGGTGGACTCATCCAGTTGAGCGGCTTGTACGAGCCGCCGTCAGAGTGGATCAAGACCGAGCCATCGGCCTTCATCATGATGACTCGGGTGGCCTCAGGTAGATGCGCGGTCAGACGTCCGACGTAATTGACCGTGCATCGAGCGATAACAATTCGCATAGAAGCAGCCTAGAGCGCTCAGCCTGCGTGAGCAGACGTCGCGTCGAGGATGACCTGCAGCACTCGTCGCATGATCACTGTGGCGTCGTAGTCCTTCGGAGTGAAGATTGCGGCAACACCCTTCGACTTCAGCCAGGCCGCATCAGCATCGGGAATGATTCCGCCTACCACGACGGGAATATCCGAGATACCTGCAGCAGCAAGCCCGTCGAGGACATCTGGCACCAGCGCTCTATGCGATCCGGACAGGATCGACAGGCCAATGACGTCGACATCCTCGGCGATTGCGGCGGCCACGATCTGCTCGGGGGTGAGCCGAATGCCCTGGTAGATCACCTCGAAGCCGGCGTCACGCGCGCGGACGGCAATCTGCTCGGCGCCATTGGAGTGACCATCAAGACCGGGCTTACCCACCAGGAACCGCAGTGGTGCACCCTTTGCCGCGGCTGCAGCCTGTACCTCGGCTCGTACCTCGGCAAGTGCTTCGGAACTCGGAGGTGAGGTGAGCGCCGCGGAGATGCCTGTGGGCGCTCGGTACTCACCGAAGACCTCGCGAAGCGCCCCGGACCATTCCCCCGTCGTGACACCTGCCCGAGCGCACTCGAGAGTGGCTTCCATCAAATTGGCATCGCTAGCAGCTTCCGCCACGAGGCGGGCCAGTGCGGCCTCGACGGCGGCCTGATCACGCTGGGCGCGCCAGGTGACGAGTGCATCGATGGCCTGCTGCTCCACTGCGGGATCGACACTCTGCACAGCGGTGTCAAGATCCGCGAGCAGCGGGTTCTCTTCTGAGGACTGGAAGGCGTTGACACCCACCACGATGTCGTCGCCCGACTCCACGCGCGCACGGCGCATTGCATGCGACTGCACGAGCTGGGTCTTCATGTAGCCGGTATCGACTGCACTGACCGCGCCACCCATCTCGAGAACCCGATCGAGCTCAGCAGTGGCCTCGGCAACAAGATTGGCCACGATGCCCTCGACCACGACTGAGCCGGTGAAGATGTCGTCGTACTCGAGGAGATCACTTTCATAGGCCAGCACCTGCTGAATGCGCATTGACCACTGCTGATCCCAAGGGCGGGGCAGACCAAGCGCCTCATTCCAGGCGGGCAACTGCACGGCGCGGGCGCGGGCGTCCTTCGAAAGAGTCACCGCAAGCATCTCCAGCACGATGCGCTGCACATTGTTCTCGGGCTGCGCCTCGGTCAGTCCGAGTGAGTTCACCTGCACGCCATAGCGGAACCGCCGCTGCTTGGCATTGGTCACCCCATACCGTTCGGCTGTGATGCGGTCCCAGAGTTCGACGAAGGCGCGCATCTTGCACATTTCTTCGACAAAGCGCACACCGGCGTTGACGAAGAAGGAGATGCGCTCGACGACTTCGCCGAAACGCTCCTCGGGAACCTGCCCGGAATCACGGACTGCATCGAGCACTGCGATCGCCGTGCTGAGTGAGTAGGCGATCTCCTGCACGGGAGTCGCCCCGGCTTCCTGCAGGTGATAGCTGCAGATGTTGATTGGATTCCACTTCGGCACGTTGTTCACCGTGTACGTGATCATGTCGGTGATGAGGCGCAATGAGGGAGCCGGCGGGAACACGTACGTTCCGCGGGATAGGTACTCCTTGATGATGTCATTCTGAGTGGTGCCTGCGAGAAGCTCAGGCGACGCACCTTGCTCTTCGGCCACCGTGACATACAGGGCGAGCAGCCACATGGCTGTTGCATTGATGGTCATCGACGTGTTCATATCGCCGAGCGGGATCTGGTCGAAGAGTTGGCGCATGTTGCCCAGGTGAGACAACGGTACGCCGACCTTGCCCACTTCACCTCGGGCCATGACCGAGTCAGGGTCATATCCGGTCTGAGTCGGCAGGTCGAAGGCCACCGAGAGCCCCGTCTGACCCTTGGCCAGGTTGCGGCGATACAGGGCGTTGGACTCCACGGCAGAGGAATGACCCGCATAGGTGCGGATCAGCCAGGGACGGTCCTTTGGGTTGGGCATGCTCGGAGGGTATCTAGGCCACGAGTCGCGAGGTGGCCGCTCTCGCGAGACACTGCTCACATGCCCGCCTGGAACGCGTATTCCTACGCCTTCGGCCCCATGTTCGCGGCGGCATTGATCCTCTTCTTCATCTTCTTCCTGCGCTGGGCCTTTCGCCGTGGCTCCTCTGTGGTGGCCGCCCCGGCGAAAGCCGGCAGAACCGACGAGTACGGAGTTCTCACCCCCATCGCCTCCCCCGGGACTTACATTGAGGGAGAGATGCTCCGCCGCAGGCTCGAGGACGCCGGGATCAGGTGCAACCTGGCCCGGACCCTCGATGGACCACGCCTCATGGTGTGGCCAGCCGATGTTGACCGCGCACGAGAACTGATCGCGCTTTAGCCCTGTGCCTCAACGGTGGCGCCGAGGCCGACAAGTTGATCGACGAAACCCGCGTATCCGCGATCGATGTGCGAGGCGCCATACACCGTCGTGACACCCTCGGCCACGAGACCGGCGAGCACCAACCCCGCTCCGGCTCGAATATCAGTGGACTCCACCGGTGCGCCGGAGAGACGCTCAACTCCGCGCACCAGCGCGTGATGGCCATCAGTGCGCACATCAGCACCCAGTCTCGCGAGTTCTTGGACGAACCTAAAACGCGCCTCGAAGAGATTCTCGGTAACCAGAGCTGCTCCCTCAGAAATCGAGTTGAGGGCAATGAACTGCGGCTGGAGATCGGTGGGAAAGCCCGGGTACGGCAACGTGACGATGTCGACCGCCTTGGGTCGCTCGCGCATGACCACACGGAAGCCATCGTCAGTCGAACTCACCTCAGCTCCTGCCGTCGTGAGCTTGTCGAGTGCGATGCGAAGGTGGTCAGGATTGGCATTACGCACGGTGATATCGCCGCCGGTGATCACCGCGGCCACGGCCCACGTACCCGCCACAATGCGATCGGAGACGGTGCGATGGGTAACAGGCTCCAATGATTCGACACCCGTGACAGTCAAGGTTGAGGAGCCGATGCCCTCGATTCGAGCACCCATCTCGGTGAGCATCTGGCAGATGTCGACGATCTCTGGCTCGCGAGCCACGTTGTCGATAACCGTGGTGCCCTTTGCGAGAACGGCCGCCATCAGGATCGTCTCGGTCGCTCCGACGCTCGGGAAGTCGAGCCAGATGCTGGCACCGTGAAGTGCTGCTGCACTGGCGATCAGGTACCCATGCTCATTAGTGACAGTGGCGCCCATTCTTTCAAGGCCATCGATGTGCATATCGAGTCCGCGCGAGCCGATGTTGTCGCCGCCTGGCAGTGCGACATCGACCTGACCGCAACGTGCCAACAGGGGGCCGAGTACGCAGATGGAGGCACGCATCCGACGCACGAGGTCGTAATCGGCACGGTGCTCGAGTGCATCAGGAACGGTGATTACGACCTGCGCGACAGCCTTGTCATGGCTGACCTGGCAGCCCAGTCGTCGCAGCAGCTCGGCCATGATCTCGACATCGAGAATGTCGGGGACCTCGGTCAACGTGGTCGTGCCTCGGGCGAGCAGCGCCGCCGCCATCAACTTCAAGACCGAATTCTTGGCGCCAGTGACCCGGACCTCGCCGACGAGGCGCGAGCCACCAGTCACGGTCAAGGTCTCCACGCGGACATTCTACGGACGTGACCTGCGCCTCGTTCCGGCTGCAGGCGAACCATCGCGATCTCCCATACGCTGAGGCCATGGTCAATCTGACGCGCATTTACACCCGTACCGGTGACGACGGCACCACCTCCCTTGGCGACATGAGCCGCACGGGCAAGAACGATCCGCGCCTGAAGGCTTATGCCGATGTAGATGAGGCCAATTGCACCATTGGCGTGGCCCTTGCCACGGCAGAGTTCGACGACGAGGTTCGAAGCCTCCTGCTGCGAGTGCAGAATGACATGTTCGATGTAGGTGCCGATCTGTGCACACCGGTCATCGATAATCCGCCCCATGAGCCACTACGCGTGACCCAGGCCTACATCGATGTTCTCGAAGCTGCCTGCGATTCCTACAACGAGCAGCTCGAACCGCTGCGTTCATTCATCCTGCCCGGCGGCACAGTCGCGGCTTCTCATCTGCACGTGGCACGCACGACCGTGCGTCGCGCTGAGCGGTCCACCTGGGCCGCGCTCGATACGTACCACGGCGGAATGAACCCGCTCACCGCAACGTACCTGAACCGACTCAGCGACCTGCTCTTCATCCTCAGCCGGATCGCGAACAAGGATGCGGGCGGCGATGTGCTCTGGACTCCTGGCGCCAGCCGCTAACTCCCCCGTACATAACTAAGGCCGGCCCCCACAGGGGCCGGCCTTAGTTGAATTACGTAGTGGTTAGCGCAGACCCTTGGCCATGCTGGCGAGATTGATGCGAGTCTCGGCGCGACGAATGGCCGCGGCCTCGTTCTCGACACCTGCTGCCTGAGCAGCCGCAAGGGCCGCCTTTGCCCGGTCGAGGTCGATGTCCTCAGCCAGTTCGGCAACCTCGGCGATCACATTCACAGAGTCCTTTGACACCGAGAAGAAACCACCGTGAATGGCCACCAAAAGCTTGGTGCCGTCAGCCTGCTCTACACGAAGCGGACCCTCGACGAGCATCGCCAGCACAGGCTCATGCCCGGGCAGGATGCCGATCTCGCCTTCCGGCGTCTTGGCGACCACGCTCTTTGCGGTGCCCTGCCACAGGGACCGCTCAGCGGAGACGACCGCGACGTTCAGCTCAGCCATGATGGATTAGTTGCCCTTCGCGAGTGCTGCAGCATTCTTCTCGACGTCGTCGATGCCACCGCACATGAAGAAGGCCTGCTCGGGCAGGTGGTCGTAGTCGCCCTCACACAGGCGACGGAACGACGCAATGGTCTCCTCGACCGGCACGAACGAACCCGGCTGGCCGGTGAAGGCCTCGGCCACGAACATGTTCTGCGACAAGAAGCGCTGGATACGGCGGGCACGGCCCACGATGATCTTGTCTTCCTCGGAGAGCTCGTCGATACCGAGAATCGCGATGATGTCCTGGAGATCCTTGTAGCGCTGCAGAATCTCCTTGACGCGAGCGGCTACGGCGTAGTGCTCGTCGCCCACGTAGCGCGGGTCGAGGATGCGCGAGGTCGAGTCGAGCGGATCCACGGCCGGGTAGATACCCAGCTCGGAGATCGGACGCGACAGAACCGTCGTGGCATCAAGATGCGCAAACGTCGTGGCTGGGGCCGGGTCGGTCAAGTCATCAGCAGGGACGTAAATGGCCTGCAGTGAGGTGATCGAGTGGCCACGAGTCGAGGTGATGCGCTCCTGGAGAACGCCCATCTCATCAGCCAGGGTCGGCTGGTAGCCCACCGCAGACGGCATACGGCCGAGCAGCGTGGAGACCTCGGAACCGGCCTGGGTGAAGCGGAAGATGTTGTCGATGAAGAGGAGAACGTCCTGCTTCTGCACATCGCGGAAGTACTCCGCCATGGTCAGGGCGGTCAGGGCGACGCGCAGACGCGTTCCCGGCGGCTCGTCCATCTGGCCGAAGACCAGTGCGGTCTTCTCGATAACGCCTGACTCGGTCATTTCCAGGAAGAGGTCATTGCCCTCACGGGTGCGCTCGCCGACACCGGCGAACACCGACACGCCACCGAAGTTCTCGGCCACGCGGTAGATCATTTCCTGAATGAGGACGGTCTTGCCGACGCCGGCGCCGCCGAACAGGCCGATCTTTCCGCCCTTGACGTACGGGGTCAGCAGGTCAATGACCTTGATGCCAGTCGCAAAGACCTCAGTCTTGGACTCGAGCTGATCGAAGGCCGGTGCCTGGCGGTGAATCGACCAACGCTCCTTGATGTCCAGCGAGGACTCCGGAACGTCCATGGGAATGCCCAGGGTGTTCCAGACGTGGCCCTTGGTGACATCGCCCACGGGAACCATGATGGGGTCGCCAGTGTCGGTGACAGCTGCACCGCGGACGAGGCCGTCGGTGGGCTGCATCGAGATGGCACGGACCATGTTGTCGCCGATGTGCTGCGCGACCTCGAGGGTCAGCATGCGATGCGAACCTTCGGTGATCGAGACGTCAACCTGGAGTGCGTTGAACAGCTCGGGCATAGCCTCGACGGGGAACTCAACGTCGACAACCGGGCCTGTGACGCGTGCGACGCGTCCGACGCCGGTGATCTTCTCAGCCGTTGCGGTCATGGTTGTTCCTTCTCCTACCGTTAAGCGGACAGAGCGTCGGCGCCGCCGACGATCTCGCTGATTTCCTGGGTGATCTCGGCCTGGCGGGCCTGGTTAGCCTGACGTGACAACGTCTTGATGAGCTCTTCGGCGTTGTCGGTAGCGCTCTTCATGGCCCGGCGGCGAGCTGCATGCTCGGATGCCGCGGACATCAGGAGTGCCGAGTAGATGGAGTGCTGAACGAAGCGCGGCAGAAGGCCGTCGAGAACTGCTTCGGGGCCGGGCTCGAACTCGTAGAGGGGTGAAGGATTCTCACCCTTCTCAACGACCTCGTCGACGACCT
>CANFQC010000036.1 GCA_947449035.1 Actinomycetota bacterium
CCTTAACTAGACTTAATTTCTATTTTGTGGCGAGTGGCATTGAAGGGCTTTTCCCATCCCAAACCAGACATCCCCCTGACACGAGATGCGTGTCAGGGGGATGTGAAGCGTCGAGACTAGATGCCCACGGCCTCGCGGACGAGGGTTACAGCACTTGCTGCCTTGCCGCGCACGTCATTCGCGACCTTGGTGACCTCAGCCTTGACCTCGTTCACCGAAGAGAAGCTCGGCATCTCAACCTTGGGCAGGCTGACCTTGGGAAGATCGAACTTCGGGAGATCGAACTTGGGCAGCTCAACCTTCGGCATCGAGAATTTCGGCATCTCGACCTTGGGAAGTTCGAGATTGAGTAGATCGATCTTCGTGACCTTGGTCTTCGCCGAGTCGCCAACCATCTTTGCGCTGTCGGTCATGGCCTGTGTGGTCTCTTTGGCCTTGACGACTGTCTTTCGTGCGTGATGCTTCACGGTCTCGGTGGTGCCGACCGGAACCTTCTTCTTGGCAACCGTGGTTGTCTCGGGGGCATCGCTGAATTCGGTGACGACATCGTCGACGACGATCTCCTCGTTGACCGGCATGTTGAACTCGTTATTCGCTTCCATGACTTACCTCCATTTTGCTCTGTTCGTTCAATGTCTCGTCATCCGAAGACTCGGATGAGTGATTCGCGGCTGTGGCCTGGTTCTCGGCCTGGAACGCTGCATAGATCTGCAGCAAAGTGGTGCGCTGGCGCTCGGTGATCGTGCGATCAGCGGCGATGGCTGTCGTGACAGTGTCATCGCCCGCGCGCTGCGCGAGGATGCCTGCCTGCACGTACAGGGTCTCCGCAGAGATACGTAGGCCCTGGGCGATTCGGCCGAGAATCTCGGCGCTGGGCTTGCGCAGGCCCCGCTCAACTTGGCTCAGGTACGGGTTGGAGACATCGGCAGCCTTGGCGAGCTGGCGCAGTGACATCTGTGCCTGGTCGCGCTGGTCGCGGATGAAGTCTCCGAGTCCGCTGACATCAATTCCCATGTCACCAGTATTACCCATGTGCTTGCATTTGCAAACGTAAGCGCTTCCTCCTGCTAGCAGATGACCCGATTCCCTCGTGAAGACACCGTGTGGGAGCCTTCGGGCATGCGGATTGTCATCCAGCGGGCGGCCGGCGCCCAGGTCAGCGTCGAGGGGCAGGTCACCGGCTCCTTCACCGGTCCTGGCCTGGTGATCTTGGTGGGAGTTACCCACGATGACACCCCAACTGTGGCCGCCAAGCTCGCGGACAAGGCCTACGACATGCGCCTATTCGACGCCTCCCACGCTGAAACTGCGCACACCGATCTTCCCGAGGGAAGTGGCAAAGAGCTCTCTGCCGCTGACCTCGGCCTACCGGTCCTCGTCATTAGCCAGTTCACTCTGTACGCGAATACCCGCAAGGGCCGTCGTCCAACGTGGGACTCTGCCGCACCAGGCGAATTCGCCTCACCTCTCGTCGACGCGTTCGCCCAGCAGTTGGTGGAGCGCGGTGTTGACGTTCAGCGCGGTGTGTTCGGCGCTGACATGCACGTGTCATCTACCAATGACGGCCCATTCACGATCATCGTGGATAGTGCAGACAGCACGAGCTAGTCGGAACCAGGGGCAAGCAGTCAGCGCGAACTAGTCGACGGATACAACAACTTCCTGCGATGCACTGACATCGCCTTCCGCCGTGCGAATGATGAGCTCCGCATCAACGGGCACATTGCGCTTGAGGATTGCGGTCGCGACCGGGCCAAGCTCGTAGTGACGAGCGCCGGTGCCTACCCAGCCGATTTCTTTGTCATCCCAGAACACGCGATCACAGTGCTTCGGTGCGATCTCCGCGCTGCCGTCGACATACAAGATCGCTAGCCGACGCGGCGGCTTCCCGAGGTTCTGCACGCGCGCGACAGTCTCCTGACCGCGGTAGCAGCCCTTTTGCAGGTGCACTGCGGGGCCAATCCATCCGACCTCGTGCGGAATGGTGCGGTGATCAGTCTCGAATCGAAGTCGGGGAACTCCGGCTGCTGCCCGAATCGCCTCAAGTGCCCAGGTGCCGGCAAGGGATGGCGCTGCATCGAGCCAGGCATCGAGCTCAGTGCGCGGAATGATGACCTCGCGGCCGGAAAAGCCACGTGCCGCAAAGGCTTCCGGGATCACGAAGGTCGGGTGGTCGGCATCGATGTCTTGGCAGGGCTCCCATACGACCGCGTAGTCATCAGTGACGTCAGCGACCTCAACTCGCAGCATGAACTGCATCTTTCGCAGGTAATCCACGAGTTCAACTTGGGTGCCGGGCTCGACGATCAGCCAGGCGGTCGAGCCATCGTCAACGATGTGCAGCTCATGCTCGACGTGGCCATTCGGGCTGAGAATCAGTGCGAGCGCACTCTCGCCCGCTTTGAGGTTCTCGACATGCTGCGAGGTGAGGGTGTGCAGCCAGCTGATGCGATCTGCGCCGGTGACGGTGACGACTCCGCGATTCGACAGATCTACAGTCGCGCGACCCTCCCTGAGGGCACGTTGCTCGCGATGCGGATCTCCGTAGTGCCAGGCGATTCCCTGATCAGGAGTGCCCTCGGGCGGGCGGATCGCATCACTGCGATCGAGTGAACTCACAGCTCGTCGTCGCCTTCGAGGTAATCCTTGGGCTTGCTCGCGCAATCAGCGCACAGACCATGAATCGAAACATGCGCGATGTCAGTCTCGAATCCGTGATCCTTGCGCAGCTCTGCAACGAAGGGGCCTGCGATATCGGAGTCGACGCTGCTGACCTTGGTGCAGCGATCGCACACCAGGTGGATGTGCACGTGCTCATCGACTGCGTGATAGGTCGGCGCGCCGTGGCCGATATGAGCGTGAGTCACGAGGCCGACGTCTTCGAGTACTTCGAGGGTGCGATACACGGTCGACAGATTGACGCCGGTGGCCGTGCGCTGCACCTCGACCAAAATCGCCTCGGGAGTGCCGTGACGCAGCGACTCAACCGCCTCGAGAACCAACTGGCGCTGCGGGGTGATGCGATATCCGTGATCGCGAAGCCGGCGATCCCAATCGTCAGTCATCTGCCGCTCCCGTTGATAGTTCCATGACCTTCTGCAGGCTGGCCGCGAGGTGATTACCCATCGGCTTGCCCATGGCCATCATGTCGAAGGTCCAGAGAAGTTTCTCGCCGACCAGGCCGTAGAGGCGTTCGCCTTCGGAGTACGGCTTCGCGCTCGAGGAGGCTCCGACACTGGTGGTCTTCAGCACGGCCTTCGCGCCGGTGATGCGGGCGTTCTCCAGACCGGTGATCGTTACCTCGCCCTCCCAGATCTCGGCATAGCCGGTCGGATGGGCCAAGGTGACCTCGATCTTGTTCTCCGGGCGCGGGCGCCAAAAGCCGGTCTCGGTTCCGAGGGGCTTCACGCGCTCGCCCGCATCGTCAAGCAGCCAACTGCGCGAGATGTAGGCCATGAAGGGGCGGCCATCTGTCGCAAAGGAGATTTCCTGGCCGAAGCGGAAATCCTCGATGCCCGGGTACTGACCCGTGCCCACGCCAACCCACGTGCCCAGCAGCCAGGAAAGGGGCAGGAGCTCCTCGGGAAGCTCACTGGGAAGCGGTGCAGTGCTCATGCCTTATTCCCTCGAAAGAGTCGGATGACAATCACGATCGAGACGGCCGCAATCGCCGCCACTGCCACCACGAGTAGGCCCGTGTAGACGTTCTCGACCATGTACGGCAGCCTACCGTTCATGACGTCAGAGCCCCGAAACCAACTGCTCATCAAGGTGACCGCGGGAACCGATGCGCCGGAGCGCTGCTCGCAGGCGTTCACCGTTGCGGCGACAGCGGCGGCAAGCGGAGTTCAGGTCTCCCTGTGGCTCACTGGCGATGCGGCGTGGTTCGCATTGCCCGGCAAGGCTGCGCAGTTCGAGCTCGAGCACTCGGCATCACTGAGCGAGCTCCTCGACCAGATTCTGGAATTCGGTCGCGTCACGTTGTGCACGCAGTGCGCGATGCGACGTTCGATAACTGCTGACGATGTGTTGCCAGGCGTTCTTATCGCGGGCGCGGCGGTATTCGTAGAAGAAGCGATCGCGCCGAATACCCAGGCGCTGGTGTATTAGCGAAGACTTAGGACGCTGCAGGTGACGGAGTCATCGAAGGCACCGGGGCCGACAGTGACGATGATGCCGCGGGTGATGCCACTGCAGGCTGACTTGGGCAGCCGGGGCCAGAGAGCGACGGTGAAGGCGATGCCATGGCGGCCGCGATTTGCGCCTCACCTGCGATCTCGGTGAACGCGTTACCGAGTGCGATGTCGACAACCTTCTTCGGTCGATTGTCCTGCACGAGAATTGCTCCCGGGAAGTAGAACGCCAGCAACTCGGCATTCGCGCGACCGTTCACGCCGTAGCGAATCTGGCCCACTCCTTCAAGAACCTTGCCCTGCGGATCGTTATCGACCTTCTTGATGGTGAAGCTGCGGGCCTTGAGCACCTTCGCCACATCACTGGCCAGGCCAACGCGATCGGTGGCGTTCCAGACATTGAGCTTGACCTTGCTCGTGCGCGGAAGAACTTCAGCGGCGGTGACCATCGTGGTCTCGCAGGGAAGCGGTGCCGCGGACGAGGAGGCGATTGCGTCAGCCTCGGGGGTAGACGAGCCATTGAGAAGACGCGAGAGACCGAATCCGACGGCGAAGAGCACGGCGATGCCGGCCAGAACAATGAGGATTGGCACCCAGACCGGGCGACGACGACGCGAGCGACCGCCGGTGGGGCGTCGGAACTCCGCGCTCATGCCTTCTCCTCCCGTCTTTCTGCCATGAAATCGAGTACCAGCCTGCCACATTCTTCTTCCAGCACTCCCCCGACCACTTCCGGACGATGGGCCATTCGGCGATCACGCAGGAGATCCCAGTGGGAGCCGGCAGCGCCGTATTCCTCATTCCAGGCGCCGAAGACGACTCGCCCGACCCTGGCCATGGCGGCTGCTCCTGCGCACATCGGGCAGGGCTCGAGGGTGACGACGAGGGTGCAGTCGGTCAGCCGCCACTCGCCCAGCTGCGCGGCGGCCGCACGCAGGGCGAGGACCTCCGCATGCGCCGTGGGATCTCCGGTTGCTTCGCGTTCATTGCGAGCACGTGCGATGACTTCACCATTCGCGCTGAGCACGATCGCACCGATGGGTAGATCAGGGGTCACGCCAGGCGAAGTCGGGCCCATGGCTTCCTCGAGTGCGATGCGCATCGCGGCGACATCGGCGGGTGAGTGCTGCACGGCTAGCGCGCCCGCAGAGCCTTATCGAACTGCTCGCCCAGGCCAAGGCGCTTGGCGATGGCCTTCACCTGATCATCGGGATACAGATCTGACTCGTCGACGAGCAGCGAGATTTCATCGACGCTGATACCTAGGTCGGTCAAGATCGCAAGATCGCCGATCGGGATGAACTCCTCGAGGTCGTCTTCCTCCCACTCGAGCCCGATGAGGTCAGCGGCTTCCTCGGCAAGTGACCAGTCGAGAACGGCAACACCATCGCTGATGAAGACCCGGGTGCCAATGGCATCAACACGGAAGATCAGGAAGAACTCGTCGCCAACTCCGACGAAGCCGAAAACCCCGTTTTCGCCCGGCAACTGGCGGAGGGCCGAGACGAGGGAATCGACGGTGGTGGCGATGCGGGCGGGCATCGCGGACGACACCCAGCGCCCCTCTTCGCGCCACGCTGCGGCGGCGAAGTCAATGGCCTTGAGGTCGACCTCCTGGACTGTCACGAGCCCATGGTGGCATGGGGCAGGCCGATCCGTCACCACGAGGTACAAGAGCGAGACCGAACGGTTACCCTCGCCCCATGCGCACACTCGTGATCGATCACCCCCTCGTCGCCCACAAGCTCGGCAAGCTCCGCAAGACCGACACCTCGTCGGCCACCTTCCGGTTGCTGGCGGAAGAACTCGTGACCTTGCTTGCCTACGAGGCCACCGATGATCTGGAGGTGCAGCCGGTCAAGATCTCGACCCCGGTTGCCGACTGCACGGTCGTCGAGCTCATTGACCCGAAGCCGCTCATCGTGCCGATCCTGCGCGCCGGCCTGGGCATGCTCAATGGCATGGTGAAGTTGATGCCGACCGCAGAGGTCGGTTTCCTGGGCATGGTGCGCGATCACAACTCACTGCTCGCCACCACTTATGCCGATCGACTTCCGCACGACCTCTCGAACCGCACAGTGTTCGTGCTTGACCCCATGTTGGCCACCGGCGGAACCCTCGTTGCAGCGATCGATCTCATGCTCGAGCGTGGTGCGCGCAACATCACCGCTATCTGCCTTCTCGCTGCACCCGAGGGCGTGAAGATGGTCGAGGAGGCTTACGGAGATCGCGATGTCAATGTCACCGTCGTGACCGCAGCGATCGACGATCACCTCAACGAGAAGGGCTATATCGTCCCCGGCCTCGGTGATGCCGGCGATCGCCTCTTCGGATTGGCAGAGTAGAGATGTCTACGCTGACGGCGGCCCAGGTCGCAGACCAGGAAGCTTCGCTCGTTCTCAGTTCCTTCACTCTCGCCGATGCTGTCGGCCTCGGTGCTATTGCGCAATCGCGCGCCGAGAGCGAGGAGATGCCGCTGATCATCCAGGTGCGTCACGGCCGCCGCATCGCGTTCATGGTCTCGCTGCCAGGCTCACATGCTGACTCCGAGAACTGGATCATTCGCAAGGCTGCCGTCGTCGAGAAGTTCGACACGTCAACGATGTACCAGAAGCTGCGATACCTCGAGCGAGGCACAACCTTCGTTGAAGCAACCGGTCTCGATGAGCAGAAGTACGCGGCCCATGGCGGCGGCATGCCGATCGCGGTAGCCAACGTCGGAATCGTCGGAAGCATCTACGCCTCGGGACTCCCCGATGTCGAGGATCACGAATTCCTGGTCGATTGCCTGCGCGAGCTGAAGGCCGCGCAGGCTCTGTAGTCGCGTCACTTGCCGACATCTGCACTCAACTCGCACTAGCGTGAGCACGTGCTCTGGATATTCCTGTTGTGGATCATCGTGTTCATCGGCATCTTCTGGCGTCAGCGCTGGACCTTGCCCCTGGGTCTGATTGGCCTCGTCGCCACCGTCGTGTTCTTGAAAATGAACATGGACTCGACCATCCCGTTGAACTTCTGAGGCCGTGATGACGACACAGGTGAAGTTCGCTCGCGTTCTGAATCTCCTAGCCCTGCTTGCACTTCTCGGCGTGCTCAGTGGCTCCCTGCATCTGCAGTTCGGTCAGGGCGAGCCGCCGTGCCCGCTCTGCCTGGTGCAGCGCTCCGGCATGATCGCTCTCGCGGTCGGCCCACTACTAAACCTGTTCACCGGCATCAAGGTGCGCAACTACGCCTTCGCGATCTTGGCCGCCTGTGTCGGTGGCGCAGGCAGCGTGCGCCAGATCCTGTTGCACATCGCCACGCCTGGTGACCCGGGCTACGGCCCTGAGGTCTTCGGCTTCCACCTGTACACCTGGGCCGACATCACTTTCTTGATCGCCGTGGTGGGCATTGCGATCCTGCTGATGTGGCCGGGGCAGTTCGCGGCTAATGACCGAGGCCTGCTGGGCACGCCTGGCGTGATGCGCGTGCTCACCATCACGGTGGCCGCCTGGTACTCGATCTACCTGATCGCCATGACGATCTTCATCATCCCCATGTGCGGCATCGGGATGTGCCCGGCTGATCCGCCGGAAACGAATTACCTGCCGAGCAATGGCGCATGGTTGGCGATCGGCGGTGCGGGCATCCTCTCCTTGCTCATAGGCATCATCAGTAACTCCCGTATGCGCCGCCGCTGAGTACATCCCCGATCTGGGGATCGAAGGTGACCTGGCTGCCGCGAGTCGGCAGAATGTTCCCGTGAAGACAATTGCAGTGATGGCCAATAAGGGCGGCGTAGGCAAGACCGGAATCACCCTCGGGCTGGCCGGCGCAGCCGCTCATCGGGGCCTGGCAGTGCTGGTGATCGACCTTGATCCACAGGGCAATGCCACAAGCCACCTGAAGACCCGCAAGGGCCGCATGTCGCTCGCCGATGTGCTCGCATCGCCGCTTCCCGAGACCTTTGTCGACGCCATCAGCATTTGCGATTGGGATGCCAGCATCGGCGAGGTCGACGTCCTGCCCTCGCATCCCGACATCATTCGCTTCGACGCCTGGAGCCCGGGGCGCAGCACAACCAAGCTGCGCCGTGCCATGAAGGGCGTCGAGGGCTACGACCTCGTTCTTATCGACTGCCCGCCCTCCCTGGGTGCACTGACCCGCGAAGCCCTCACCGCAGCGAACAAGGCCCTAATCGTCACGACACCGTCGTACTTTGGTGCCCAAGGTGTCGAGAAGTCTCTCGCCGAGATCACCGAGATTCAAAAGTCGACGAACCCCGAACTCGAGTTCGCCGGCGTCATCATGAACCGCTTCCGCCCCACCGCCGAGGAGCACAACTACCGCCTCAGCGAACTCAACGAGATCGTCGGCGCTCGCACGATTCTCAAGCCGCTGTTGCCCGAGCGCATGGTGTTCCAGCAGGCCGAGGGTTCTGGTGCTCCCGTACAGGCAATTCCGGGCGCTGCGGCCAAGGAGGTCGGCGAAATCCTCAACTCTTACCTCACCAAGCTGCTGCGCGAGCCCCGCACCACGGAAATTGTCTGAGCTAGTCCGAAGGCGATACACAGGCGAAACACTGGGCCGCTTCCGCGAAACACTCCCTTCGTAACGTCGGCTCCATGATGGGGGCCAAGCAAACTGAGGTGATCACGCCGTTCGACGAAATGTCGGGCGAAAGCGGACCTCGCGCAACGCACGCAGCTCTGCACCGCGCACTCGACACAGTCGGGCCTGTGAGCCTCGCTGAGCGGGCCCGGCAGCGCGATGCCTATCTAGATCGTCACGGCATCACATTTACCCTGGGCGAGCGCGAACGGCCGTTGCCCATGGATCTCGTTCCGCGCTTGATTACTGGCGAAGAATGGACACGCATCGAAAAGGGCGTCGTACAACGACTTCGTGCACTCGAGCACTTCCTCGCCGATGTTTATGGATCTTGTCAGGTACTCAAGGACCGCGTCATCCCACGATCACTCGTCACCACCTCCACTCATTTCCACCGCCAGGCCTGGGGCATCGAGCCTCCCAACGGCGTGCGAATTCATGTCTCTGGGATAGATCTCATTCGCGATGAGCAGGGCGAGTTTCGCGTACTCGAGGACAACTTGCGCAATCCGTCAGGTGTCTCGTACGTACTCGAGAATCGACGAACCCTCGCGCACGTGCTGCCCGAGGTGTTCGCGAACTACCAAGTGCGCTCGGTCAACGAGTATCCCGAGAGGCTGTTGGAGGCACTACGTGCAGCCGCACCCGTGGATGTTGATGACCCCACAGTCGTCATCCTTACTCCCGGTGTGCACAACTCCGCCCACTACGAGCATGCATTCCTCGCCCGTCATATGGGTGTCGAGCTTGTCGAAGGTCGCGACCTGTACTGCCGAGATTCGACGGTCTACATGCGGACGACTTCGGGGCCGCGGCCGGTGCACGTCATCTACAGACGCATTGATGACGAGTTCCTCGATCCGGTTCATTTGCGCCCCGACAGTGTCCTCGGTGTTCCCGGGCTAATTAATGCGGCTCGTGCAGGCAAGGTTTCGATCGCGAATGCGATCGGCAATGGCGTCGCCGATGACAAGGCTGTCTACTCCTACGTTCCCGAGCTCATTCGCTATTACCTTGGTGAAGAGCCAGTACTCCCGAACGTTGACACTTACGACCTGACGAACATCGAGCAACGAGAACATGTCTTCCAGAACATCGAGCGCATGGTCATAAAGCCGAGTGATGGCTCAGGCGGTTACGGCCTTGTCATGGGCCCCTCGGCGACAGAGAAACAACTCCATGACGTCATGGCTGCCGTGAATTCCGACCCTCGTGGCTGGATCGCACAGCCCGTGGTCACCTTCTCCACCTGCCCCACCGTTCTGGAGGACGGGAGCATCGAGCCTCGACACGTCGACCTCCGCCCCTTTGCCGTGAACGATGGCAAGAACGTGTTCGTCCTTCCTGGTGGGCTGAGTCGAGTGGCACTTCCTAAGGGCAGCCTGGTCGTGAATTCCAGCCAGGGTGGCGGATCCAAGGACACCTGGGTCCTCGATGACGCCGAGCCACGGATCACGGCACCGTCGGTCAATGTGCCTCGCCTGACAGTGGTCGATACCGACATTCCTGAGCGTGCTGATGCGCCGATAAGTCACGACGACCGGATCGTGCAGCAGGAGCGTCAGCAACAACAGTCTCACTTCGCCGCGATGCAGAAAGGTGGAGCGTCATGTTAAGCCGCATTGCTGAGTCATTCTTCTGGCTGGGTCGCTATCTGGAGCGAGCCGAGGCCACCGCGCGAATGCTGGCCGAGCACCATCAACTCCTGGTGGAGGATCAGTCGGTCTCCGACGACGTTGCATGTGCGGTGTTGCTTGATGCGCTTAGCCTCCCGCATGAGTCGATCACGACAGGGCACGGCCTCGTGCGTGCGGTCGTCGGAAACGAGCATCTGCCTTCAACCGTGGTGGGCGCAGTCTCCGCAGCTCGTGACAACGCCCGGGCAATTCGCGATGCTCTTTCCGGTGACATCTTCGAGGCACTCAACTCCGCACACCTTGATCTCTCTCGCGGCCTTGCCTTGCGTGGAAGCCCAGGAGTGGCGCTCTACAAGGTCCTGGAACGACTTCTCGTCGTGAACGGTGTCATCGACTGGACCATGCCGCGCGATGAGGCATACCGATTCATGGGGATCGGCAAGGAACTTGAACGCATCGACATGATCGGTCGCCTACTCGCCGTGCGACACGACCAGTTGTGGCCCACGGCCGGCCCACTTGCCACCCTCCGAGCCGCGGGCGCACTGTCGGCATTCATGCGTACGGGGGCTCCCATCAATGGGGAAGAGGTCCGCGCATTCCTCGTTCTTGATGCAACGTTTCCGCGCTCGATGCGCAGTTGTGCTGCTGACGCTGAGGATGCCGTGCGTTTCCTTGACCGCCTAGGGGTCGGCGATGGCGGTGCACTGCTTCGCGAGGTCGGCATGCTCCGCTCTTCCCTTGAGTACGCCACCAATCCGACAGCCGGGAACGTCGATCGACTTGCGAGCGAGGCTCGCCTCTCGGCGGTACGGGCATCAGACGAAGTCAACCGGGCGTTCTTTCGTCAGCACGGCACGATCGTTTGGAGCCACTGATGTCACGAGGGCGCCGACTTCAGATCACTCACAAGACCGGTTACCGATACGCCGATGTCGTGGAAGCCTCGTTCAATGAAGTGCGCATGACCCCACTGGATAGCGGTGGCCAGGTTCTGCTGAGCCACCACCTCTATGTCACACCCAGCGCAACACCCACGGTCTACACCGATTACTGGGGTGCGTTCGTGGAGTCCTTCGACGTGCACGTGCCTCACCGACAGTTGGAGATCATCGCCACGAGCACAGTGGACACCCCACCAATGCGCTTCTTCGGCCCTGGCACTTCATGGGAGA
Organism: Actinomycetota bacterium; assembly: GCA_947449035.1. Lineage (GTDB taxonomy): Bacteria > Actinomycetota > Actinomycetes > S36-B12 > S36-B12 > CAIKZY01. Next base: position 11,536 of record CANFQC010000036.1, read on the forward strand.
TGCTCCATCGCGACGAGGTACGAAATGAGCTTTCAGAGTTTCTCGTGGCTTCTGCGTATGTCGATGACGCACGGAATGATGAATCACGGGTAGTTGTGGTCGAGCAAATGCTCGCGAGCGATTCTCCCGACACCGCCGTGCGCGTCGGGGTCGACGCGGTTAGGGCGCACATCTCTTATACGCCCGGCGCTACCACCGTGAGCACGACAGCCAGGCAATCGTGGGAATCCGGCAATGGTGTCTGCCAGGACTTCAGTCACACGCTGCTCTCGCTGCTGCGCGCATGCGGCATCCCAGCTCGGTACGTCAGCGGATATCTGCACACCGAGGAGGAAGCACCCGGGCAGACAGTTATCGGAGAATCGCATGCGTGGGTCGAGTACTGGGATACAGACTGGCGGGCTGTCGACCCCACCAATGATCGCGCAGTCGGCTCTGCACACGTCGTCGTGGCTCGTGGCCGCGATTATGCCGACGTCCCGCCATTGATGGGAATCTACGCCGGAGGGGCCAGCGAAGGGCTCGGCGTGAGCGTGGAGATCACCCAGATCTGAGTTCCCGCACGCGTGAAGTCGTGATTTTGCGACCCTAGGCTTGCTACGAAGGCACCGCACAATCCTGTTCGAATCACGAAGTTCTTCAGTCGGCGTGACTCTGGCTGCCTTCAGACTGGTCATTTCCCTAAAGTCTTGTCCGCTCGCACACACTGAAGGGAATTTGATGGCCGGCGACAAGCACGACCACGGGAAACTCGACGAGGCCGAACTCGTCACCCACCTCCACGAGACATTCGCGGATGAACATGGCGGCGAAGTCGCGACCTATATTCCAGAACTCGCCAAAGTCGACCCGAACCTTTTCGGAATTGCGATCACTCGACTCGATGGCACGCAGTTCACTGCGGGTGACTGCAGCACTCAGGTCACGATCCAATCGGTGAGCAAGCCGTTTGCATTCGCAAATGTGCTGGAGCACATTCCGAGCGACGAGATCACTGCCCGTGTCGGAATCGAGCCGTCGGGTGACCCATTCAACGAGATTTCCCTTGACGCTCAGAACCGTCCCCACAATCCGCTCATTAATGCGGGAGCAATCGCCGTATCAAGTCTGGCCCCCGGCAATTCCCATGAGACAAAGCTCGCCGGAAGGTCGAGAGCACCGGAGAGCTGTTGTCCGGCAGAGCCGATGAACGTGACATCGACGGTGCGCATGTGAAGCCCCTCTGCGTAGTGACCACCGACTGGAGGTCGATGAGATGCAGGAAGTCTAGAGGTGCGGTGCAGAGTTCTGAGGAGCGATGGACCTGGAAAATACGTTGGTAGACATGAACGAATCGAACATTCGTTCAGGGGGGTCCGTCAGTCAATGACGGTACGCCGCGGACCGATGCCCCAGGCGATGTAGTTCCACATCCAGTCGGCGACGACACTGACGCGGTTGCGTCCGCCGGCGAGGTAAAAGACATGCAGCGCGAGCCAGGTGAGCCATGCGATCGTGCCGTGCAGCTTGATGCCATTGGGCATCTCGACCACTGCGCGACGGCGACCAATAGTCGCCATCTGGCCCTTGTCCTTGTAGGCGAACGGCGTGAGCGGCTTGCCGACCTCGAGCGACTTAATTTGCTTGGCGACGTGGCGGCCCATCTGCATGGCGACCGGCGCTATCATGGGCAGCGGACGACCATCTGGCCCAGGGAGACTTGCGGTATCGCCGACAACCCATACGCCTTCGCACAACTGCAGGTTCTCGTTCACGGAGAGTCGATTCGCGCGATCGGAGATGCCCAAGGATGCCCACTGCTCGGGTGCGGCAACACCTGCCGCCCACACGATCGTGCCGCCTGGCAGCACCTCGCCACTCTTGAGGTGAACATCTGTGGGATACATGCGGTCTACCGCTGCATCGACGAGCACTGTGACCCCGAGTTCCTCGAGCTCACTCTTGGCGTGCGCGCTGGACTTCTCGGTGAACGATGGCAGTAGGCGAGGGCCGGCCTCAACGAGCGTGACCGCCGAATGCTTGGAAAGTTCGGGAAATTCAGCGGACATGCGCTTCTGTAGTTCGGCGACTGCGCCCGCAACCTCGACACCGGTCGGACCACCACCCACGACAACCACGCGGAGTGCTTCCTTAGGCAGGTGACCGACTTCGACCTCTTCGTAGGTCTGCAGGAGTCGGCTGCGAATGACGCGCGCCTGCGGAATCGACTTCATCTGCAGTGCATTCTCAGCAACGCCGGGAACTCCGAAAGTGGTGCCCACGCTGCCAGTGGCGAGAACGAGATCATCAAAGTGAAAAACGTTGCCGTCATCCATGCGCAGGGTCTTGGCGACGGTGTCGATGCGCACGACCTCACCGCGCTTGAAATCGACGCCGGGGATAGCCGCACGCACGGGGTAGGCGATGTCGTCCTCAGGAAGACCGGCTGTCGCTACCTGGTACAAGAGCGGAGCAAAGAGTTGATAGGGGTTGCGGTCGATGACCGTGATGTCGATTCCCTCGGTGCCGGCGAGCTCACGAGCACATCGCAGTCCACCGAATCCGGCACCCACGATTACTACGTGACGATTGCTCATGCTGCTCAGCCCTTGTTCGACGTGCGGAGAAGGCTTCCGCCTCAGTCAAAGTCTAGGCCATGTGGCTGAAATCGCTTACACAGTAAAAAGCCCGCATCAGGCGTAGCTAATGACTCCACCAGACTCAACGACGGCGATCTTGGTCAATGGTTGTTGAGCCGGACCCTGCACGACATCACCGGTTGCGGCTTCGAATCGAGCGCCATGGCACGGGCAGGCGAACTCGGCTGCCCCTTCGTCGTAACCCACGGTGCAACCGTTGTGGGTGCAGATGCCGCTGTAGGCCAAGAATGTGCCGGCCGCGGGTTGAAGCAGGAAGGCAGGGCCGCCCTGGGGATCTTGAAACGCGAAAACGGAACCCACGGGAATATCAGAGACCTTGGCGATCTGCCCCGAGCCCGTCGGAGCGGCGGCAGAGCCGGCAGCCGACGCAGCGGGGCTTGCCGCTGCGGAGGAACCCGAACTACCGCCACAGGCGGCCAAGGTGACAGCGGCGACGCCGACACCGGCGATGACTGCTCCGGACGTGAGGACTGCTCTGCGCTCCATACCGCGACCTTAGCCTTCCGAACCGCTGCGAGCAGTACTTAGATCGCGTCGGGTCCTTGCTCTCCTGTGCGTACCCGAACGATGCGGTCAACGGGCGTCACCCAGACCTTGCCATCACCGATGCGATCCGTGCGGGCGGCGTCGACAATCGCGTCGACAACTCGATCGACAATGTCATCGTCAGCAAGTACTTCGACGCGCACCTTCGGCACGAGATCAACCGTGTACTCAGCGCCGCGGTAGACCTCGATGTGCCCTCGCTGGCGGCCGAAGCCGCTCGCCTCGGAGACTGTGAGGCCGGTAATGCCGATCGCGGTCAGTGCTTCCTTGACCTCTTCGAGCTTGAACGGCTTGATGATGGCGGTCACGAGCTTCATCAGTTCTCCTCATCGTGATGACGGCGCAGTGCAGAGAGCGGGTGCGAGCCACCGACCAGGCCGCCACCGGCGACACCGGCGAGGTCGTAGGCGGATTCGGCGTGCTGCGTGGTGTCGAGGCCTGCGATCTCATCCTCGGGATGCGCACGGAAGCCCATGGTCTTCATGATCACGGTTGCGATGATCCACGTCGCGACAAACGCGAATACCGCCATAGCGATTGAGGCAATGAACTGCTTGCCGAGCAGGCCGAAGCCTCCCCCATAGAACAGCCCGTTCGCCCCGGCCGGGTTCGCGATGACCGCTGCGAAGAAACCGATCGCGATCATGCCTACGAAACCCCCCACGCCATGCACGCCGACAACGTCGAGTGAGTCATCAAAACCGAGGCGGTACTTCTGGCTCACTGCCCATGCGCAGATCACACCCGCCAGGAGACCGATGACGAGTGCACCAAGCGGCGTGACGAAACCACACGCCGGGGTGATGGCCACTGCGCCGGCAACTGCGCCGGAGGCGATACCGAGTGTTGTTGCTTTGCCGTCTTTCACCTTCTCGTAGGCAATCCAGGCCAGCGCACCAGTCGCTGCTGCGATCTGGGTGTTGATCATCGCAACGGCAGCGGTGCCGTTCGCTGCAAGTGCCGAGCCGGCGTTGAAGCCGAGCCAGCCAAACCAGAGCAGGCCAGCGCCCAGGAGCACGAGTGGCAGGTTGTGTGGACGCATCGGGTCCTTGCGGAAGCCAATGCGCTTGCCGACTACTAGTGCGAGGGCGAGTGCCGAAGCACCTGAGTTGATCTCGACCGCCGTACCGCCGGCAAAGTCGAGCGCGCCGAGACGATCACCGATCCAGCCGCCCTGGCCACCGTCGAAGCTGAAGGCCCAGTGCGCGGCGGGCACGTAGACGAGCAGGCTCCAGGAGATGACGAAGACGATCCAGGCGCTAAACTTGGTGCGGTCGGCGATGGCACCCGAGAGAAGTGCGGTGGTGACGACGGCAAAGGTGAGCTGGAACATCACGAAGGCGAGCATCGGGATCTTGTGCCCGGGCGCACCGACCGTCTGATTCAGAGTGTCGACGAGACCGATCTGCTTCAGGTCACCGATCAATCCGCCTGAGCTATCAGTGCCGAAGGCCAGCGTGTAACCGACCGTGATCCAGACGATGGTCACGATGCCGAGGGCAGTGAAGCTCATCATGAGCATGTTCAGGGCACTCTTCGCGCGCACCATGCCGCCATAGAACAGGGCGAGGCCGGGCGTCATGAGCATGACGAGAGCACCTGAGATGAGCACCCAGGCGGTGTCTCCGGTGTTGATCTGATCCACGTGTACTCCAAGTGAGGGATAGCCAGGCGGCAGCGAAGTATGGCGGTCCGCACCCGTTCTCAGGAAACCAACACGAAAGCGTTAACTTGCCTGAAACACGGCGTGCGTACGAGTACGGTTCCCGAATGCTGTCCTCAATGAGACGGCGGACGAGAGCGGGGGACTCGCCGTCCGAGCTGGAACCGCACCTGCGGTATCCGATGTACGGGAATGGGCTTCATGTGCCTGTTCTCCCGTCGGCCGTGCCCGAGATCCTGGAGTCGGTGCGCTGCGCTGAACAGCCGGCCAATGATGGAGTCTTCCTCGTCGACTGGGCAGGGATCCGTACCCGAATCGGGATGCTTCCGTGGGCTCCTCAGCATCTTGCCGGCACGACGTCCACCGACCTTCCTATACCCACCGATGGCTATCGCTCCGAAGCCGAGGAATACGCCGGCCTGACACTCTCCCTCACCAACGAGCGCGATGACTACTTCGTGATCGAGGCTGGCTCCGGCTGGGCTCCTTGGACAGTAGGCGGTATCTCCCTGGCTCGGCGCGCAGGAAAGCGTGCTCGTGGCATTGCGATCGAGGCGGATCCGATTCGTGCCGCATGGGCCATGCAGCATGCAGCGGATAACGGCGTCAGTGCCGAACTGATCACCGGGACACCCGCTCAGATCGCGACGGCAATCGCCGAGCGTCGAGACCACGTCGAGATGCTCGTCGTTCTCGCGGCCTGCTGGTCGACGGAGACCACGCTGCGCTTCCCGACGCTCTCGGATGACGACATGGGCGGCGCCGTGCTCACCGATCACGAACGCACCATGGACTACCGCGGTGCCCACTTCGATCATGTCGATGTTCCCACGGTCACCTTGGAAACCCTCGTCGGTGCTGCGCCGGCAGTCGACCTCATGCACGTGGACCTTCAGGGCCAGGAACTCGAGGTCGTTCTTCCCGCGAACGACCTCATCGAGCAGCACGTGCGCTTCCTCGCAGTCGGCACTCACAATCGCTACGTCGAAGGAATGCTCCAGGAGCACTTCCTGCGCCGCGAATGGGCACTGCTCATGGAGTCGCCCTCAACCGCGGTCTTCGATGGCGTCAAGCCATCGCTCACGGGCTTCACCGTGCAGGACGGCAACCAGCTGTGGGCAAACTCGCGTTTCCGTGACGCAGCCGACATCGTCATTCGCCATCGTCCATAGTGAGGGGATGGAGCGCAGGAGTGAGCATCACCCCCACCGCCTAGCGCTGCGCGGACGCGGATACTTCCGCAGGCTGGGCCCAGGGATCGTCACCGGTGCTGCCGACGATGACCCGTCAGGCATCGGCACCTACTCACAGGTGGGTGCCACGAGCGGCTTCCAACTCTTGTGGGCTGCGCCCGTCATGCTTCCCCTCGCGTTCGCCGTGCAGGAGACATGCGCACGGCTGGCACTTGTCAGCGGGATGGGCCTTGCTCGACTGATTCGCACTCGCCTGCCTCGCGGAATTCTCATCGTCTGCATCGTCCTCGTGGCCATCGCCAATACCGTCAACATCGCCGCTGATCTCGCGTCAATGGCCGCGGCTACTCGGCTCTTGCTGCCTATCCCGCAGTTCATCGGTGTCGTGCTGTTCGCAGTGCTCATCGCCGCAGCAGAGGTGTTCGTGCCGTATCACCGCTATGCGCGGATTCTGCGCTGGCTGTGCCTATCGCTCCTCGCCTACGTCGCCGTGCTCTTCGTCGCTCACGTCGACTGGACAGAGGTCCTGCATTCGACCTTCGTGCCCACGCTGACGTGGAGCAAGATCACCTTTGCCGCGCTCATCGCCCTGGCCGGCACGACAATCTCCCCGTACCTGTTCTTCTGGCAGGCAGCAGAGGAGATCGAGGATGAAGACGATGCCCATCCCGATGTGAGCGAGGAACACGTGCGAGCGATGCGCGGTGACGTGTTCGCGGGGATGTTCTCTGGTGTCTTCATCATGTTCGCGATCATGGCCACGGCAGCGGCAACCCTGCACGTGCAGGGAATCACCGACGTCAGCACCGCCGAGCAGGCAGCACAGGCACTGGCACCCATCGCCGGCGATTTCGCAGGCACGTTATTCCTTCTGGGCATCCTCGGTACCGGGCTGCTGGCCATTCCGGTGCTTGCCGGCTCGACGGCCTACGCGATGAGCGAGAGCTTCGGCTGGGCCGAGAGCCTGGAGCGCAAACCGAGCCAGGCAAAAGCGTTCTATGCCGTCATCGTGACCTCCATCGTCGTAGGGCTTCTCCTGGGATACACCGGAGTGAATCCGATCCATTTCCTGTTCATCGCAGCCCTAGTGAACGGACTGGTGGCACCGTTCCTGTTACTCGTCATCTGGTGGCTGGCGCGGGACGAGGCACGGCTTGGCCGGTGGCGCAGCCCGCGCTGGTCACAGATTCTCGTGCTGGGCACTGCATTAGCCATGATCGCTCTCCCGGCTATGTGGATACTTGCCCCGTGAGAACCTTGCGTGAATTCATCATCTCCCTGCCCAAGGCCGAGCTGCATCTTCACATCGAGGGCACCCTTGAGCCGGAGATGATGTTCGACCTCGCGATGCGCAATGGGGTTTCCCTTCCGTATGCCAGCGTTGACGAAGTACGTGCCGCCTACGACTTCGCGGATCTTCAGTCGTTCCTTGACCTCTATTACGCAGGTGCTGCTGTTCTGGTGACCGAGGAGGATTTCTTCGACCTCACCTGGGCCTATCTCGAACGCGCCAAGGCCGATGGCGTGGTGCACGTCGAGATCTTCTTCGATCCGCAGACCCATACGGAGCGCGGCATTGAATTCGGCACGGTGCTCAACGGCATTGCCCGAGCACTCAAGCTCGGCGAGCTCTACCTCGGCATTACTCATCGACTCATCATGTGCTTCCTTCGTCATCTCGACGAGGAGTCAGCGCTGGCAACCCTCGAGCAGGCCCGTCCCTACCTGCAGTTCATCGACGGAGTCGGTCTCGACTCGGGCGAACGCGGCAATCCGCCGGCGAAATTCGAGAAGGCTTTTCATGCAGCGCATGAAATGGGGCTTCGCGCCGTGGCGCACGCAGGCGAGGAAGGTCCGGCCGGAAATGTGACCGATGCCCTGACATTGCTCAAGGTCGAGCGCATAGATCACGGCGTCAACGCAATAGATGATTTAGAACTTGTCGCGCACCTCGCGACCCATCGAATCCCGCTGACCATGTGCCCGCTGTCGAATCAGCGGCTGCAGGTCACGCCCGATCTGAGTGCGCATCCGCTCAAGAAACTCATGGACGCGGGAGTTCTCGTCACGGTTAACAGCGATGATCCCGCTTACTTCGGTGGTTACGTGGCCGACAACTACGTGGCCATCGCCGAGGCCCTGGATCTCACCGAAGCCGACATCGCAGCACTTGCCGAGAATTCGCTGCTCGCCAGCTGGCGCTGATTACTCGGCGAGAGCGAGCCAGGCCTCTTCGGCTTCTTCCTTGCCCTTCTGCACTTCCCGTAATTCCTCGTTCAGTGCAGCGACCTTTTCGAAGTCGGTTGCATGAGTCGCAAGATCGGCGTGCAGCTTGGTCTCGCGCTCATCGAACTTCTTGATCTGGCGCTCGAGCTTTGACATCTCCTTCTGGTTCAGGCGATCCTGCGCTGCGCTGTTACCGGCGGGGGCGCCGGCGCTGTTCGAGACGCCCTTGGCGGAGGGTGCTGCCTTTCGTGCGCGAAGACGATCGAGGTAGTCGTCGACTCCTCCGGTGAGATCGCGAAGTTGCAGGTCACCGACGAGGCCGTAGAAGTCATCGCAGACGCGTTCCAGGAAGAAGCGATCATGCGAGATCACGATCAACGTGCCGGCAAAGCCATCGAGGAGATCCTCGAGAGCGCCCAGGGTTTCAATATCGAAATCGTTGGTGGGCTCATCGAGGACGAGAACATTCGGACCGCTCATCAGCAGGCGGGTGAGCTGAAGCCGGCGACGTTCGCCACCGGAGAGGTCTCCGACCGGGGTCCACTGGGAATCAGCGTTGAAGCCGAGTCGCTCGCAGAGCTGTGACGCTGACAGCTCGCGTCCCTTGCCGAGATCAACTCGGTTGGCGACGTGCTCCACCGCTTCGAGTACTCGCCACTTGGGGTTGAGTTCTTCGAGGTGCTGTGAGAGATACGCAGGCTTGACCGTGACACCGGTGACGAGCTTGCCCTGCGCGAGCTTGACCTCGCCCTGAAGCATGCGAATGAGCGTGGTCTTGCCCGCGCCATTGGATCCGAGTACGCCAAGGCGTTGTCCGGGGCCGATATTCCAGTTGAAACGCTCGATGAGCAGCTTGTCGCCGGCCTTGAGCTGACCGTCATGCACTTCGTAGACGGTCTTGCCCAGTCGCGCATCGGCGAAGGAGAGCAGCTCGACCTTGTCGCGAGGCGGTGGCTCGGCAGTGATCAGCTCATTGGCGGCATCAATGCGGAACTTCGGCTTGGAGGTTCGCGCCGGTGCTCCGCGACGCAGCCAGGCGAGTTCCTTGCGAATGAGCATGTTGCGACGCTGTTCGGAGACCGAGGCCTGACGCATGCGCTCTGCCTTGGCCAGCACGAAGGCGCTGTAGCCGCCGTCGTACTCCTCGACTCCACCGCCGACGACTTCCCACATGTTCTCGCAGACCTCGTCGAGGAACCAGCGATCATGGGTGACGACGAGTAGGCCAAGACGCGGGCGTGTCTTCAGGTATGCAGCAAGCCACGCGATAACCTCGACATCGAGATGGTTGGTCGGCTCGTCGAGCAGCAGGACGTCGAGGTCGGTGATCAGCAACCGTGCGAGATCAACGCGTCGACGCTCACCGCCAGACATGGTGCCGAGCGTGCGGGCCAGCAGCTCTTCATCGAATCCGCCAAGCAGGCCTTCGAGAACTTCGCGCACATTCGGATCGACAGCCCACTCGTGAGTCGGACGATCGCCCACGACGGCTTCGAGAACCGTGAGATCGGGCGGGAAGTCATCGCGCTGACGCAGGAAACCTAGGCGCACGTCATTGCCCATGCTCACGCGGCCGTCATCGACCTTCTCGGTTTGAGCGAGTACGCGAAGCAGCGTGCTCTTACCGGCGCCATTTCGGCCGACGATGCCGATGCGGTCGGCCTCACCGACACCCAGGGAGACCTTGTCGAGCAAGGGGCGGTGGCCGTAGGCCTTGGTCACTGATTCGACATTGATGAGATTGCGACCGGCCACGGACCTATCCTTCCGCATTCACGGGCGCTCGATTACCGCCGGGGACTGAGGGCGACGCATTCCTATATCCACCGACACAACGCGAAATCCCGTGGTTTAGGCCCATAGGGTCACGGGTAGACCTGCCGTACAACGAAGGGGAAGCCATGAAGAAGTCCACCAAGCTCGGCGCCGCACTGCTCGGCACTGCGCTCGTCATCTCGCCGATTGTGATGACCGCCTCACCTGCATCAGCAGCTACCGCGTCGAAGGTCGTGGCCTATAGCTCCTCGGAACTGACCAAGAATGGCTTCCCCAAGAAGCCGAATGTTGAAGGCTGGGATCCCGGAACGGCGGTTGTCACGCCGACGAAGGCACCTGCAGGCGCCACGATCAGCATCACAGGCAAGGCACCGAATTACGCCAAGCCAGGGCAGGTCATCAGCCTGCAGAGGTTCTTCCCGAGCGACAAGAAGGGCAGCGGAGACTTCACGGATCTCGGCATCACGACCACGATCAAGAAGGACCGCAGTTTCGAAATCCTCGCTGATCTCGGACGCACGGGCTCCTGGGGCTACCGCGTCGGTTACGAGACCAATCCCGGTGGTGGCGTCGGTGGCGATTTCATCGGATTCCAGTTCCAGGTGACGACAACAGCGTCGTAACTCGCAGCACGTCCGAACGAAGTGTCGAGGCGCTTGGCCTACAGCAGGCCGAGCGCCTCGACCTTTGCGCGCAGGTCAATATCCGACGGCTCGACTACGTACGTGCCGTCAGAGAAGGTGATCACCGGAATCGACTGCTTGCCACTGATCTCGATCGCGGCATCCTTGCCCGCATCGTCATTGGCCACATCGATGTATTCATACGCGACACCCAGGGAATCGAGCAGCCGCTTGGAACGGCGGCAGTCGCCGCACCACTCGGCGCCGTACATCGTGATCGCTGCGTCAGCCATGACTGCTCCTATTCATCGGGCGTTTTCATCGGGTGTTCCTGCCTCATCCAACCGCGGGGGGCGATGACCTATTCCGGAAAGACGAAATCCCCCACACATCGGCGAGAAGTGCGAGGGATAACGAGTGCGCCCGACAATGCGCTGTTCGGGGACATATTTATGGCATGTCTCGGGACATCGTTATAACGGCCAATTCGGGCATCGGACAGCCTTCTGGGCATGTCCAAGCAACGGGTGATCGTTGAAGCTGTCCTAGCCGGGAAGTCGCAAACGGAGGTCGCGCGCCTCTACGGCATCTCCCAACCCCGAGTCAGCCAACTCGTCGCCGCCTGGAGACACGGCGGCTGGGAAGCACTTGAACCACGCACCCGACGACCCCACACCAGCCCCAACGCGATCAGTGACGACATGACCACCCTCATCTGCGACATGCGCCGCACCCTGACCGCTGAC
>CANFQC010000037.1 GCA_947449035.1 Actinomycetota bacterium
CATCAAGATCTTCGACAATGAGATCAAGGTGAACGCGATTCTTGCCCGACTTCAATTCGGGAACACGTTGGATGACGATGCTGTATCCCTCGGCCGTGGTCGCAAGAACGATGAACTCGCCTTCGCCGACCTCGGTATCAATCTGCGTATCGAGCAGCTCGCACCAGAATCTGGCAAGACGCTTCGAGTCCAATGCATCTTGTACGAGGTACCCGATCTTCACGCTCACATCGGCTGGCATGACACTCCTTCAGCTCGCAATCGGAATTTCGCAATGGCACAAAAAAGCATCGACGAGCTTTGCTGCGCGCGCCCATGAACCCGAATCACACGCGGCCACCTGTCGTCGCATGACCTCGAAATCCTGCCCGGATTCAGCAATATTCACAGCGAGTTCCTCATCGAGGGCCCAGGTGTCGAGAACGTCACTGTCAACCTCTGGATGGAATTGCAGCGCGAGCATGCGACCGCTCACGAATGCCTGCGAGGCAAAGGGATTGCGAGCGATTTCCCGCGCACCTGGCGGGACCTGCCAGCGGTCGTAGTGGAACTGGAACCACGGGCCATCCGACACGAGTTCGGGCGCATCGGAGTGCACCATCGAGAATCCGAGTTCCTCAGCCGGCGCCGGCCCGACCGAGCCTCCGAGCGCTCGGGCGATTGCTTGCCCGCCGAAGCAGATACCGAGCACCGGCACATTCGCGGCGTGCAGCGCCCTGATCCATTCCAGCTCAGCGGTGAGCCAAGTTCCGATCGTCGCGTCATCCCAGGCACCCCACGGCGCTCCCATGATGACGACGAGGTCGTACTCCTCGATTGCAGGAAAGGTGAAGTCCACGTCAGGAGAGCGATAACGATCCTCTGGCACGACACCGCGCTCCTCAACCTGGAAGCCGTGATGCTCGAGCCGGCGGCTGATCACGCCAGGCGGACTGATGTGATCATGCTGAAGGATCAGGGCCTTCATGGAAGGGCCTTCCCAAACGGAAAATCAAGAAAAGGAAGGTGTCGTTGCCAGGCAACTTCGAGATCTCCGTTGCTCAAGGCCCGTGCTAGCCCCGCGTTGAGGGCCTCGATTAGCCCCGTGTTCTCCGGACGCACTCCGCACGCCCACGGGTGTCGAGACTCCACGGAGAACGCATAGACCAGCCGCGAGTCACGCTCGGCAAGCGGGATCATTGCCGGCTCGTCATCGACGAAGCCGTCGATGACACCTGAGGCGGTGGCTTCGATCATGTCGGTGAACACGTCATCACTGTGCGAGCTGAAGGTGACCGGGATGACTCCCGGCCACGCCAATACGAGCTCGAGATTCGTGCTCTTCTCGATTGCCCCGATTCTACTGCCGACGAGCTCGTCGGGCGTTGAAGCCGACACCCCTTGGCGTACCAGGCATGCCTCGTTGAAGAAGCCGTACGGATCTGAGAATCCGAGGAACTCACGCCGCTCCTCAATGTTTGTTACACCGCACCAGACGCCATCGGACTCACCATCGAGCACGCTCTTCATGCGTCCGGCCCAGTCGGTGTACACCCACTCAAGTCGTAGGCCCATTGCCGCGGCAACCGCCTCCGCTGCTTCCGGCTCATAGCCGTACCGACTCGTTCCCTCATTCCAGAACAGCGGCCGAGCATCAAGATCGGAGGTAGCCAATTTGAGTACACCTGGTTCGAGGGTGGGGCTCACGGGAGGAACTCCAGGTAATGCGCTCTGTCCCAATCCGTGACAGCGGCACATGATCGTTGCCACTCATCACTCTTGTATTCCACGAACAGATTCGCCATAGGTGCTCCGATGGCAGACGTCACCAGGTCGGAAGCAACGGCCGCGGCGACAGAGTCGCCCAGTGTCTTCGATAGTGCAGGGAAGGACGAGTCGTCTCCGCGAGCTGAATCTAACTCGCTCGGCGCCCCTGGATCGATTCGCTGGGCAAGACCTCGCTCGAGCATCTCGAGAATCACGGCGTGCGATAAGTACGGATTCACGGAGGCATCCGGAAGCTTGTACTCGAGACGGCCGCTGGCGCTTACGCGAACCGTGCAGGTCTTGTTGTCCAAGCCCCAGTTCACCTCGATCGGGGCAAACTGACCGACGTCGGCAAAGCGCTTGTACGAGTTCACAGTTGGCGCCATGACTGCCATGCCTGCACCGGAGTACTGCAACAGCCCGCCGATCGCCCAACGAGCTTCGTCGGTGACATGCAAGGCAGGATCCGAAGGATCCTCAAATATGTTGCGATCGCCATCCCACAGCGAGATATTGTGGTGGCAGCCATTGCCCATGATCCCGGTAAAGGGCTTAGGCATGAACGAGGCAATGACTCCGAATTCATGGCCGACCTGACGGCACAGCATCCGATACATGATGAGACGGTCGGAGGTTCGCTCCGCATTGTCGAACATCCAGTTCAATTCGATCTGATGAATGTCCTCGTAGTCACCCTCGATCATGTCGAGTCCCATGGAGTAGGCGTACGACATCACTCTCTGCACAAGCTCGCGATTGTCGTCCAGCGTGCCGAAGTGATAGTTCGGTGCCAAGCCCGGCCGACTGAAGGGTGGGGTGTCGGAGATCCATGACATCTCGGGTTCGCAACCCGACTTCAAGATGAACCCGGTGGCCGCTTGGAAATCAGCGTGTCGGGACCGGAGGATTCCGCGAACGTCGAGATCCGAGCGCTCACCCCCATTCACCGGAGCATCCTCGCGAACGAACAGGTCGCAGAACACGAAGGCCATCTCCGAATCCCAGGGCAAGATGATGAGCGTCGACGGATCCGGCATGGCCGTAACCTCAGGCGCTTGCGCACCTCCGCATAGAAGCTCCCCCCCGATGGAGGTCGTGAGATCAGCAATCGCCGAGGCGTGAAGCTGAACTCCGCGAGCAATATTGCGTCGGAAGTGACGACGAGGCACCACCTTCGTCAGAACTCTTCCATTCAGGCTCACAGCCGCGTAATAGATGAGCTCGGATTTAGCCTCGTCGAGCAACGCCTCCGCCGCTTGGATAGCAGCCTCGGAGCAGCGTTCCTGCCGATGCTTCTCAATCGCCGTCATGCCGAACCTTTCTACGGTGCTGAATTCGCTGAGCGAGTTATCTAGTCGACTGCGGGGAGGGGTTCGGACGACGCGAATCGCCTCAGAACATTTCCGGTGAGACGAGAGACGTGATTGTCGTAGTTGTTCATCGGAAGGCTCGTCACCCAGGTCATGGATGCAGCAGCAAACATTCCGCCGCCATTCCGTGAACTGAAGTAGGTGATGTCACCGTGCACATTCGGATGCTCGAGACCATTCATTCCCGAGCTCGGGAAGTACTGATCCTCTGGCACGACCATGTCGTAGACGTTGTGGCCGAAGGAACTGGCAACGAGCATCGTGTTCGGCGGTGTTCCCAGAGTCAGGTCGTAGCGATCGAATTCATGGCCGGCCGCGCCATTGCCAATCAGGCCGGTATCACCAATCGGATCGTCGTACGCGATGCCTTCCATCATCCAGTCCAGGCGCGGGTCCTTGGCATCAGGCAGCTGGAAGTACGGAGCACTGGTGCCGAAGGCGTGTGCGGTGTAGCCAACACCCCAGATGCGCTGAGCAGCGCGGCCACGAAGCCGCCAGAGTCCACCCTTCTCACCCGAGTGACTGTGGAAGGTCTCGCCCGGATTCGCACGCCAGCCCTGATCGCCCTGCTCGCCTCGACGCACCTCAATGAGGTACGGGCGATCTGGGTTGGGAACGGACACCCAGTACATGCCATTGCCGCCCAGGTACATTCCGCGACCACCCGAGGCGATGTACTCCTCCCAGGCGTTCACCAGAGGCGTCGAGTAATACTCCGGGTGACTTGCGGTGACGACGACGTTGTAGTTCTTGAGCAGCTCCGAGCCGTGCTCATGTACATCGTGGTCAGTCAGCACGTCGAACTCGAAGCCCATCTGCTCCATCCAGTTCAGCAGATGCAGATCAGTGGTGAAGTTCCACAGGGTCGAGTAGCAGTAGCGATGCTGCGGCCGCATGTTGAGGATCGGTCGCCGCCAGGTGCTGTACTGCACGCCCTTGCCGTCGGCGTGGTAGTCGTAGGTCGACAGGCCGTACTCAAGGCTGCGCTCGTGCACCTCGATCTCATTGTCATGGAGGATCGCGGTGTGGGCGAAGACTGACTGCGCCACCGCCGCCTGAACAGCAACCTGCTGATTTGCATATGCGAGATAGGTGAAGGTCGAAGCCAGGAACAGGATCTTCTTGCGGTTGTTCGGGTTCGGGCGCAGGAAGAACACGATGCGCTCCACATCACGACCTTGATCGACCTCTAGCGCGTACACACCGCTACCCAAGTCATCAGGAATGCGCATCGTGAGACTGACATCCCAGCGGCAATCATCAATGGAGTCCGGGTGGAACCAGATCGCCCCGTACTGCTCGGGCGCATGAATGAAGTGGTGCTCCGTGTCATCCCAGTTGCGGCCGGTCATGGCGCGATCCGGGGTGTTGACAAGCTGGCCATGGCAGCCGGCGATGATCTCGACGGCCTGGTCGCTAGGAATGCCTGTGCGCGTGATTCCCTCGGCGAAGTCCCAACACGCGACGGCGGTCGACGGCACCTTTCCGTCCGCGAGGGCGAGAGTCTCGGCCGCGCTCAGCGAGGTTGAGTTCAACAGTTTCGGCGCTTCGATCTTGCCGGAGTACTGATGCGTGACCCATACACGTCCAGGATTCTCAGACTCGGCCACTGCAGCGATAACGAGTGGGGCCGAGGTGACAGCCAGCGGGAATGCGCCGGACATGGTTTGCGTGGAGTCGTTGTCCAGATCCACCACCGGACCAAAACGACCATTGCAGGAACCCACGACTGCCGTCTGCGAAACGGTGAGACCTGTGTCGGGATCGTATGAGGCACAGATTGAGTACCAGATGCCTGCAAAGAGAGCCTTCGTAGTCTCGACCTGCGTTGTTACATTCCCTTCGCTCACGCGGAAGAACACGTGCCCATCGACCAGGCCAAGTTCCCAGCCGCGCGAGTCGGCCTGCGACCACTGCCCGATCAGCGCTTGTTGCCCGGCCGCTGGCAGGGTTGGCGAGGCGAACAGGTGCACGGAAAAACCCTGCGCAGCGTTGAAGGCGCTTGGAAGCGCGCTCACGACTATGTGACCTCCGGCTTGCGTGCGCTGTGCCATTCCCTCGAAGGGCATAAGGTTCACGCCCTCAACGGGAATCTCCTTGGCGCCTGGCCCATCAGGATTCTCATCACCAAGCACGACTCGAACGAGTCGCGGAGATACTTCACCGGGGTGATCGCAACTCACATAGAAGTTGATGTCGTCGCCAGGTGAGACGACCAGCGGATCGCAGTAGCCCCGAATGGTCAGCGGCCTCATGATGCACTCTCCTCGTCGCGAAGTCCCATGCGCACAAGTCGACGCAGGAATATCTCCTGCACAACCTCGTGCTCTGAGGTAAAGATCCGTTCGTCAGCAGGGAAGGTGACCTCGGCGCCACGCACGCTGATCAGGCCGATGCGGTACTCCTGGAATGGCGAGGTCATGTAGCCGAAGTCCTTGCCCGGGGTGGGTGCCATGCGGAGGTAATTGAGCACCTGCACGAGTTCACCGCTTTGATGGCCGAGTTCGCACTCGGGATTAGTCGCGTGCTCCTCGATCAATTCCTCGGTCACGAGCTCGCGCACCTCTGCTCCGCGCTTGCTGTGCCACATCGCCATAAAGTCAGCTGACTTATCGCGGTACTTTCCTGGATCACTCAGAGCCACGTCGCTCTCCTGACTGTGCCGTTCGGTCGGTTCTTCGGAGACTAACCGAATACCTATAAAATGTGTATGTTTTCCGTAAATGCCCCGAGGCTTGTTCGAGAGCCTGTTTGCGTGTCCCCCCGTGGCACGCAACCACGCTTTCGCCCAGCCCGGAGGAGCAGGCGATTACCCCCGTTGCCGCGCGCGCTGCGGATCGAAGATCGAGAGCTCGTCGACGACGACACCCACGCGTGAGCCATCGATCTCAATGGCAAGCTCAGTGCCATTCGCGGACCACTGTGTCTCAAGCACTGCCAATCCGATGATGCCGGCGAGCGGCGAATTGCTCGGGCTAGTCAAGGTGCCCACCCGACGTTCGCCATCCCAGACGGGAGTCATGTCGGACGGAAGTGCCGAGCCCGAAACGCGAAGGGTCTTGAATCGTCGTGCGGGTGAGACTGAGGCCTGGCGCAAGAACTCGATGCCGAGCATCGGCAGGTCTTTCTCGCTCGCCACGATCTTGTCCATGCTCAGGTCGTAGGGAGAAGTCACTCCCGGCTCATAGTCATTTCCGATGATGACGAGCCCCGCCTCGATACGTGCGATGCCCACCGCGTCAACGCCGACGGGAACCGCGCCCTCATCGGCCAGGCGCTTCCACAGCGCAACGGCATCAGTGGGATCAGGAATCAGCTCGTAGCCGAGATCTCCTGTGAATCCTGATCTTGTGAGCCACACCGGAATACCCGCGACCTCAATGCGCTCTGGGAGGAAACGAAAATGCTTGAGCCCGCTGATATCGGTGTCAGTCAAGCGTTGGATGAAGTCGCGTGCGCCTGGACCCTGTATCGAAATATCCGGCATCTGGTGCGTCCGGAACTCGATGTGCACATCCATGCCATCAGCGTTGTCGCGGATGTAGTGCTCCGTGCTCTCCGAATTCGCCATGACCCAGAAGTGATCCTCGGCGAGCTTGAACACCGTTCCGTCATCGATGAGTGCGCCTGTCTCGGTTACGAACGGGCCGTACTTGACCTGCCCGATGGCCATGCCCAGGACGTCATTGCCGAAGACCCGCTGAATGGCCCGCGGGGCATCGGGACCAGAGACATCGAACTTCTGCAGGCCGTAGACGTCCCACATGGAGACTCCGCTACGGATTGCCGCGTACTCACGTTGCACATCACCAAAGGTCGTGACCCAGGTCCAGCCGGAATACACGACGAACTCGGCCCCGCGGGCCTCGTGCTCGCCGTGGAGAACGGACTTCACTGCCTCGGTCATGGGACTCCCTCGCTCGTGCGGACCTGCTGGAACGGTTCGGGACGTTACCAGCGAATACAGTAAAGATCTATATCTTTGCTGTTTATCCTTCACGTGGGTGGGGAGGGGCCCCTTCTCGTCCACGTGACCGACCAGCGGCCGATTCGGGCCACCTCACACGAAAGCCACCATGACGACCTACATCCTCACCTTCCGATGCGGCGATGAGCGCGGGATCGTCAATGCCGTGACCTCTGCGCTGCTCGAGGTCGGCGCCAACATCCTGGAGCAGGCTCAGTTCACTGACCCCGACCTTGAGCTGTTCTGCATGCGGACCCGATTCGAGGTGCTCAACCCAGCCCGATCGGAGATCACCGACGCGCTGTCGCGGCATTGCGCCCACTTCGCGCCCGAGTGGAGTCTTCGCGACGAGAGCCACCACCGTCGAGCTGTGTTGATGGTTAGCAAGTTCGATCACTGCCTCGTTGACCTGCTCTACCGGCGAGCCCAGGGCGAACTGCCCATCGAAATTCCGGTGATTGTGTCGAACCACCCTGACCTGGCTCCACTCGCCGCAGCACACGGCATCCGATTCGAGCACATTCCCGTCACGCCGGAATCGAAGCCCGAGTCCGAGGCGCGAACACTCGCTCTCATGGAGGAGTGCGACGCCGATGTCATCATCCTCGCTCGCTACATGCAGGTGCTCTCCGATGACTTCTGCTCCAGGCTTCCCGGCCGGATTATCAACATCCATCATTCCTTTCTCCCTGGCTTCAAGGGAGCCCGTCCGTATCACCAAGCTCATCAACGCGGCGTGAAGATCATCGGAGCTACCGCACACTTCGTCACAGCTGATCTCGACGAGGGCCCAATCATCGAGCAGGACGTTGAACGCGTGTCACATGCGCGCTCGGCCGATTCGCTGGTCGAGGTCGGCAGGGATGTCGAGAGACGAGTGCTCTCACGTGCCGTTCGGCTGTACTCGGAGGATCGAATCCTGCTGACAGGCACGAGAACTGTGGTCTTTTCGACCTGAAAGACCGCGATGCGAAGACCCGCAGTTAGCCGACAACCTTCGCGCCGCTTGCCGGGCTCGTCGCGGTCTTTACCGTGCGGCACACTCCAGCAGACGTCAGGCCGACCGCAATGTCGAGTGCGTGCTCGTGATCGCGCGCGAGGAATGCGCACGTTGGGCCACTGCCCGACACGATTCCACCAAGAGCTCCGAGGTCATCACCTGTCTCAAGTACCTGCGCGAGTGAGGGTCGAAGTGAGATCGCCGCGGCCTGCAGATCATTGCTGAGAGCCTTGCCGAGGATCACTGCATCACCCGCACGAAGACCCTGCATGAGCAGGTCCGACACATACGGATCAGGAACGTCGACGCCCTCGCGCAGTCGGTCGCATTCTCTATAGACCGCAGGAGTCGAGAGACCACCTTCGGCCAGAGCGAACACCCAGTGGAATGACCCGCGAGCCAGTGCCGACATCAGTTTCTCGCCGCGCCCGGTGCCAACGGCAGTACCTCCGTGCAACGCGAACGGCACATCCGAGCCGAGTTCGGCCGCGAGATCCATCAGGTCATCGCGATCGGTGCCCAGACGCCACAGCGCATCGCAGGCGACGAGTGCACCTGCGGCATCGGCACTTCCGCCTGCCATGCCGCCGGCCACCGGAATGCCCTTGTTCAGGTGCAGCGTGACGTCAGCATCGATGCCTGCGTGGGCGGCGAGCAGCATCGCTGCGCGATACGCGAGATTCGACTCATCGACCGGCAGGTGATCTGCGCCTTCGCCCGAGATCGTCAGCGTGATTCCGGCACCAGGCTCGGCGTAGGTGGCCTTCACTTCGTCGCTCAAACTCACGGCATGAAACACGGTGGCGAGCTCGTGATAGCCGTCCGTGCGTAATGGTCCAACTGACAACTGCAAGTTGACTTTCGCGGGCACGCGAACGATCACCGAGGTCGAGGCCATGGCTTGAGGGTAGGCGTTCTAGAGAGCCAAGGCCCGATGAAGGCTGTCGGCCAGGGCGATGAATTCAGGCAGCGTGAGGGCCTCCCCGCGTCGACCGGGGTCGATGCCCGCGGCGCGCAGCGCCTGCTCGGCAGCATCAGGCGAACCGGCCAACTGGGCCAGTGCGCCGCGCAGGCTCTTGCGACGCTGAGCGAAGGCCGTATCGATCACCGTGAATACCCATTCGCGACTCGACTCGCATGTGGGCTGTTCACGACGATCAACGCGCACCAGCGCAGAGTCCACGTTGGGCTCGGGCCAGAAAACGTTCCGGCCGATGTTGCCCGCCATGCGCACCTCGCCGTACCAGCGTGCTTTCAGGCTTGGAATGCCATAGGTACGACTACCGGGGTCTGCAGCCAGCCGTTCGGCGACTTCCTTCTGCACCATGACCAGCGCGGTGCGAATAGTCGGCACGACCTCGAGCAGGTGCAGCAGCACGGGCACGGAGACGTTGTACGGAAGGTTGGCGACAAGCGCAGTGGGCTCTCCCGATACGACATCAACCTTCATGGCATCCGACACGATCAAGGTGAGTGCATCGGTGCGCTCGGGCATGTGCAAGGCAATAGTGCGAGGCAGTTGCTCCGCGAGAACAGGATCAATCTCGATGGCGACGACTGAGGCGACTTCCTGCAGTAGCGCGAGAGTCAGTGATCCGAGTCCGGGGCCAACTTCGAGTACGTGATCGGTGGACACGACATCGGCGGCGCGCACGATGCGCTGCACCGTATTCGGATCGATCACGAAGTTCTGGCCGAGCTTCTTCGTGGGGCGGATGCCGAGTGACTCGGCGAGCTCGCGAATCTCGCGTGCCCCCAGGAGTTCTGTCATCAGAACGGACCGAAGACCTTCTGCGCGTTGTTCCACAACGTGGTGGCCATCGCCGCCTCGCTGACATCGCGCACATCGGCCATGGCGCGCACGGTGTACGGCATCAGGTACGAGCCATTGGCCTTTCCGCGGTGAGGTGTCGGAGTCAAGTACGGCGCATCTGTCTCGACGAGAACAAGTTCGTCGGGCACCTCGAGCAAGGCATCACGCAGTACCTGAGCGTTCTTGAATGTGACGACGCCTGCGAACGACATGTACCAGCCCTTGCTCGCGCAGTACTTCGCCATCTCGGCGTCGCCGGAGAAGCAGTGGAACACCACGGTCTCGGGCGCACCCTCTTCCTCGACCAGTCGGATCACATCGTCATGCGACTCACGATCGTGAATGACGAGCGGCTTGCCGAGCTCCTTGGCCAGATTAATATGCCAGCGGAAGGACTCATGCTGGATCTCACGGCCCGACTCATCGGTGCGGAAGTAATCGAGACCGGTCTCGCCGATCGCGCGCACCTTCGGGTCAACGGCGAGCTCTGCAATCGCAGCCCAAGCCGCCTCGAGGGCATCGCGGCCCTCTTCCAGCTGAAGGCGCGGCGCCTCATTCGGATGCAGGGCGACCCCGACAACAACCTCGGGGCGTGTCTGCGCCATCTGGACCGACCAGCGAGCGGAGTCGACATCGCAGCCGATCTGCACGACACGGGTGACGCCTACTCCTGCGGCGATCTCGAGCAGGTCGTCGGGATCAGGCGTAGACCCGGGGTGACGATCGCCATCACGGATGTCGAGATGACAGTGGGTGTCGATGACGGGCGCAGCGAGGGGCTGCGGTGCCGTTTCGAACACGTCAGGCCACTTCCTCGATGCGCGGGAACAGCGAATCGCCCTTGGTGATGACCGCGCCCGGCTGCAGACGACCCCATGTACCGGCTTCGGTAACTCGCTGCTCACCGATCGGGCCGAGCTGGGCCTCTGCACCAAGCTGACTCCACAGTGAACTCATTGCCTTCGGCATGAGCGGGTTGTAAAGCACTGCGACAGCGCGCAGCGATTCGCAGATCGTGTAGAGCACGGTGTGCAGGCGATCATCGTTGGCCGGATCCTTCGCAAGCACCCAGGGCGCCTGCTCGGTGACATAGCCATTGACGAGATCGATGAACGACTTCACCGCGGTGATGCCCGTCAGGAAGTCGAGATCGAGGATCGCGCGATCAGCCTCTGCTGCGGCAGCAGCGAGTGCATCGTGCAGCACGACCTCGGCATCAGTGACCGCGGGCGCGGAAGGCAGAACGCCTTCGCAGTACTTGCCGACCATCGCAGTTGCCCGCGACGCCAAGTTGCCGAGCCCATTGGCTAGTTCGGCGGTGTAGCGGGCCGACATGTCCTCCCAGGAGAACGAACCGTCTTGGCCGAAGGCAATGGCGCGAAGGAAGTAGTAGCGGAATGCATCGGAGCCGAAGTGATCGATGATCTGGTCGGGCGAGATGCCGGTGAGCTTGGTCTTCGACATCTTCTCGCCGCCGACAAGCAGCCAGCCGTGCGCAAAGACCTTCTTCGGCAGCGGAAGATTCGCGGCCATCAGCATCGCGGGCCAATACACAGCGTGAAAGCGCAGGATGTCCTTGCCCACGAGGTGAACGTCGGCCGGCCAGGTGCGCGCGAAGAGCTTGCCTTCGGCGGTCTCAGGCGCAGCACCAAAGCCGACAGCGGTCGCGTAGTTAAGGAGTGCGTCGAACCAGACGTAGACCACCTGCTTCTCGTCCCACGGAAGCGGGATGCCCCAGCCCACACTCGAACGCGACATCGAGATATCGACGAGGCCCTGGCGAAGGAAGCTCATCACCTCGTTGTAGGCACTCTGCGGCTGAATCGCATCGGGGTTCGACTCGTAGTGATCGATCAGTCGCTGCTGGAAGGCCGACAGCTGGAAGAACCAGTTATCTTCCTTGAGTTGCTCGACCGGGCGGCCGTGCACCGGGCACAGCTTCTGCCCCTCGTACTCGCCTTCACCATCGACGAGATCACCGGGAAGCTTGAACTCCTCGCAGCCGACGCAGTACGGGCCTTCGTAAGGTGCGGCGAAGACGTAGCCGTTCTCGCGCAGCACCTCCCAGAAGCGCTGCACGCCCTCAATGTGGCGGGAGGAGGTAGTGCGAATGAAGTCATCGTTGGCGGCATCGACGGTCTCGAGAACCGGAAGCCAGTCGGTGCTGACGAGGCGGTCGACCCACTGCTGCGGGGTCACTCCGCCGGCCTCAGCAGCACGCTCAACCTTGGTGCCGTGCTCATCAACGCCGGTGAGGAACCAGACCTCTTCCCCACGCTGGCGATGCCAGCGGGTGAGCACATCGCCCGCGGTGGTCGTGTACGCATGCCCGATATGAGGGGCATCGTTGACGTAATAGATAGGCGTGGTCAGGTAGAACGCCTTCTCGGACGATGACATGCGCTGATCCTACGGCGCGGGGGCAGAGCCCTTTGCCGCGACGACTGCGGCGTACACCTCACGACGGGGCACCCCCGCCTCCTTGGCCACGGCGCCGATGGCCGCCTTGCGGTCCTCGCCGTCTGCCTCACGGGCTGCGACCGCGGCCACCCAGTCATCTGCCGAGACCAATCCGGAGGCTTCGCGCTGCTCTGACTCGCTCGCGCCGCTCACGACAACGGTGATCTCACCGCGTACGCCTTCGGCGGCCCAGCCAGCGAGCTCCCCGAGACCGCCGCGCTTGACCTCTTCGTAAGTCTTGGTGAGTTCCCTACACACGGCAGCAGCGCGATCAGCGCCGAAACTCTCGGCCATCGCACGCAAGGTCGCCTCAATGCGATGCGGGGCCTCGAAGAAGACCATCGTGCGCGGCTCGGCGGCCAGTTGCGCGAGACGAGTGCTGCGCTCGCCGCCCTTGCGCGGGAGGAAGCCTTCGAAGCAGAACCGATCGACGGGCAGCCCCGAGACGGCAAGTGCCGCGAGCACGGCTGACGGACCAGGGACGATCGTCACGTTGATTCCGGCAGCAACCGCATCTGCGACAAGCCGGTAGCCCGGATCACTCACCGACGGCATCCCGGCATCAGTGACGACCGCGATCACCGCACCCTCGAGCGCCGCCTGCACCAGTGAATCTGTGCGCGCGATCTCATTGCCCTCGAAGTACGACACGATGCGACCGGTCGGGGTGACCCCAAGATCGCTCATCAGCCGGTGAAGTCGGCGGGTGTCTTCTGCCGCGATGACATCAGCGGTGGCGAGAAGCTCGATCAGCCTCGGCGGGGCATCACCGATATTGCCCAGGGGCGTTGCCGCCAGCACCACTCGCCCCTGTTCGGTCACTGGCGCATTGTGTCAGTTCCACGGGCGGCCTCCCCGCCTACGATGGGCCGGTGACCGACACGCGCGATGTGGCCTCGCTGACCCGCAGGCTCGTGCCCCCGATGCCCTCGCATGGCGTCCGTGGGTGGATCGGCCCATTGGTCGTCGCATTTATCGGCGCGGTTCTGCGCCTGTGGAATCTCGGCACTCCTCACGCCATCGCCTTTGATGAGACCTACTACCCGAAGGACGCGCTTTCACTGCTGCGCTTCGGGTACGAGCGCGCCATGGTCGATGGCGCGAACGACACCTTGCTCGCCAGCGACGGCAACTGGCGCGTGCTCGACATCTTCAAGACTGACCCGGCGTTCGTCGTGCATCCTCCGCTGGGCAAGTGGACGATCGCAGTCGGCGAATATCTCTTCGGCGGTACGCCCTTCGGTTGGCGCATCGCGGTGTGCGTGCTTGGCATCCTCGCGATCATCATCACTGCTCGAATCACTCGACGCCTGACGCGATCAGATCTCATCGGAACTCTGGCCGGCCTCTTCCTCGCTCTCGACGGCATTCACATCGTGATGAGTCGCACTGGCCTGCTCGACATGGTGCTCGGCTTCTGGGTGCTCGTCGCTTTCGGACTGCTGCTCATTGATCGCGATCGCACGCGCAAGCGAATGGCTGAGTTTGTCGAGACGAACGGCATCGAAGCAGCGGCCACGAAGTTCGGACCGCGCTTCGGCTATCGGCCATTGCGCTGGGCGGCAGCAGTAGCGCTGGGTCTGGCATGCGCGGTGAAGTGGTCCGGTATCTGGTTCATCGTCTTCTTCGTGATCATGACTCTCGTGTGGGATATCTCGACTCGACGTGCCATCGGCGTGCAACAGCCGTGGCGCGCAACATTCCTGCGCGAGACGCCCATCACCGCAGTCGTGATGGTCGCGATCGCGATCGTCGTCTACTTCTTCAGCTGGACAGGCTGGCTGCTCACCGACGGAGGCTACGACCGCAACTGGGCTGCCGATCAGGATCCATCGATCATTCCCGCGGTGCTTCGATCACTGTGGCACTACCACGCGGAAGCATGGAACTTCCATGTTCACCTGACTAGTGCTCACTCGTACGCAAGCAATCCACTGTCGTGGCCTTTCCAGTCGCGTCCGACATCGTTCTATTGGAATGCCATCAAGGACGGCTCTCAAGGCTGCCCGACTGACAACTGCGCCGCTGAAGTTCTCGCACTCGGAAATCCGATCATCTGGTGGGCGGCTATCGGCGCGATCATTCATCAGATCTGGCGCTGGACTGCTCGCCGCGACTGGCGCGCAGGCGCCGTGCTCGTCGGCATCGCTGCCGGGTGGCTGCCCTGGATGCTTTACCTGAACCGCACGATCTTCACCTTCTACACCGTGGTCTACGTGCCCTTCGTGGTGATGGCGCTCGCGATGACCTGCGGCTCAATTCTTGGCCCCTCGGATGCGACAGAACGCCGCAGGCGCTGGGGTGCGATTGCTGTCGGCGTCCTGGTACTTCTTGTCGTGCTCTCAGCCTGGTGGTTCTATCCGATCTGGACCGGCCAGGTCATCCCGTATGAGCAGTGGAACTTGCGCATGTGGATGCCCACCTGGATCTAGCCGGAATCGGCTCCACGCAGCACCGTGACTCCGGCCCTTGATAGTCTTCTTTCTCGCAAGGGGCTGTGGCGCAGTTGGTAGCGCGTCTCGTTCGCAATGAGAAGGCCAGGGGTTCGAATCCCCTCAGCTCCACAAATGTTCTGGGCGGTCCCGTAGGGGCCGCCCAGAACATTTATTAGGACTTGTGATTCGAGGAGGAGCTCCGGCACGGAGCGACGGTTCCCCTCAGCTCCGGCTGTTCCTCCACGACATCACTGCGAACTTGGAGGCGCCGGAGAGCACGCTGACGACGGAGGCGAAGCTGCCGATCGAGCCGATCGAGAAGGCCGAGCCAACAGATCCAATCGACATGAATGAACCGTACGAGCCAATAGACAGGAACGAGTTGCGCGAGAAGGCACTCAGCACCGACTTGCGTGAATTGATCGAGCGGATCGAGTCACTGACCGAGTAGGTATCCATACGACAAGTATCGTCTCGAAATCACTTCGTTGCTCGAAATGTTCGAGCAATCCCTCGGTTCACCGGCCTTCGCGACTTACCCATCCGCTTGGTTGCATGATGCGCCCACCAGGCGCCCAGGGTGATGATGAGAAGAAGTGCCATCATCGGCCCCACGTGTGATTGCAGGAGATGCACAGGTAGTCATGACCTGAGTGCTGTCGCAGCTCAAGACCCTGAGCTCCGCATGCCGGACACAGCGGCACCTTCTGCCCTTGCTCCGGTCGCCCTACTGGTCGCTGCCACCCACTGCTGTTGTGTCGCTCAACTCTCATGCACAGAGAGTGCTACGACCCTCTGACATCGATGAGCACTTCATTGCGGCGCAGGAACCACGGCTTCCACGGAGGGTCGTATCTCGCCCAAACGGGCGGACCTTGTTCCACGAGGCCCTGCTGCCGAATGACCGCCCGGAGAGCGTCCGTGTGCTGCTGGACACCGGAGTACGTCCATCGTCCAGACCACTGGGCCGCGATCGCCAGGTGCTCGGGAATTTCGCGGAGGGTCACGTTTGCGTCATCAGGCAACGGATAGTCGCTGACAGCCTTGCCTCCTGGCAGGACGAAACTGACCGTCCACTGACTCTGCGCCTCGGCTTCCATTTGAAGCACCGGTGCAGTCATCGCCAATTGCTTTGCAGAGATGTAGCGCACGAGTGGGCCGAATGCCCGGTTACCGACTCGGTCGGGTGAGCCAGTCAGGGTGATGTCGGCGACCGTGCACCTCGAGTACTTGCGAAGCTCCGCTTTCGGGTACGACGCGACGATCTCGTAGTGCTGCTGCTCGGTCATGGTGCCTCCTGGTGGCTTGTGGCCTACTTCCAGTATGCGCCTTTGTTCGACTTGATTCGAGCAGTCACGTGAGCGACTAGACGAACGTCCAGAGGCTCTTGGAGTCGTCGTAGTGCAGAGTACGAGTGCAGACAGCGCCGCCCTTGCCTGAATTGACCCACCAGGCCCAGCTAGCAGCCCAGCCGCCACGCAAGCCGGTGTTCCAACGCAGATTCGAGTCTTCGACATTTGCGCAGGTTGCGCCTACGGCAAGACCAACTTGCTGCTGCTGGTCAGGGATCGGCGCGACAACCGGCGGCGGGGCGTAGTAGCTCATGACCGCACGCTACTCCTCTGCATGGAAGTCATCGAGGGAATCGTGTTGATCGCCTTCTCGGTATGCAATCGCCCAGTTGTGGGCCGTAGGCTCGTCGAGGACACAACGGATAGGGACGAAACGTAGAAATCAAGGAACTCGGACACCTGGTGCTCTACCCCTGCGCAGTCCAGCGACCTGTTGACGTCCAGACGAGCGTGCGCGTGCACACTGCGCCGCCATGACCATCATTCATCCATTGCGCCCAGGAGGAGCCCCAGCCGCCAGATTGGGACCCGCCCCAATTGAGCGAGGTGTCGGTGATGGCAGCACAGTTCCCTGCCAAAGGCAATCCCACTTGCTGCATGGCCGGTGGAGGACTCTGGAGGTTTTGGGCGGCAGCGACGTCCATGTAGGTAGCGAACGAGAAGGTTCCAGTCCAATCCGACCATCTGCCTGACGAGTACACGAGGCTTTGGCCGGAAAGGTAGGGGGAATCGGACATCGACCAAGCGAAGTCGCCAGAGGGACTCGACAGCACGATTGCGTACTCGGTACCGGCAACCAGAACTGGCGGCGAAGTAAACGACATGTCGATGTAGTCGACGGTGGGCCAATCAACAACTCCGGAGTTGTCGAGAGACTCGACTGCGAGCACCGTCCCCGTCGGCTGGTGGGAGTTGTCGACGCTTTCGATTGAAATGTCTACGGCGCCGAGCTGGTTCACGTCCGACAAGCCAAGAACTACGGCGGTCAATGGCCCGCTCTCGGTGGGAACGAATACCTGGGCAAGGTATTGGTTCCCATCGATAGTTACGCCCGCACCCGAGAGTCCGAGGTAACTCAAATCGAGGGTTGTCGCCGCCTGAGCGGATGTCGTCGAGGTGAGGATGCCAGCGGACGCGAGCGCCAGGGCGGCAGCGGCGAGAAAACTCCGCCGAATGGAGAGGGACACTGTGGGCCTTTCGATGCGGGATGTCCCCCGACTAGGGGACTCTAGCCCCTAGTTGCGCATTCTCGAACTTTCGCCCGAATACCTAGAGAACAACGAATGAAGGGAGCAGCCGCATCCCGAATCTCGTCGCTCGTTCGAGCATGAAAGCGTCGTAGGCTCGTTGAGGACACAACGGATAGGGACGAAACGTGGAAATCAAGGAACTCGGGCACCTGGTGCTCTACGTGCGCAATCTCGAAGTCTCGGCTCACTTCTACCGTGACGTGCTCGGCTGGCGCGAGCTTGATGTGGCGGAGCCTGGCGAGGTGCTCCCGTTTCCGGCACGGCTCTTCAGTGCACCGTCGAATCGCACTCATCACGAATTGCTCCTGATCGAAGTCGGAGCCAACGCCACGCCCATTCCCGGCGGTCGACGCGTGGGGATGTACCACTTCGGACTCAAGATCGGCGACAGTGACGATGAGTTACGTGCCGCGATACAGACTCTTGCTGACAACAACGTGCCGATCATGGGTGCCAGCGATCACACCGTGACGCACTCGCTTTACATCCAAGATCCCGACGGTAACGAGATTGAACTGTATGTCGATGTTCCGGGAGTCGACTGGAAAAGCAATCCGGCGTTGATTGCTGCGCCGATCAAGCCCCTGCGCCTCTAGCGTCCAGAACTCAGGCGCTGAGCCCGGCGACGAAGGTTGCCCACGGCTTCATGGCATCCCATCCGCCGGTGACTGCGGTCAGGCACTCTTTGGTGCTCAACCACTTACCCGGTGCCCGATGGCTCGACATCACGAGTGACGTCAGGGCAAGCAGGTCAGCTGCCGGATCATCCTTCTTATAGCCGCGGGGCACTGTCGCGAGCCGCCAGTCGGTGTTGAGGTGCGGCCCTTTCTTCTGAACGCTGGCAATCAACTTTCGTACCTTTGCTTCGCCCGCCGGCGTCGTGACGAACTCGCGGAATCGCTGGAGAATCGGCTTGTCGGGCTGAAAAGCACCGGCACCGAGGAGCATGCCGTCGGCGGAGAACTGCACGTAGTAACCCGCGCCACCGAAATCGACCCACATCGAGACGGTTTCCTTGATCGGCGTCTTGTCATTGGCGAAACGGGTGTCCTTGTAGGGACGAAAGATCTTCGGGGTGCCGTATTTTCCGGTGACGGTTTCAGCTAGGGCCTCGATCGGGCCTCGCACCTGATCTAGATAGCGCTGCTTATTCGCCTTGAACCACTCGCGCGTGTTGTTGTCCTCGAGTTCGAGGTAGAAATCCACGAAACCCGAGCCGAATCCCTCAAATGCCATAGCCAATTGTTTCACGCGATCGAGAAGTCGAACACGACTTCTCGATCTCACTCACGGTTGGCGGGGAGGTTGCCGGGCGAGCCATTCCTTGAACTCTGCATCCTGCTGCTCTCGCCACTCGACAACCTTGTCGGCGAGCTCCTGCGCAGTCACCTCAGTGATCTTCGGGAACTTGATGCCTTGCGCAATGAGGATGCGTCCTGTCACGAGCGAGTCAGCCTCTGCGCCGTGCCAGTCATCTTCGCTGAGTTCGAGTCCGTAACGCTCCGCAGTCGGCTTGAGGCGCCTCTGATTCTTGCCCTTCACGTACTTATCGAGTTGCCTGTCGATGACGTACGGGCAGATGATCACGGAAGTCTTGAGTTCACCCAGACCTTGACGTTGCAGATTGGAGTTGAGGATCGGGATATCAAAGCCGGTGTTGAAGCAAACAATTGGCACACCGGCACTATCGAGGTAATCACCGATCTCGGCCAAAGCTTCCGCTTGATCTTGTCCCTGGCTCTGACTGATCTCATTGGTAATGCCATGCACTTCACTGGCGCGCTCAGGGATATCGATATCGACCTTGATGAGCCACGACCGGGTTTCCTGCGGCTCACCATTGCGGAAGAGGACAGCTGCCGCAGTGACGATTCGGTCCTGGTCAGTGTCGACACCCGTGGTCTCAGTGTCGAAGGCAATGAAGCCCTCGTCGATCCAGGTACTCATGGGTTGCCTCTCCGTCAGTCGACACGGCGAACCTACCCGTTGACGTCTTTCATAACGCGGATGTCCACAAGGACTTGGGATATTGCCGATCGATGGACGCACAAGCCCTTGGCGCCCAGGGAGATCTAGCCCACACAAAGGGTGGTCGATTCGGCAGATCTGCCGTGTGTACGTCACACTAATTCTCAAGGGGGATTACGTGGGGACTAAGGATCAACGAACAGCGCGACTCAACATGCGGCTCACACCAGCCGAGTTGAGCTCAATTCGCGAGGCAGCCGCTGCTGCCGGCCAGAATGTGTCAGCTTTCATGCTGACTGCGGCACTCGAGAAAACCGGGGCCCAACGCGCCGCCCCCTCGAAGTCGAACTAGCGCAGGGGCCGGCGCCCGCCCCACGGGGGTGAGGAGCGAACGCCGGTGCCTCATCGTACGTACACGAGATGAATTCCGTGGCATTAGTCATGTGATGGGCACCACTACGTGTCGTTGATGAATGCGCGTTCGACCCATCTCGATACGCAGACATGACGAAGGGGCCAGGCGTTTGCCTGACCCCTTCGATCCGTACGTCAACTAGCCGGCGAGGCAGCCCGCGGCAAACAGCGCCTCGGGAATCTGAGCATCAGACGGGTAGGTCGTGCCATCGATGGTGCCGCACACATCTGCCGGGGCCTTAGGAATCCAGAACTGTCCTTCGGCCTCGAAGATGAACGACGTGGGTGCGCCCTGGGGTGCTGCAGCATCACCCTCGGAGTTCGACTCCGAGTCGGTCTCGGCGCCTTCCTCGCCGGCGCCGCCGCCGAGAATTCCGGTCGCCACGGCCCAGCCGCTGTCGCACTCAACGCTTTGAGTCTCAAAGGTGTTGTTGGCGTTAATTGCCTGGGCAGCCTTAAGCGCCTCAGGCGAGAGGGTGGCCTGATCGCAGGTGGTCATGCCACCGACGGCAGAGCCAGACGGTGCAGCAGCACTCGAGCTGCTGCTCGAGGAGCAGGCACTCAGACCGGCGATGGAGAGCACTGCGGTTGCGGCAACGGCAGCGAACTTGATGGAGCTACGCATGTGGGATCCCTTGTTTGTGAGGAGGAAGACTCTCCATTGTCGGTCCTCACTCAGTTCGGATGCGCGTTGAACACGCCTCTTCCGGCGTGATCTGGAACTCGCCAGCGCATACGCTGGAGGCGTGCAGCCATTCGGCCGGACGTCCAAGCAGAGGTGAACGGAAACGCCATGAAGCGACTAATCGGGGCTATCGCAGCAGTAGTCATCGGCACGACAGGGCTAGCCCTCGCTACTCCTGCCTCGGCAGACGGAGTCGTGAACCTCAACGTGCGCGATGGCATCGTCGGCGTCCAGCAGACCATTGATGCCCAGATCTCGACCAGCGGCGTAGGCGGCACTGGCACAGTGACCTTCACTGCGAACGGCCAGACCATAGGCACCGACGATGTCGGCCCGACCCTCGGCTACAACGCCCAGGTCTACTGGACTCCGAGCACCGGTGGCGGACGCGTCAATATCGCCGCAAACTTCTCTGGAGGCGGCAGCGACTCGACCTCAGTGAATATCGCCACTGTCTCTACGCAGACCGACCTGAGTTCTCCCGGCTCCGCCGCAACCGGAACCACGATCACGCTCACCGCTCAGGTCTACGCCAAGACCGGCTCTTACGTGCCTACAGGCAACGTCACCTTCTACAAGAGCTCCGGCAGCAGCATCGGCAATGGCAATCTGAACAACCAGGGCATTGCAACGCTTGCGTACCCGCTGGGAAATGCGTCGGGCAACGTGTCGTTCTACGCGAAGTACAACGGTGACTCGAATGCGAAGGCCTCGAACAACTCCACCACAACCACAACCAAGGTCTCCTCGCAAGGTTCATCGGTGACGCTCTCCGTGCCGCAGACCAACTACCTCAACACCGCGGTTCCGCTGAAGGCAACGATCAATCCGAACACCGGTACGGGCACCGTTACCTTCACCGTCTCCGGCAAGACTGTCGGCACTGCGAATGTCTCCGGTGGTACGGCATCGGTCACTTGGGTGCCCACGGCAACAGGTAACCCCAAGGTCACTGCAACTTACTCCGGTGGCAACGGTGTCTCGGGCTCCTCGGACTCCAAGACCGTTGCAGTAGCACAGGCCTTGAAGACTGACACGATCTCAATTGACCCGGTCGGAACTCAGGGCCCAATCCTCAACGGCCAGACCTTCGTGTTGGCCAACGGTGCTTCGGTGCAGACAGTGAACTCCTCTGCCTCCGGCCTGCCCGTGGCGATCGCAGTGGTCGGACCGTGCTCGTTCAACACCGGATCGTCAACGTTCACTGTGCTTGGTGTCGACGGGGCATGCACCATCGCTGCATCGACATCGGGTGGCAATGGTTTTGCGCCGGGCAAGCTCACCTTTTACATCTCGACGACAACCGGTAGCCAGACAGCGAACGTCGCAGCGCCCAAGTCGGGTTCTTACAAGTCCGGCAAGACGCTCACCCTCGCGAAAGCCGGCACGGTCACCAACCTGAACCAGACCATCACCTGGAAGGTGAAGTCCGGCGGCTCCTATTGCAAGATCTCCAAGTCGAAAGGTGCCGTGTACCTGAAACTGGTCAAGAAGGGCAAGTGCACCGTGACTGGCACCGCTCCTGCGGTCGGCACACAATGGGCCGCGTATTCCACCACGCGCAACTACACAGTGACGTAAGCACGAGGTTCACCTGATGCGCAATCGGTTCCGGAAGCAATTGCTCCTGTCCCTGGTGCTCGGCGTTGTCGTCGGCATCCTCACTTCGTATTTCGCCCGAATCTCATTCGGCCC
>CANFQC010000038.1 GCA_947449035.1 Actinomycetota bacterium
ACCCTCGGTCTCGACAGAGTGATCACCACGGCCAATGAGGGCTTCGGCCATGCCGTGCGTACCGGTCTCGAGCGCGTCGGTCGCATTGAAGTGCAAGAAGGTGACGAGTTCGCTGAACTCATCACCTGGGTGTGGTTGCTGCACGACGACAGCGCACCTGATCCCGGCTGTCTCGTGGCGTTGCTGAACACCGCTGACGACAATCCGAGTGCTTCGATACTTGGCCCGAAGATCCTCGGCTGGCATGACCGACGGCTCCTGCTTGAGGTCGGCGTCAGTATCACCGGTGCCGGTCGTCGTTACACCGGCCTGGAGCGCGGCGAGCACGATCAGGGCCAGCACGACGGTGTTCGCGATGTCATGAGCGTGAGCTCCGCGGGCATGCTCGTGCGACGCGACGTCTGGGAGTTGCTGCAGGGCTTCGACCCGCAGGTGCCGTTCTTCCGCGATGACCTCGACTTCTGCTGGCGAGCACATCGGGCAGGCGAGCGCGTGATCATCGCGACCGATGCAGTAATTCACCACCGTGAGGCCTCGGCCCATGGTCGGCGCATGCGCGGCGGCAGTGATGAGGCCGAGCAGCGTCCGCATCGCCTTGACCGCGAGGCAGCGGTGCACGTGCTGCTCGCGCAGTCGGGTCGCGTCGCTGGAATTTTCGTCGCCCTGCGCCTGCTGCTCGGAAGTGCATTCCACGCACTTGCCTACGCACTGGGCAAGGACTTCAAGAGTGCGCGCGACGAAATCGGAGCAGTGCTTGACGTCGCCCTGCATCCGGGTCGCCTCGTGTTCTCTCGCGATCTCAATGGCAACACGGCCGATGAACCAATCTCGATCGTGCGCTCACTTCGCCCCACGACCGCCTCGCAGCTTCGGCAGGTGTTCGAGAGCGTTGTCGGCATTGCCTCCACGAGCGGCGCCTCGACAGAGCCCACAGTCAGCGCGATCGAATCAGGTCCAAGTGATGACGACGCCGCATTCTTGGACTCAGGCAGTCCTGGATTGCTCCGACGCATCTTCGTGCACCCCGGCTTCATGCTCTTCGCTGCACTCGCGATCTTC
The DNA here is from genome assembly GCA_947449035.1 of Actinomycetota bacterium. Taxonomy (GTDB): domain Bacteria; phylum Actinomycetota; class Actinomycetes; order S36-B12; family S36-B12; genus CAIKZY01. The sequence continues at coordinate 1,060 of CANFQC010000038.1, forward strand.
TCGCTGGTTGCCACGCGCATGCTGTGGTTCGGAGATGGAGTGCTGCAGGGTGGCGCACTTCTCCCCGCGCCATTGGGTGCAGGTGACGTCTGGGATTCCTATACGCAGGCCTGGCACAACGTCATGACCGGTTCGTCGACACCGAGCTCGCCGTACTTGATGATTGTTTTCGCCGTGTCCGCCGTTCTCCTGGGCAAGGCGCCGCTTGCCGTCAGCGTGCTTCTCCTCCTCTCGATTCCGCTTGCTGGCTGGAGTGCCTACTTCGTCCTGCGCGGGGTCATCAAGACTCGAGCTATTCGTATTTGGGCCGGTGTCGCCTACGGTCTCCTGCCTGCGGTTACTGGCGCTATCTCGTCAGGTCGGCTGGGCACCGCAATTGCTGCAGTCGCCATTCCCTTCGCGATTCGTAGCTTTATGCGCATCACCTCGCCAGGCGGCACTACGCGTCGTGCCGCAGCCACTGCACTACTGATGAGCCTCGTGATCGCGGCGGCACCGGGCCTGTGGCTCATCGCCGTGATCTTCGCGCTCATCGTGGTGATTACGCGCTGGAACGGCGTGCGAGGGCTCTGGACCGACGTGAACCGCCGGCTCCTCATCGCTGTCGTCGGCCCGCTGCTCATCTTGTTCCCGTGGTCGGGCTACCTGATCACGCACCCGGTGCTCTTCCTACTCGAGCCAGGTGCCGCGAACGTTGCTGCAGGCACTGATCCGAATGTCACGCCGCTGCAGGTACTCATGCTGCATCCGGGCGGCTCTGGCTCAATTCCGATCTGGCTCACCGTTGGCATTGTGCTCGCCGGCTTTCTCGCAATCCTTCGTTCGGAGAAGCGTCGCGAGGTCGCCGCCTGCTGGATTCTGGCGTCACTAGCGCTAGTGCTCGGTGTCGTGCAAAGCGTGCTCACCGTGGCCCCGCCCGGCTCGAGCGTGCCCTTGCATCCGTGGCCCGGCCCTGCAACGTTGGTCCTCGGCCTGTGCTTCATCGCTGCCGCTGCATTCGCGGTCGACGGGCTGCGCGAGCAGATGGCTGATCGGTCATTCAGCATTGCGCAGCCGATTGCAGTCATTGTCGCCGTTGCGGCTGCTGCTGCACCGTTCATGATCGCTGTGGGGTGGTTCCCTGAAGCACAGGGCCAGATGCATCGTTCGCCGGCCGAAGCTGTGCCCGCCTTCGTCGCTGCGGATGCGGCGACACCGGATGCACCGCGAACTCTCGTGCTGACTCAGGATTCCTCAGGCGGTGTCGCGTACAACCTGATCAACGGCGCCGGGCCTGTGCTGGGCGATGCCGATGTCAGCCCTGGTGTCGACGTTCTGACGCAACTCGATACTCAGGTGGCAGCTCTTTCCTCCGGTCGCGGTGGTGACGAGGTTGATGCCCTGGCCGGTTTCGGCGTGCGCTACGTACTGCTGAGCAACACGTCAACCAAGGAGATCGTCTCGGTACTCGATGCTGAGCCCGGCCTGCGTCGACTCTCGACTTCAGGTGGGGAGGTTCTTTGGCGCATTGCCGGCACGACTTCACGTGCGCGCCTGATCGCGGGTACTGACCAAACGACTGTTGCGTTGGCTTCACCCGCATCCGCCGGCACGAACCCCTACATTGACGCACGCATTGCAGATGCACCGACATCCCGCACGCTCATGCTTGGCGCGACCACCGATGGAGGCTGGCGCGCTATCGCTACGAATGAGCGCACCCGCGAGTCAGTGCAGCTCGACCCGGTCGAGGCCTCGGGTGTCTACTCGTGGTCGCAGTCCTTCGAGGCGCCTGCGGGCAACCCGCTCGTGACCATCGAGTACGAGGGTGGCCTGCGTTCGCAGGCAATGACCCTGCAACTGATCATCTTCCTGGTGTTCTTTGTGCTCGCGCTTCCATCACGTCGTGTCAGCGATCCCGATCCTGATGATCTCGACAGCCCTGTTGCTGATCCGATGCACGAACCGGAGGTGTCCGCATGAATCGCGTGATGGCCTCACTGCGTGCCCAACGCTGGATGTGGATTGCGATTGCCGGTGTCGCGATCGTCGTGCTGATCGGCACTGTGCTCGATCAGCGTGGCTCCGAGTCGATTCCGGCGGCCAGCGCCATCGAACCTGTCGGCTCGGCAGTGCTGCTGTGCCCGGAACCCGGCGCCGGCTCGGATCTCGGCGTGCGCGTGACAGCTGCGGTCGTGCCGGGTCAACCCGGTCAGACCGATCGACCGGGCAGTGCCGGCATGGAAACCCTGCCGGGCAAGGAATCGGCGAAGTCGACGATCACTACCCCGGGTGGTCAGGCTCAGATCAATGCCTTCGGCAAGCGCCTGCCCGCCATTCGAGCCTTCGGCGTCGGATCCCTCGCGCCGGGATTCATTGCGAATCAGTGGGGTCGCGATCCACGCGGCAACGGTCGCGGGATGGCCAGTACTGCGTGCGCGAGCGCGGGCTCTGACTTCTGGTTCGTCGGCGGCGGCGCAATCGCTGGTCGCCAGACTCGAGTTGTTCTCGTCAACCCTGATGACACTCCCGCCGTGGTCGATGTCATCGTGCACGGCACTGCAGGGCTCATCGACGCGCCTGCTGGCAAGGGCTTGGTGATCAAGGGTCTCGATCGCGCGGTTGTGCGACTCGATGTGCTGGCACCAGGCATCAAGGCAACCGCGGTACATGTCATCGCGCGCGCCGGACGTGTCGGCGCCTCTGTGGCCGACGAGCAGATGTCGGGTCTTGCGGCAATCGGCACCGACTGGATTCCACAGTCCACTGCGCCGTCGACACGGCTATTCGTCCCTGGTGTGATGCCGGGCAAGGGTGCGCGCGTTCTGTCAATCGTCACGCCGGGCGTCGACGATGCCACCGTGCACATCAAGGTCCTCTCGCCGAATGGCTCATTCGCGCCCGCGGATCGCGAGCAGATCGATGTACCTGCCGAATCGGTGGTGAGTCTCGACATGTCCGATGTCATCGGTGGTGACGCTGCCACGCTCGAGGTGACATCCGACGTCCCGGTAGTCGCCGGGATGCGCCAGTTCTTCGGTGGCAAGGGAGTGCAGGACGAAACTGCTTTCAGTTCGAGTGCCCAGCCGATGACCGACGCTTCGGCCGTGAGTGGCCTTCCGGTCAGACCGAGCACTGACGTCAAGGTCGCTATCACCGCACCCGACACCGATGTACAAGTCGACATCGTCCTGCTGCCGTTCAAGGGCGGCAAGGACGCCGCCAAGCCCACTGCGCCGATTCGGGTGAGCGTGCCCGCCGGTCAGGTGAAGTTCGTGGCGCTCCCTGAACCGCAGGCCGAGTGGTTCACCGCGGTTATCACTCCCGTCGAGGGCTCAGGTCCGTACCTCGCCTCGCACCGTGTGCGCGAGCAGTCGAAGTTCGGAGACCTTGTCACCGGTTATCCGTGGTCGCCGCTGCGCACGCAGGTTCGGGTGCCGACCGCGCAGGTCGACCCCGGCCTCACAGTTCAGTAGCGACTTCCCCATCGGCGCGCCGCATTCCCTCTGTCTGCCCGCCTCTCGGCGCGCCGTAAACACGCTCGCCCTCGTTCGCACTACCGTTCAGGGCGTGAGTCGTCGCCGTTGTTCAAAGCCGTCCTGCAGCGGGTCTGCAGTGTCGACTCTGACGTATGTGTACGCCGACTCCACCGCCGTGCTCGGGCCTCTTGCGACCTATGCGGAGCCGCACTGCTACGACCTCTGCCAGATGCACAGTGAGCGTCTTACTGCGCCGCGCGGCTGGGAGATCGTCCGCATCACTCCTGATCCCGATGCCCTGAAGCCCACCGGCGATGACCTCGAGGCACTTGCGAATGCCGTGCGCGAAGCGGCTCGCCCCCGGTACGTGCCCGATGCTGACCCGCATCCCGCGGTGCCGAATGGCTCAGTCGAGGTCGCGCGTCGCGGTCACCTGCGCATGCTGACCAGCGTCGACGACCTGCCCGCTGAAGCGCCGGCCGAGACTGCTCCCGCGACGCGCCAGGGCGAGTTTTTCGAGGAATTCGACGGAATCGACTTCGACGACGACCAGGATTTCGATCCTCGATAGCCTTGGGCCGTGCGCTCACTCGATCAGATCATCAAGGCCTATGACGTCCGGGGCATCTACCCCGATCAACTGGACTCCGATCTCGCTCACGCCGTAGGCGCTGCCTTCGTTCGTGTGCTGGGTATCGCGGCTCGTGATGGTGGTCCAGGCGTGGTGGTCATCGGTCACGACATGCGTCCCTCGGGTCCAGAGCTTGTTGCGGCTTTCGCTGACGGAGTGCGCGAGCAGGGCTGCGATGTGATCCTCATTGGCCTCGCCTCGACCGATGGTCTCTACTTCGCTTCAGGCCACTTGAACATCCCCGGTGCGATGTTCACCGCGAGCCACAACCCGGCTCAGTACAACGGCATCAAGCTGTGCCGCGCGGGTGCTGCTCCTGTGGGTCAGGACTCAGGCCTCCGCGAGATTCGCGAGATGATCGAGAACGACGCGATCCCTGCGTATGACGGCCCGATGGGCGAGATCAGTGAGCGCGACATGCTCACCGAGTACGCCAAGTACCTGCGCCACCTCGTCGATCTCTCGGGCATTCGTCCGTTGAAGGTTGTTGTCGATGCGGGCAATGGCATGGGCGGCTTCACTGTCCCGGCGGTGTTAGGAACTGGCTGCGGTCTGCCTGCACTTCCTCTCGACATCGACGCGCTCTACTTCGAGCTCGATGGCACCTTCCCGAACCACGAGGCCAACCCGATTGAGCCGTCGAACCTGGTCGACCTGCAGAAGCGGGTTCTCGAAGTCGGCGCTGATATTGGTCTGGCCTTCGATGGCGATGCAGACCGCTGCTTCCTGGTCGACGAGCGCGGTGAGCTCATCAGTCCGTCAACTCTGACTGCACTCATTGCCTCGCGCGAACTGAAGAAGACACCAGGCTCGACGATCATTCACAATGTGATCACTTCTAAGGCCGTGCCTGAGGTCATCATCGAAAATGGCGGCACGCCGGTTCGCACCCGTGTCGGTCACTCTTTCATCAAGGCAACGATGGCCGAGACCAATGCGGTCTTCGGTGGTGAGCACTCCGGTCACTTCTACTTCCGTGACTTCTGGCGGGCAGATTCAGGCATGCTCGCAGCGCTGCACGCACTGGCCGCCCTGGGCGAGACCCCCGCAGGCACCACGATCTCCAGCCTCATGCGCGAGTTCGATCGCTACAGCAACTCCGGCGAGATCAACACTGAGGTCAAGGATCAAAAGGCCATGACCGAAAAGATCCGTCAGGCCTACTCGGAGGGCACGACCACTGACGAGATGGATGGCCTCACCGTCGACGGTGGTGAGTGGTGGTTCAACGTCCGCCCGAGCAACACCGAGCCGCTGCTTCGACTTAATGTTGAGGCACGTGACGACGCGCAGATGGCCGAGCTTCGCGATGCAGTCCTATCGATCATGAGGAGTGAGGCATGAGCAACAACGGTGGTGCACTCGGTCTCGACCCGCGCCTATGGGAGATTTTGGCCTGCCCGTGCGAAGCACATGGTGAGCTCATCGCCGATGAGGCTGCGAATCAGATCGTGTGCACGGTGTGCAAGGCACGCTTTGACATCGAGAACGGCATCCCGGTGATGCTCATGCGCGAGGCCTAAGAGTGGTTCTCGTCGTTCGTGGAGCCGTCAAGGACTACGACTGGGGCATCGTCGATGGCCTGGCTGCGTGGTCCGATGAGGCCACGGGTGGTCCGCAGGCTGAATTGTGGTTTGGCGTGCATCCCGGTGGCCCATCGCCGCTCGTTGACCCTGTCGGCGACGACACCGGTGAGCATCTGGGTCATCACTTCGATGTCGAGGAGATTCCTCTTCTCGTGAAACTGCTCGCGGCGGCACGTCCTCTCTCGGTGCAAGTGCATCCCGATGCCGAAACGGCAGCGGCGGGCTGGAAACGCCAGCAGCAGCCGGGTGAGGCTCGCGTGCTGAGTGATCCGTACGAGAAGACCGAAATGATGATCGCGCTAGAGCCCTTCGAAGCATTCGCGGGCTGGCGCAGCGCAGAGCAGGCTGCATCAATTCTCGAGAACGTGCAGGGCACGAGTGCTGCGGTTGCCGCCATTCGCGCCCATGACATACCCGCAGCGATCCGCGAATTGCTGAGCATCAGCGCTCCCGAGCGAATCGGCCAGTTGGCTTCAGCGGCGCAAGCTGCCGGCCTGCCGATTGAGCAGATCGAGGCGTATCGCACCGTGCAGGAGCAGTATCCGAATGACACCGGCGCTTTGCTCACCGCGATGCTCGACTACCTGACCCTCGATATCGGCGAAGCCGTCTATGTTCCGGCCGGCGTTCCGCATAGCTACATCCGTGGCACTGGAGTCGAGGTGATGACGTCCAGTGACAACGTCATCCGACTTGGCCTGACCGGTAAGCCTGTCTTCGTTGATCGCGCGATTGAAGCGCTTCGACTTGATCTGGAACCACAGATCGTGCGCGCTGAGTTCGGTGACACTCTGTGGCCCACGGCATCGCCGTTCGTCGTTCGCTTGCTGCGCGACGGGCGGGAAAAGCTTCCCAAGGGCGCGTACCGAATCGTCGTCAACGTCGAGGGCAAGGCGATCATCGACTCTGACATCGGCGAGATCTCACTGCGCCAGGGCACGGCAGCCGTGATCGGCGCCGGTGACCCGGATGCCTGGGTCCAAACAGCAGGGCTTGTCGCTGTTGTTCAATCGACCCAGCGGTAAAACCGAGGCGGCTCTAATGCCAGATGCCTACGACCAAGCCGATCGCGGCGAGTCCGGCAATGTCGCCGCCTGACTCGATCAACCACACCTTGAAGCCCTGACCGGAGAAGAGTCGGTGGCCCAGAGCCGGGGCCGCGGCGAAGAGCACACCCGCAATGGCGCCGATGACGAGACCACGAATCGGCCCGACTGACGTGCCGGACATCTCGCGCAAGGAGATCAGCAGTGCCACTCCATAGGCCTGCACGAGCAGGGCGATGATCGTTCCGCCGAATGCAGCGCCGGGCGAAATCGATCCCATGGGTGGCTTCGAAGGATCGCGTCCGAGGGCGCGAATCCACGCGGGGTAGAGGCCCTTGGGGCCGAAGTAGAGGAAGTTGACGAAGAAGGCAAGGACAGCGCCCAGGAGCGGTGACCACCACACGATTGAAGGCATGTGCCAAGCCTCGCAGTCGAAAATGACGAATACAAGCATCTTGCCCGAGATTCGGCGAGGGACTCGCAAGCCCCATGAGCTCAATGCCCGTGGCGCGGTCCGGTAGCCGAGGGACCACAATGGTCCCGCTCGAACAATCTCGGGCACCACTCGATGACGGGGAATCCATGAGCACCGAAGGCGGAATGAAAGCGGTCGTCGCCGCACTTCTGGCAAACCTCGGCATTGCTGTCAGTAAGTTCGTCGCCTTCTTCTTCACCGGCTCGAGCTCGATGCTCTCGGAGGCCATTCACTCTGTCGCTGACTCGGGGAACCAGATTCTGCTTCTCATCGGCAACAAGCGCTCGAAGAAGGCTGCTGACGCTCGTCACAACTTCGGCTATGGCCGTCGTCGATTCGTGTACGGCTTCATCGTCTCGATCGTGCTGTTCCTGGTCGGCGGCGTGTTCTCGCTCTACGAAGGCCTGCATAAGATCCAGCACCCAGAGAAGCTTGAGGATGCGTGGATCGCGTTCCTGGTACTGATCGTTGCGATCATCCTCGAAGGGTTCTCCTTTCGCACGGCCATCAAGGAAGCCAATCATGTTCGCGGTAAGCGCTCCTTCCCGCGCTTCCTCCGCGATGCTCGCCAGCCCGAGCTTCCGGTCATCCTTCTTGAGGATGCCGGTGCCCTCGTTGGCCTGGTGATCGCGCTCTTCGGCGTGACGATGGCTGTCGTGACAGGTGATGGACGCTGGGACGGCGTAGGCGCGATCAGCATCGGCCTGCTGCTCGTCGTGATTGCCATCTTCTTGTCGATGGAAATGTCAGCGATGCTCGTGGGGGAGTCGGCGCTGCCTGAAGAGGTCGAGGCCATTCGCGTAGCTCTGGAAAGCAGCGATGGCGTGCTGCGCGTCATCCACCTTAGGACCGTTCATACCGGCCCAGACGAGTTACTCGTCGCGGCCAAGATCGCCGTTGCCCACTCGGCCACTGGTGCCGAGATCGCCCAGGACATCGACGATGCCGAGGTAAAACTCCGGGCCGCGGTTCCCTCAGCGAAGTACGTCTTCCTGGAGCCCGACATCGATCGCAGCACGGGACCTTCCTGATTTCCCACGCTTGACCGCTTATCCCACGCAAACCATAATCGTGGGATGAGCGCTCAATCGGTTGATGTACCCCAAGTCTGGAAAGTTCGCCTCGACTCCCGTCGTCGTCCGACCCTTCCCGAGGAAGCCATGCGCGCCGCCGGCTTCTCCCCGGGGGAGGACCTCCGTGTCCGAGTCGCTGAGGAGGGCTTACTCATTCTCGAGACACCCGCCCATGCGCTCGCACGTGCCAGGTCCCGCGTGGCTCATCTGCCTCGTGATCGCTCGTACGTTGACGAGTTCTTGGCGTGGCGGCGCGAGGAAGCTGCACGTCTGTGAGTCGTCCGATGCTTCTTGACGCGTCCTCGCTCGCAGCGCTGGTCTTTCAGGAAGATGGCTACGAGGCGGTCGAGAGAGTGCTGGGGTCCTCGTATGTCACCTCGGTGAACATGGCTGAACTCGTGGTCGTGCTCAATCGCCAAGGCAGTGATGGCGCGAGAATTGCGGAGGACCTGCAGGCTGCGGGACTGACGGTCGTACCCGTGGGCTGGCCGCACTTGCAGAGCTTGTCCAGCATTGAAGTGCTGCACAGCAACACCGGTGCCAAGCGGGCACTGTCCCTTGGCGATCTCTGCTGCCTGTCGTACGCGGTTCATCAGGAGATGGAGATCCTGACTGGTGATCGAGCTTGGGCTGATCTGGAACTTCCTGTGCCGGTCTCGCTCATCCGCTAACGCCACAGCAGTAACACCAAGAATTCCAACGCCTTTGGAACGGTGCGCCGATTCGGCGGATTCGGCTGGATCTGGCAGAATCGGATCTGCCTGCGAACCAACGAAGCCTCGTGACGTTCGCCAATCCATGTAAGCCGAATTCACGAGGAGTTCTGCATGTCTGTGTTCAAGTCCGATGGCACCCCCGATTTCAAGGTCGCTGACCTTGCCCTGGCCGATTTCGGCCGCGACGAGATCCGTCTCGCCGAGCATGAGATGCCCGGCCTCATGGCCATGCGCGCCGAGTTTGGCGACAGCAAGCCGCTCAAGGGCGCACGTATCACCGGTTCACTTCACATGACCATCCAGACCGCCGTGCTGATCGAGACACTCACCGATCTCGGCGCCGACGTGCGCTGGGCATCCTGCAACATCTTCTCTACCCAAGATCACGCTGCTGCTGCAGTCGTGGTCGGCCCGAATGGCACCGTCGACAAGCCGGCTGGCGTTCCGGTCTACGCCTGGAAGGGCGAGACTCTGCCCGAGTACTGGTGGTGCACCGAGCAGATCCTGATGTGGCCGGACGGCAAGGGCCCGAACATGATCCTCGACGACGGCGGCGACGCCACGATGCTCGTGCATAAGGGAACCGAGTTCGAGAAGGCCGGCGTCGTGCCGACCGCTGATGCCAGCACCTCCGAGGAGTACGCAGTTGTCCTCGAGACCCTGCGCCGCTCGCTGACCGAAGATGCCACTCGCTGGACTGAGATCGGCAAGGGCATCATGGGTGTCACCGAGGAGACCACTACTGGAGTTCACCGTCTCTACGAGATGATGCGCGAAGGCTCGCTTATGTTCCCGGCGATCAACGTCAACGACTCGGTCACTAAGAGCAAGTTCGACAACAAGTACGGCTGCCGCCACTCGCTGATCGACGGCATCAACCGCGCGACCGACACCATGATCGGTGGCAAGGTTGCCGTCGTCTGCGGCTTCGGCGATGTCGGCAAGGGCTCGGCTGACTCACTGCGCGGCCAGGGTGCTCGCGTGATCATCACCGAGATCGACCCGATCTGCGCCCTGCAGGCAGCCATGGACGGCTACCAGGTCGCCAAGCTCGAAGATGTCATCGGCCTCGCCGACATCTTCATCACGGCCACAGGTTGCTACGACGTCATCACCGTCGATCACATGTCGAAGATGAAGCACCAAGCGATCGTCGGCAACATCGGTCACTTTGACAACGAGATCGACATGGCCGGTCTCATGGGCCAGCCGGGCATCAAGCGCAAGACGATCAAGCCGCAGGTCGACGAGTTCGTCTTCGCGGACGGTCACTCGATCATCATGCTGAGCGAGGGTCGCCTGCTGAACCTCGGCAACGCGACCGGTCACCCCTCGTTCGTGATGAGTAACTCGTTCACGAACCAGGTGCTCGCGCAGATCGAGCTGTTCACCAAGCTGGATCAGTACCCCCTCGGCGTCTACACGCTGCCGAAGGAGCTCGACGAGAAGGTTGCCCGCCTGCACCTCGATGCACTCGGTGTCAGCCTCACTGAGCTGACCAAGAAGCAGGCGGAGTACCTCGGCGTTGACATCGCTGGCCCGTACAAGCCGGAGCTGTACCGCTACTAAGCGGAATCTTCGTGAACTGGGGCGTCCTCTTCGGAGGGTGCCCCAGTCCCATGTCGGGGGAAGATTGCGATTCCTTCACTCGCTCGAATTGTGCAGCACCTGTGCCGGCGCTGAGCCCGCATGACGGAGTGAATGTTGGTAGGCGAATTGAGTGTAGGCGCGACATATAGTGAGGGCTCCAAAGGGAGGCTCATGAGCAACGCGGTCAGCACGAAGCCGTCCGTCACGAAGACGGGCTCGGTTCGCCCCTTCGTGATCACTGCGGCTCTCGGTGCGCTCGTGTTCGTCGTCCTGGCAATCGTCCTGAGAATGAATGGGGGAGTGAACTCCTTCGACACTTCCGTGGCCATGTGGTTTACAGACTCACGAAGTGGAGCTCTGGAAAGTCTCGGAAAGCTGATCGCCTCACTGACCACTCCGTTCATCCTGGTGGCGGTCACGGTCATTGCCGCAGTTGTGCTGTGGGCTCGGAGTCGGCGGCACGATGCCGTGATCCTTGCTGGTTCGGTGTTCATCGCCTACCTGTTCGGCGCGATTGCGAAAAGGCTCGAGGGGCGAGCTCGACCGCTCGCTCCCATAAATCTCTCGCCCGAGAGTGAGCCCTCGTTCCCCTCCGGACATGTTCTGGTCGTCACCACGATTGCGTTCGTGGCACTGGGTCTGGCCTGGGCTGAGCTTGACCGCATGGCGCGAACCGTCTGGACGACGGTGGCAGTGGTGGCGGTCACGATGGTGTCACTCGACCGGCTCGTGGTCGGCGCTCATTGGTTCACCGACGTCCTGGGCGCGCTTGCCCTGGCCTGCGTAATCGGTTCCTGCGCGATAATCGCGAATAGAAAGTTCGCAGTTGACTAGAGACGCGAATTTTTCGCTGCGAACTTCTGTCGAATCAGCGGATTACGGAGCGAAGGTGCGCTCGACCATGCGATGGATGAGCTTGAGCCACTCCTGCTCGTCGACCGGCTCTGCGGTGACCTCATCGATTAGCTTGCCGATCGTGTAGGCCTGGATGAATACGGCTGCGGCCATGGGGTCGACGTCGGTCGTTATCCAGCCCTGATTTTGTGCTTCGCGAACGAGATCAGCGAACGCAAGAGTGAGCCGCTGCTGCTCGATGCCCAAGGCTTCCCTGAAGCGCTCCGAGGTGCCTGCATGCCCAAGGGCGCGTGCTCGCTCGAAACGAATGGCCGTCATCTCGCGTGAGTGGGTGATCGCGGTGACCTTCTCCATATCGGCGAAAAACTCCTCACGAGTCTTTGCCGAGGCGACCGTGTTTGCGATGAGTGCGATCGAGTTGTCGACGACTCGGTGGAAGCGGTAGACGAGTGCAGCTTCAAGCAGCGAGGGGAAGTCCTCGAAGTGGTGGTAGAGCGAGCCCTTGGAGATACCTGACTTCTCGAGCACCATCTCGACGCCGACCTTCTCGGGATTCTCGGTGTCCATGAGCTCGACCGTGGTCAACAGGAGGCGTTCGCGGGTGGGGTGCATCGTCTTTGTCACTCTCACACTTTATGGGAGGTTTAGGGATGGAGCAGGCTGGCGCGAAGGAATGTGACGATAACGTCGGAGCGTGAACCCGTCACCGCCCGCCGACTATCCGGGCTGCCCGATCACGGTGACGCTGGCGCAGGAGTCAGGTGTCTCGCTGAAGTCGCCGCGATGGAGTCTTTGGGATTCCTGGATCATGCTCGGCGGGGCACTGGTTCTCGTCGCGATCATCTCCGTCGTCCTCCATCTGACCGATGCCCCGATGGCTGCCGTGATCCTGGCCGGAACGCTTGCGCCCTGGGTGATGTTCGTCGGCTGGCCGATCGTGGCTACCCGACGCCGAGGAAATGGCCCGGTGATCGATCTCGGCATTCGCCTTACCTGGCGTGATGTCGGAATCGGACTCATCGGCGGAGTGGTGTCACTCGCGGTAGCGGGTGGGCTCGCCTCCCTCTCGAGTCTGATGTTCGGCGACTTCAGCTCATCGGCTGGTGACGCCGCGGCTGAACTGTCTGACTCGGCCGGCCGGCCGGTGCTCGTCATCTTCGCGTTCATGCTCGCCTTCGGAGCGCCGGTGGTCGAGGAGCTCGCCTTCCGCGGCCTGGTGTTCGCCGGCTTGCGCAAGCACGGTTTCTCACCCCTGATCACGATTGCGCTCTCGGCCCTGATCTTCGCCCTGTTCCATTTCGAGCCGGCCCGCATCCTGGTGGTCGGGGGAGTCGGGCTGGTTCTCGGTTTCCTGAAGTGGCGCACCGGCTCCCTAGGGGCGGGAATGGTCGCTCACATCGTCAATAACCTCCCTGCAGCGGTACTTGTCGCAGCGGGGCTGGCGGGATGACACCATAGGCATATGAGTAGCACTGCACGGGGGCGCGTCCTGGTTGTCGATGACGACGCTGCTCTCTCGGAGATGCTGGGCATCGTGCTGCGCGGCGAGGGCTTCGAGCCGGTGTTCTGCGCCGATGGTGCCCAGGCCGTTCAGGCCTTCCGAGATTCGCGCCCTGACATCGTCCTGCTCGATCTCATGCTGCCCGGCATGGACGGCATTGATATCTGCCGCGCCATCCGTCAGGACTCCGGCGTGCCCATCGTGATGCTCACCGCTCGCGGCGACACCGTCGATGTCGTGGTCGGTCTCGAGGCAGGCGCTGACGATTACATCGTCAAGCCGTTCAAACCCAAGGAGCTCGTCGCCCGAATTCGCGCCCGCGTTCGTCGGCACGATGACTCGGCCACCTCAAATCTCGCGATCGGCGACCTCCTCATTGACGTCAACGCGCACACAGTCACGCGCGCTGGACTTCCGCTGGCACTGACTCCTCTCGAATTCGACCTTCTTGTCTGCCTGGCGAAGAAGCCAGGCCAGGTCTTTACGCGCGAGGTGCTGCTGCAGGAAGTCTGGGGCTACCGTCATGCAGCCGATACGCGGTTGGTCAATGTTCACGTGCAGCGCCTGCGCGCGAAGATCGAAGATGATCCCGATCAGCCCGAGGTCGTGCTCACAGTGAGAGGCGTCGGCTACAAGGCCGGCCCGGCGGTCTAGCCGGCTCATGCGCTTCTCCGACCTGCTCCTGGCGGGCCCCCGCTGGGTGCGCCAGGTCTGGACAGGCTCACTTCTCGTTCGCATCACCACGACAACCCTGGTGCTCTCGGTTGTTGCCATGGGCGTCCTCGGATTCTCACTTCTCTCTCGAGTAACCACAGGCTTGCTCAATTCGAAAGAGTCCTTATCGGTTGCTGAGGCATCCGCGGGCCTCGCCGACGCGCAGCGTCTTCTCGATGCCGCATCAACCGGTGCTGCCGCGCCTGCACCCTCCAGGCTTGTCGACACAGTCGTATCGGCACTCGCGTCGCGTGCAGGTGCTCCTGGTAACTATGAGGTGCTGCTGCTCTCTTCTAATCCCGGCGTGAGTGCACCTGAGCGCGGCACGAACTTGGTGTCCGTCGCATCGGTACCTCTCGCTCTGCGCGCTGCGGTCACCGAAACCGAACGTGAGTCCTGGACCTACACATCGATCAGTTATCTCGACGGACGCTCCGAGCCCGGTCTGGTGGTGGGAGCACCCATCACGATCGCTGGAGTTGGGCCGTATGAGTTGTACTACTTGTTCCCGCTCGCCCAGGAGCAGCAGACCCTTGATCTGGTCAAGAGCGCAGTGCTCGGCACCGGCTTGCTGCTCATCGGCCTACTCGTCTTCGTTGCCTGGTTGGTCACGCGACAGGTCGTGAACCCGGTGCGCGCCGCGGCAGCCACGGCTCGACGCTTCTCCGACGGTAACTTCGATGAGCGAATGCACGTCAAGGGCGCTGATGATCTCGCGCAGCTCGCCGCTTCGTTCAACGAAATGGCCGCAAGTATCGGCGAGCAAATCGGCCAGCTGGAAAACCTCTCGCGCGTGCAGCAGCGATTCGTCTCCGACGTCTCGCACGAGCTCCGCACCCCGCTCACCACGATCCGAATGGCCTCCGACCTGATGTTCGAGGAACGCAGCGCCTTCGACGCACCAACCGCGCGTGCAGCGGAACTCCTGCAGACCCAGATCGATCGCTTCGAGAGTCTCCTGAGTGATCTCTTGGAAATCTCTCGCTTCGATGCCGGAGCGGCAGTGCTCGAACTCGATTCCGTCGACTTCCGAGGCATCGTGCGCCGAGTAGTCGAGGCGTCGATCCCGCTTGCTGACAAGTGCGGAACTGCGGTGCGCATGTTCGCCGGAACGCATGATTATCGAATCGAAGCCGATGCCCGCCGCATCGAACGAATCCTTCGCAATCTTCTCGACAATGCGATCGAGCACAGCGACCGCAAGGGCGTTGATGTTGTCATTGACGTCAACGAGACCGCGGTGGCCGTCACCGTGCGCGATTACGGTGTGGGATTGCGTCCCGGCGAGGCGACGCTCGTCTTTAACCGCTTCTGGCGTGCCGACCCAGCCCGTGCGCGCACGACCGGCGGAACAGGTCTTGGTCTGTCGATTGCCTTCGAAGATGCACGGCTTCACCGTGGCTGGCTTGAGGCCTGGGGTGAGCCTGGGCACGGTGCGTGCTTCCGACTGACGCTGCCGCGATCTGCACGCGTGTCCATCATCGAATCACCGCTGCCCCTTGATCCGGAGGAAGTCGATTCAGGTCCGATCGAGGACTCCAGCAAGACCCGGCTCGTCGGCCGCGACTCCGATCCCTCCGAACGTGGGTACATCATCGACAGTGCGAGGAAGTCATGAGAAAGCATCTGACGATTGCACTCTCGGCCGCATGTGCCCTCCTGCTGGCCGGGTGCGGAAACCTCTCCACCACCTTGACTGCTCAGGTCCCCACATCAGGGCCGATCCAACAGGGCGAAAAGGTCACGGCGGGCACCAACGATCAGTTCATTCGTGTCATCGCTCGACCGCCGACACCGGGAATGACTCCGACGCAATTGATTCAGGGCTTCCTCGATGCCTCTGCGTCATTCGAGGGTGATCATTTCGTTGCCCGTCAGTACCTGACAAAGCTGGCAAGTGGCACGTGGGATCCGTCGACTGTCGTTCGGGTATTCGAGGGCAGCGGCACATTGACCGAGACCGGTCGTCGCGTTGATTTCTCGGCCTCGCAGGCCGCGACGATCGGCGCGAATGGCACGTATCGCGTCAGTGAGGCAGGCGCGAGTCTGCTCGTCGGTTACGGCGTAGTCAAGGATGGCGGGGAGTGGCGGATCAGTGATCTTCCTTCCGGTCTCGTGCTCTCCCAGCCCGATGTCGATCGCACCTTCCGCAGCCTGGCTGTCTATTTCTTTAATCCCTCATTCACTCAGCTCGTTCCTGATCCGCGCCTGATCCCGGTGTACGGCCCGGCTCAGGCCACGACATTGACTCGATACCTGCTTGCCGGCCCCAGCGATTGGCTGCAGCCGGCTGTGCGAACCGGCTTCCCCGATGGCGTGCGACTAAATCTCGAGTCGGTGCCCGTCGTAAACGGGATTGCACAGGTTGATCTCAATCGCAGTGCTCGACTGGCCAGTGATGAGGCTCGAGTCTCGCTCTCTGAGCAGTTGGTCTGGACTTTGGCTCAACTTCTTGATGTGAAGGCCGTCAACATCACGTCAGCGGGAGAGCCCTTCCTGGTGCCCGACGTTGCATCACCACAGCCCCGTGATGCCTGGCCAGAGGTGAATCCGAATGCCATGCCTGCCGGGACCACTGGCTATGCGGCGCAGACGGCAGGCGTCGTGGCACTTGCCGATGAAATAACTACGCCCGTGCCAGGCGCGGCTGGGGTGACTGATTTCCTCGATATCGCTGTCTCCGGTGACAGCACGAAGCTCGCCGGAATTGATAGCAAGGGCAATCTCATCACCGTGCCGCTCAGCTCGAGGGCGCCTCGTCAACGCATCACGCTCACCGGCGCCCCCAGCTCACCCGCCTTTGGCCCCAATGGCTCCCTGTGGGTCGTTGTCTCGGGAACAGGCCTCGTGGCAGTTGATGAACGGGGAGTCGTCGCTCCGATCACGGCCGAAGGGCTTCCGAAGCGGTCATTCATCCTGGAGGCCGTGCCCTCGCGCGATGGCACGCGTGCAGCACTGATTGTCCGCACCGGCGCACGCACGCGTCTCCTTCTTGCTCGAGTCACAAGTGGTGGCCCCACGACGAGTGCTGATCTGGCTGTATCTGAGCCCATCCGGGTCGAGAAGCAGTTAACCGAGGTCGTGGATGTCGCCTGGCAGGGAGCTGACCGGCTTCTCGTACTCGGAAGCACCGGAGGAGCGGAGTTGCAGGCCTTCGAAGTGAACATTGCCGACGGCTCTGTTGCCGATGAAGGTGGTGTCGCAGGTGCAGTGAGCGTCGCGGCAGCCCCTGGCCAGCCGAACCTCATGGGTAACTCCGAGGGCAAGATCTTCCAAGTACTCGGCGGTGCGTGGCTGTCTCGTACAAGTGGTGTTTCTCCGACGTATCCGAACTAGCGGCGGGAGCCGCGCATCGGAGTGGTTGCAACCGCAGCAATTCCCGCAACCTGCCACCCAGCGCGTTCGAGAGTACGTCGAACTTCGGTGACAGTGATACCGGTGGTGATGACGTCATCGACGACCACTATTTGTCCGCGAATGCACATCGGGCGATCGGTCAATGCGAAGGAAGACTCGATGGCAAGGCGCCGCTGTTCGCGTCCCAGCAGTTTCATCGCACCTGAGTCTCTGGTGCGCAAAAGTAAAGACGCAGATGAGGCGGACTGGCCGATCGCACGCAGCGCCCGAGTTGCTTCGGTCACGATGTCGGCAAGCGGATCAGTTCCACGTCGAGCCAGAGCATTCACGTGCGGAGGAACGGGAACGAGGGTCACGGTTTCGGCGGTCACACTGGTCACGGCTCTGGCGAGCAAGGCGCCGAGCATCGGGGTGAGTGCATGCCAGCCATGCTCCTTGTGCGCAATCACAACACTCTTTCCGATGCCGAGATAGTTGGTGCTCGCGTGCGCTACGGCGCCGTCGGAAAGTTCGCGCGCATGGACTCCGCGCGTGAGGTATGCCCAGCAGATCGCGCACAGCACGTTGCCTGGTGCCTCGCAGCCGGCGCAGGAACGAGCGAGGACAAGGTCGGCGAGATCCGTGCGCAGAGCGCGCCAGTCGAACATCTGCTGAGCGTGACCCTCGCCGGTGGAGGGCGCGTGACATCAGGCAAGCCGGTGGACGCCTCGGCGGCTTGGGGATATCAGTGCGGAAGCTGCGTGAGTCCGAGACTCACCCCGCGCACGACGGCATCGGTCCGCGAACGAGCGTGGAGCTTCTCGAGGAGTGCGCGGACGTGGTTCTTCACGGTGTTTTCACTGATGCCCAGTGACTGGGCAATCGCCCGATTGGGCTCGCCCGCTGCGATGAGGTTGAGCACCTGCTGTTCGCGGCGGGTCAAGGCGACAGCTGGAGCCTTCGCCCTGCTGGAAAGCGCAGATGAGTGAGGGGAAGTCAGGTCGGTGGCAAGGAGCTCGCCGTACCAACTGTCGACCCGCTGACCTCTATGGGCAAGGCCCAGTCGGAGGGTCTCAGAGTGAATTCGGAAGCCCACCCGCTGGGCGAGTGCCCGCGAACCGACATTGCCCGTGAACGCCTTCCAGGTGATTACCTGCAGGCCCCACTGGCTCAAAGCCCAGGTGCAGGCCAAGCGGATGGCGGCGGTGCCCACCCCGCGGCCACGGTGCCCAGGGGCGATCATGTAGCCGATCTCGGCCGCCCCCTGGCCATCGGGGCGCAGGTCAACTGTGCCGATCCAGCGGTTGTCGGCCTCGGTAATGACCCAGGTCGGGTTTCGCCACCACTGGGTGGGGGTGAGGCGGTCATTGAGGAACGTGCGGGCATCAGAGATGTCATAGGGGCTGGGCACGGTGGTCCAGCGCATGATTTCGGGATCTTGGCAGCCCTCGGCGATATCGAAGGCATCCGAGGAGGCCGGCGGCCGCAGGGTCACGCGGCCGTCGCTGAGGATGGGCGGGGTCTCAGGCGGCACTTCGGCAGTCTGGCATGACCAACTACGATGGGGCAGGGCCGAGTGAGGCCCGGCCCGCACGTGTCGTGAGTCACTTCGCCGGGTACGCCACCTGAAAGGGCTCAACACCGTGGGCATGTTCGACAAGATCCTCCGCGCGGGCGAGGGCAAGACCCTGCGCAAGCTCGAGGCCATCAAGAATGCCGTCAACTCGCTGGAGTCGGAGTACACGAGCCTGACCGACGAAGAGCTGCGTGCCCTGACCGACGAGTACAAGAAGCGCTATGAGGGCGGCGAGTCGCTCGACGACCTCATGCCCGAGGCCTTCGCCACCGTGCGAGAGGCATCACGCCGCACCCTCGGCCAGCGTCACTACGACGTTCAGATCATGGGCGGCGCCGCACTTCACCTCGGAAACATCGCCGAGATGCGCACCGGTGAGGGCAAGACCCTTGTGGCCACACTTCCTTCATACCTGAACGCGATCTCCGGCAAGGGCGTGCACGTCGTTACCGTCAACGATTACCTGGCAGCACGAGACTCTGAATGGATGGGCCGTGTCCATCGATTCCTCGGACTCTCCGTCGGAGTGATCCTCTCGAACATGACCCCGGCCGAGCGCCGCGTGGCCTATGACGCCGACATCACCTACGGCACGAACAATGAATTCGGCTTCGACTACTTGCGCGACAACATGGCATGGAGCCGCGATGAGCTCGTGCAGCGCGGCCACAACTTCGCCGTCGTCGACGAGGTCGACTCGATCCTCATTGACGAGGCCCGCACCCCGCTCATCATCAGCGGTCCGGCCGATCAGGCTAATGACTGGTACGCCGAGTTCGCCCGCATTGTGAGCATGCTCAAGCGCGATGAGGACTACGAGGTTGACGAGAAGAAGAAGACCGTCGGCGTTCTCGAAGCCGCCATCGACAAGGTCGAAGATCAACTCGGCATCGACAATCTCTATGACACCGTCAACACCCCGCTCGTCGGATTCCTGAACAGCGCGATTCGCGCCAAGGAACTCTTCAAGAAGGATCGCGATTACGTCATCATCGACGGCGAGATCCTGATCGTCGACGAGCACACCGGTCGCATCCTTGCCGGCCGTCGTTACAACGAAGGCTTGCACCAGGCCATCGAGGCGAAGGAAGGCGTCGAGATCAAGGCCGAGAACCAAACTCTCGCCACGATCACGCTGCAGAACTTCTTCCGCCTGTACGGGAAGCTCTCCGGGATGACCGGCACGGCCATGACCGAGGCCGCGGAGTTCAACCAGATCTACAACCTCGGTGTCGTGCCGATTCCGACCAACCGTCCGATGCAGCGCCTCGACAACTCCGATCTCATCTACCGAATCGAAGCAGCGAAGTACAACGCGGTGATCGCCGACATCGTCGAGCGGCACGCGAAGGGCCAGCCTGTGTTGGTTGGTACGACCAGCGTCGAGAAGTCCGAGCACCTGTCGAAGCTGCTCCGTCAAAGCGGTGTCCCGCATGAGGTCCTCAACGCCAAGGCCAATGACCGCGAAGCTGCGATCGTCGCTCAGGCAGGCCGCAAGGGCGCAGTTACCGTGGCCACCAACATGGCCGGCCGAGGCACCGACATCATGCTGGGCGGCAACTCCGAGGCGATGGCGGCTGCAGCCCTCGCGCAGCAGGGCCTTTCCCCGATTGAGGATCCTGAGGCCTATGAGGCCGCCTGGCCGGCTGCGCTTGAGAAGGCAAAGTCGTCAGTGGCTGCCGAGCACGAGGAGGTCGTCGGTCTCGGCGGTCTGTACGTGCTGGCAACCGAACGCCATGAGTCGCGCCGTATCGATAACCAGTTGCGTGGCCGCTCCGGTCGTCAAGGTGATCCGGGCGAGACCCAGTTCTACCTCTCACTCGAAGACGACCTCATGCGCCTGTTCAAGGCAGACATGGTCGATGCCTTCCTGCGCCGCTTCAACGTTCCTGACGATGTGCCGATCGAGGCGAAGATGGTCTCCAACGCCATCCGCTCTGCTCAGTCACAGGTCGAGTCGCAGAACTTCGAGATCCGCAAGGACGTCCTGAAGTACGACGATGTGCTCAACCGTCAGCGCTTGGTCATCTACGACGAGCGCCGCCGCGTACTTGAGGGCGAAGACATCGAAGAGCAGGTGCGCGAGTTCATCAGCGACACCGTGGTCAGCTACGTGCGTGCGGCCACCGCCGAGGGTTACCCCGAGGACTGGGATCTCGATGGCCTGTGGGCAGCCCTCAATCAGCTCTACCCCGTCACGGTCACCATCGCCGAACTCGAAGAGGCTGCAGGTGGCGATCGCTCCGGGTTGAGCGCTGACTACCTGGTAGCCGAACTCAAGGAAGACGCTCAGTACGCGTACGACATGCGCGAGGAGGCTCTCGGTGACGACGTCACCCGCGAGCTCGAGCGCCGCGTGATCCTCTCCGTGCTCGATCGCAAGTGGCGCGAGCACCTGTACGAGATGGACTACCTGCGCGATGGCATTGGCTTGCGTGCCAT
>CANFQC010000039.1 GCA_947449035.1 Actinomycetota bacterium
GACAAGTATTGGTGCGTTGACGGCGTCAGCTGCCTTCTGGATCTCCGCCGCTGCCGATGCATCAGTGAAGGGATCCAGGTCACTGGAATTCTCTGGCCAGATCACTAACTGCGGCTGCCGCGTCTTGCCCGCGGCTACATCCTCCGCCAGAGCAAGGGTCTGATTCACGTGATTGTCGAGTACCTGACGACGCACGTCCATGGCACCCATGCCCATCTGAGGAGTACCGCCCTGTACTACGGCAACAACAGCACTCCCCTGTGGCTTGGGTTCGTAAAGCGCAAAGCCTCGACCCACCACGACAAGCACGAGGAGAACCACGAGAGCGAGCACACTCGCGCGCCGGTTGCGCCGCAGTTCAAGTACAGCGGCAAGTAGCAACGTTGCGAGCGCTGCAACCCAAAATGTCAGCAAGGGTAGGCCGCCTATTCGACTGATCCACGCATACGGCGCCTCGGCCTGAGAGAACGCAAGCCTCCCCCACGGGTAGCCACCCCACGGAATTCGATCGCGGAGTGCCTCTTCGAGTACCCAAAGAAGCGGCACCGCAATTGGCCACCAACGCAGACGCGTCACGAGGGCTGTACCCAAACCGACCAACGCGATCCAGGCACCGCAATACAGCGAGAGGCCAACCCATGCCTCATCACCGATCACTCTCAGCCAGGGCATGAGCAAGGCGAAGAAGACTGCTCCAGAAACCCCGCCGGCGGCTAGGCCCTGCCACGCTGTCGCCCGCCAACACGCACGTGTCATCAGGGCCACGCCAAGAATCGCTGCTGGCCACCAGCTCAGCGGCGCGAAAGCGGCAGCAAGTGCGGCTCCGGATGCAGCTGCCATGAGAAGGCGCGACCACCACCGGTTCAGCATCTGGAATCCAAGAGTTGTCCAGAGTCGTGAATGATCACGCCACTGCGAACGGTGCGAATGGCTTGAGCACCCACAGGCGGAATGCCGTTCTCGTCTGTCACGGCCCATATCGCCAGATGTGCTGCCATCCCCACAGCCAGTGTGCCCGCGTCGTCCACACCTGCAGCATGCCAGCCTGAGCGAGTATGAGCTTCTATTGCAGAGGTGAGATCAATGCGTTGTGACGACGTGTGGTGATTCATGGCCGCATGAACCGCGCCCCACGGGTCGAGTGGGGTCACCGGTGAGTCAGAGCCGAAGGCAACGCTGACTCCTTGTCGACATAGGTCGCCGATCGGGTTCAGCAGCGCGGCACGATCTCGACCAAGCCGCTGGGCATACATCCCCAACTCTCCACCCCAGCGCGTGTCGAACACCGGCTGCATGCTCGCGATGATTCCCAACTCAAAGCAGGCCTCGACACTCGCTGCACTCAGTGACTCGGCGTGCTCAATTCGGTGCCGCTGTCGTCTGAACACTTCGTTCCCGTGCGCAAAAGCTGCTGTGGAGTATGCATCAATGACCGCATCGGTAGCAGCGTCACCTATGGCATGGAATCCGGTCTGCATGCCGGCGCGTACGCACATGTCAACGTGAGCAATCAGCTCTTTGGCATCGATGAACTCTCGACCGCTAGTGTCGGGAGCATCTGCATATGCGTCATGTAGGCAGGCCGTGTGGGAGCCGAGCGATCCATCTACAAAGAGGTCGCCTCCGGTTCCTTGCACACCCAGCGCGCGTGCGACGTCGATTCCACCCTGCTGCGCGAGTTGACCCCAGTAGGCGACGACCTGTGTTCCACCACGTTCGACGGATCTCTTCATCAGCTGTTCGCAATCGCTCTCGCTGCTGATTACCGGACCTGCCATTTCATGAACGCTGACGATTCCGCGTTGCGCCGCCGCATCAAGAAACGCCTCATGTGCTTGACGTCTAGTGACTTCGTCGATCTGGCCGAGGGCGAGTTCGCGAAGAACATGGTGGGCCTCCTGGGTCACCCACCCCGATTCATCGAAACCTCGGAGTCCTCGGCACTCAGGCACAGCATCCATCAACGCTGACGAGACGAGCGCCGAATGCACGTCAACACGGGTCAAGTACACGCGAGCCCCAGCAGATGCCTGATCCAACTCCCGAGCCGAGGGAAGCCTTCGGTCAGACCAGGACGATTCATCCCAGCCATGGCCGAGAATGATGGAGTACGAACCACTTGCCGCTTCATGCGCCACCGCGTCAAGGAGCTCGTCAGCGGAGTGAGAGCGCGAGAGATCGAGCCCGAGCAGTGTCATCCCCGTACTGGTGGCATGAACATGGGCATCGACAAAGCCCGGAGTCAGAAGTGCACCGTCAAGTTCAGTGAGCGTGACTCCTCCTAGCGAGAGTCGGCTTGCTTCGTCGTCGTTGCCGATCCAGGCGATTCGGCCCTCATCAATCAAGAGTGCAGAAAGAGCACGCGAACCCGGAAACAGGATTCGCCCACCTCGCAGCAGGTGCGCCATCGACGCGACCGTCAGCCGATGATCTGCAGGTGATGCGGGCGATTGTTGACCGACTGCACACCCTCGTCGGTGCAGATCACGATGTCCTCGATGCGTGCGCCGAAGCGCCCTTCAAGATAGAAACCGGGCTCGATACTAAATGCCATTCCAGGTTCAAGTGCGAGCGCATTGCCCGAGACAAGGTACGGCTCCTCATGAGATTGCAAACCAATGCCATGACCAATCCGGTGAATGAACAATTCACCGATACCCGCTTCAGTCATCAGATCACGGGCGACAGCGTCAACTTCCTCGCAGGTGATTCCTGGCTTCACGCTTTCGACTGCAGCCTTCTGCGCCTCGTGCAAGATCGCGTACATGCGCAAGAAGTCGGGATCCGGCTCACCGACCGCATAGGTACGAGTGCTATCGCTGCAGTAGCCGTCAGGCATGGTGCCGCCGATATCGATCACAACCGCGTCGCCCTCGCGGATAACTCGATCGGAGACATCGTGATGGGGGCTGGCACCATTGGGGCCGCTTGCGACGATCACGAAATCTACGTGGGCGTGACCTGCTTCCAAGATCGCATCGTGAATATCGCGACCAACCTCGCGTTCAGTTCGCCCGGGTCGAAGAATCTCGCTGACTCGCTCGTGCACGGAGTCAATGGCGGCTCCTGCCGCGACGAGCGAGGAGATCTCCTCAGAGTCTTTGCGGATTCGAAGCGGCCCAAGAATCGAGCCTGCTGGTACTTGTTCGGCACGGGGCATCGCCGATCGAAAGCGCAGGACCTTCTCTGCCCACATGTGATCGTCGAGGGCCACCACCTGCACGGAGGCGAGTCGCTCTGCCACGAGTGCAATGGGGTCGTCTGTCTCACCCCAGGTGAGCATCTCCAGCCCCAGGTCAGCCAATGGCGAAGCTGTGGCGGCAAGTTCCTCAAGTGCCGGCACGACCATGATCGGAGCAGAATGGGCCGGAACCACGAGGCAGGTAAGCCGCTCGAGCGGCTTGGCGTCGTAGCCCACCAGATAGCGGAGGTCGGCTCCCGGAGTGATCAGAAGTGCATCGATACCGGCATTGCGCAGGGATGAAGTCGCCGCCAGCAATCTCGTCTCGAAACCCACTCCCTCAGCCTAGCCGTGGGATGATGAATCGTGCTTGTACTGCTCGATACCGCCTCGCTCTATTACCGCGCCTATTACGCGATGCCGGAGTCGCTCACGGCGCCCGATGGCCATCCGAACAACATGCTGCGGGGATTCCTGTCCAGCTTGACCAAGATGTGCCGTCAACTCGTACCCACCGGTCTAGCCGCTTGCTGGGATGACGATTGGCGTCCGCAATGGCGTGTCGATGCCCTGCCCTCGTACAAGACTCACCGCGTGGCGGACGAGTCGGAAGGAGCCGAAGAGGTTCCCGACACCCTCTCCCCCCAGATCGATGCCCTGGCGCGCATCCTGGATGCTGCGGGCATCGCACGTCCTGGTGCGGTGGGCTACGAGGCCGACGACATCATCGCGACGCTTGCCACTGCACATAAGGGTCCTGTCACGGTTGTCACCGGCGACCGCGACATGGTGCAGCTCGTGAGCGACCGCGTCGGTGTTCTCCTCACAGTGAATGGAGGCATGGAGAAATGGCCACTCCTGACCCCCGAGCTCGCTCTCGAACGGTTTGGAGTGCACCCGAGTGCCTATGTCGACTTCGCAGCACTTCGTGGTGATGCTTCCGACGGCATCCCTGGCATCCCTGGCATCGGGCCGAAGACTGCCTCAGCGCTGATCGCGCAATTCGGGACTCTTGATGCAGTACTCGAGGCCGCCAACTCGGGAACTCATGTGAAGCCCTTGACACCGCGAATTGCAGGATTACTCGTCGAGCATGCTGACCAAGCACGGATGGCACGTCTCGTGTCGACAGCTGCCCTTGATGCTCCCGTGCAAAGTTCCAGCACCTCTTTGCCTGCAGCGCCCAAGAATCGACATGAGCTTGATGCCGTGCTGGCCGACTGGGGTGTCGAGCGACAGTTTGCCGATCTGGCCAAGCAGCTGAGCATTCAGCTCGTCTAGAGCTGCGACGAGTACGACACGACTCCCCTATTGAGCAAGTCCGCGGCAATCATTGCGCGATCGTGCAAGGGATCATCGCGTGATGTGGCTTGGGCAATCTGACCGAGAAGATCAATGGTCTGCCTAGTCCAGCGCACAAAGTCACCTGCAGTGATATCCGTCGAGAGCAGCAATGTCTGCAAGCTTGTGCCTGACGCCCAGCGTTGCATGACGACCGCAAACCCCGGGTCTGGTTTGCGAGTGATACTCAGGTGATGCGTGCGCTCCACCTCGTGCAGGCCTTCCCAGATGCGCAGCATCGTGGAGATCGTTGAACCCGCGACTCCACGCGGAAGCGCAACAGGCTCATCCTCATCAAGCTTGCGAGACTCGAACACGACGGCTGAGGCAACTCCAGCCAGGTCGGCAGGTTCGAGTTCACCCCAAATGCCATCACGGATGCACTGCGCGGCGAGGAGATCGGATTCCGAGTAGAGGCGGCTCAGGACAGCCGCAGCTTCAGTGACCTTCATCTGGTCACCTTTGCCTTCGAGATAACCGAGCTCAGTAAGAACGTCGCAGACACGATCGAATCGGCGAGCCACGGTGTTCGTGCGGCCATTGATGCGTTGCTCGAGGTCGATCACTTCTCGGTGGGCACGCATAAGTCGCTCAGCCCAACGCGCGTGGGCTTCACGGTCATCACAGCCATGACATGGATGCTGCCGAAGCTCGGCGCGAAGTTCGGTGATCTCCGCGTCCTCGCCCGCACCCGCCTTGCGATGGCGCTCTCCCGGGGGAAGATCGCGCGTGGCATTGGCCAGCACCTGAGCAAGCTCACGCCGCGCTTGCGCATTACGCGCGTTGAAATTTTTGGGGACCTTAAGTTGCATGATCGATTCAACCGGCGAGGTGATCTCTACGCTCGAGATCCGGCGCACCTGTCGTTCGAGGGTCAGCACCATCGGTCGAGGCTCGTCGGTGGCATGCCGCATACCCGGATCTAGAACAAGTACGAGTCCGGCACGACGCCCACCCGGCACCGAAATCACGTCACCAGGCTTGAGCTTTCGAAGTGATTCCAAAGCCGCATCGCGCCTGCGAGCACTTGCATCACGGGTCATGGTCTTCTCGCGCTGTGATAGGCGGTCGCGCAGCCTTGCGTATTCCTCGAAGTCACCGAGGTGACAGGTCATGGAATCGCGGTAGCCCTGCATGGCGTCCTCGACCTTGCGCAGCTGGGTAGCAAGCCCGACCACCGATCGGTCAGCCTGGAACTGAGCGAATGAGGTCTCCAGAACCTCGCGCGCGGGTCGGTAGCCCATGCGTGACACGAGATTTACCGCCATGTTGTACGACGGTTGGAATGACGAACGAAGCGGATAGGTGCGCGTTGACGCAAGGCCTGCAAGATTTACCGGATCAATGCCCTGGTGCCAGAGAACTACTGCGTGACCTTCGACGTCGATCCCGCGACGACCGGCGCGACCGGTGAGCTGCGTGTACTCGCCGGGTGTGAGATCTACGTGAGTCTCACCATTCCACTTAACCAGCTTCTCGAGCACCACGCTTCGAGCCGGCATGTTGATGCCGAGTGCGAGAGTCTCGGTCGCGAACACCACCTTGAGCAGGCCCTCTTGGAAAAGGTGTTCCACGACTTCCTTGAACACCGGCAGCATGCCCGCATGATGTGCGGCAATTCCGCGCTCCAGGCCATCGATCCACTCGTTGAAGCCAAGAGCATCGAGATCCTCGTCCGGTAACGAGCGAGTCATCTCCAGCACGATTTCCCGAATCCGAGTCTGATCATCACGACGCACGAGACGCAGACCTGCGGCAAGGCACTGGCCCACGGCATCATCACAGCCCTTACGGCTGAACAGGAAGTAGATCGCCGGCAGCAACTCAGCTTGTTCGAGTCGCTCGATGACATCGGTGCGCCAGGGAATGTGAGCACCTCGCTGGCGATTCCCTCCACGACCCTTGCCGAGCTTGGCCTTCTGAGTCTCCTCCCGAGCGATACGGGTGAGCTCGGGGTTCACGATTGTTTGCTCGTCGTCGACGAAGAGGTCATACATCCGATGTCCGGCCACCACGTGCTGCCATAGAGGTACCGGGCGGTGCTCCTCCACGATGATCGCGGTATCGCCACGCACAGCCTCGAGCCAGGCCCCGAACTCCTCGGCGTTGCTGACCGTGGCCGACAGCGCTGCCACCGTCACGGTGGCCGGAAGGTGGATGATCACTTCCTCCCAGACTGCACCGCGGAAGCGATCAGCGAGGTAGTGCACTTCGTCCATGACGACGTAACTCAGATCGTTCAAAGTGCTGCTCTCGGCGTAGAGCATGTTGCGGAGCACCTCGGTGGTCATCACCACGATCGGAGCCTCGCTATTGACGCTGGTGTCACCCGTGAGAAGCCCGATTCGTTCAGGTCCATGACGGTCGACCAGGTCATGGAACTTCTGATTGGACAGGGCCTTGATCGGAGTGGTGTAGAAGCACTTACGCCCGGCTGCGAGGGCCAGCTCGATCGCGAATTCGCCCACAACCGTCTTCCCGGCCCCGGTCGGTGCTGCTACGAGAACGCTCCGGCCAGCCTCGAGGGCCTTGCACGCCTCGACCTGGAAGCCATCAAGGCCAAACGGATAGGCCTCGGTGAATGAGGCGAGGATGCTTCCGCGCTCGGACTGGCGGGCCTTCGCTGCGGCATAGCGTTCTGCGGGCGATGGCATGTGATCAGACTATTGGCCGACTCCTATGCCGGCCCTCCCCCACGCGCATCAGACTCATGAACGCTAGTCGACAGAAGTCGAGGGCGGCAGAGGTGAGATCTCGTCATCATCGAGCTCTTCATAATCGACTTCACCCGCCGCCTTGCGGCGCCCACGTCTACGGCGATCGTTAATGAGGCAGACGACAACTGCTAGCGCAAGTAGAACAAGGATCGGCACAGCAAGAAGGCAGAGATTGATGGGATCACCCGTGGGCGTGGCAACTGCCGCGAAGAGGAAGGTGATGAAGATGATCCAGCGCCACCAGGACAGCAGTTTGCGCCCCGTCAGAATGCCGGCGAAATTGAGTGCGACCAGAATCAACGGGATCAAGAAGCCCGCACCGAAGATCAGGATCATCCGGATAAAAAAGCTCAGGTACTTGTCAACCGAGACGATGTTTTCGACATTTTCTGGGGTGAATCCGAAGAGGATCTGAAGTCCGTAAGGAAGCACCTTGTAGGCAAGAAGCACTCCGGCTGAGAATAGGGGCACTGCCACGGCAACAAAAGCGATTGCCCAGCGCTTCTCGTGACGATGCAGTCCCGGGGTAATGAAGCGCCATAGCTGATACAGCCAGATCGGTGAACTGATCACAAGGCCGGCCACCGCAGCGATCTGCAACTGGAGAACGAACGGATCCGCAACACCGGTTAGCGCAAGGGTCACCAGGCGCCCCTGTGCTCGCGCTTCGGCGATCACACTATTGAAGGGTGCGCTCAGCCAGGCGAAGATTCGGTCGTAGTAGATCCAGCCAAGGATCATGCCCAGTGCAATCGCGATGGCCGATTTGACCAGTCGTGAGCGCAGTTCGCGCAGATGCCCCGTCAGCGGCATCGCCGCAGTGGGATTACCTCGAGACAAGGAGGCCTAGGCCTCGGTGCGGTCGACCGGAGCCTCAGCCGGCTTCGCCGGTGCGTCGGTGCTCGTAGCAGCCGGTGCGTCATTGGACTCGTCGGTGTTCAGGCCCCTGGTCTCGGCCTTGAGAATGCGCAGAGAGCGGCCAAGTCCGCGGGCGGCCTCAGGAAGCTTCTTTCCGCCGAAGAGCAGCAACGCAATGAGAGCGATGGCGGGCAGTTCCCAGCCTCGAAGCTGACTGAACATGGGCGACCTCTCCTCATCGAACGACTAGGCCTCAGCGTACGCCCTCAGCGCGGCTGCGGCTGCATCTGTGACGCCTGCTCTCAGCGAGGCGGGCTCAAGGACCTCAACCTGGCCGCCACGGCTCAGCACGAGCCGGACCAGCCAGCGAGGGTCGGCATACTCCAGACGCACCTGCTGGCGGCCGTCCTCGGTCAGCCCCAGGGGTTCCGCCCCCAGGACGTCGATGATCCAGGCGGAGCCTCCGGCTACCGCGAGCACAGCTGCGCTCGTGGACGAGGCGGTGGCAGCCGCTTCGGCCTCGTGGGTATCGCCCACCGCAGCGCTCACCTGCATGATGCGGTCGATGCGGAACGTGCGCTTGGCCCCGGCGAGGTGGCAGTAGGCTTCGAGATAGGCGCGACCGTCGGCCAGGACGATCTGCTCGGGCGATACCCGGCGCTCAGTGACTTGGTCGTTCGTGCCCGACGCGTAGGTGATCGACAGATCAGCGCCGAGATTGATCGACGTGGCTATCGCTGCGGCGATCTCCTTGCTCACTCGTGGCTCGGAGGAAACGTCACCTTCACCCGCCGGAAGGTCAACGGCCTCCGTGAGCTTTACTGCTGCCGAGATGATCGCCGAGCGATCATGAACGCCAGGCACCTGCTCAAGCATGCGCAGACCCAGGAGCAAGGTCATGGCCTCGTCAACGCCGAGTCGAAGTGGACGGTCGAGAGTCTGCGCGTCGAGAACATGGATTCGTCCGTCATCCCAAAAGTCGATATCGACCAGTTGATCGGGGCCGTATCCGGGAAGGCCGCACACGATGAGCAGCCAAAGATCTTTCTCAAGCTGCTCAGGCGAAATGCCAAAATGCTCGGCCGTCTCATCAATGGTCACTCCGTCATGTGCAAGCAGCCACGGAACCAAGGAGAGCATCCGTGACAATCGCTCGGCAGAGGTGCTCGCACTCACGAGTGAGCCTCCGCATGCATATCTCGAATACGGAGAAGGGAGCGTAAAAATTCGTCACGAAGTTCAGCTGGCTCGAGTACTTCGACCCCATCACCGGCGAACAGCGCGGCGGAAAGAATTGCTTGAGCATCGGGAGCGCTGACGTTTACCTCACCTGCCACATCATGAGGTAGCTGATCATCTGACATTCTCCGCACACCTGCTCCGGCATTCGCCTGCACGCGAAGTCGAGCTTCCACTCGATCGGTAGAGCGAGCCGCGGGATCAATGAGCATCCGCAGATCAGTACCTACAGGCGCCGGATTCTCGAGGAGACCCTCGGCACGCGGTTCGCTCTTCATTCGCGAGAGGCGGAATGCGCGAGTATCACCTCGGTCACGATCAAAGCCCACTAAATACCAGCCGCCATCTTGGGCAATGAGCCCCCAGGGATCAACATGGCGTGAGCTCGGGGATTCCGCTTGCGGCGCTTGGTAGTCGAACACCACTGAGACTCGAGCACGTAAAAACCCCAGTAGCGGAAGCATCGACGTATCACCTGCGCTGATGCGGGCGACGAAGCCGGGGGCAATTCCATCGCTTGCGGGAATCTCGGAGTCCGTCTCGAGCTTGCGTAGCCCAGATGAGGCACTCGATCTCAAAAGCGCGTTCTGCCACGCCGATGCCGCGAGTGAGAGCACTGAACGCTCGGCTGCCGTGAAATGAATGTCCGGCAGCGCGTAATCATCACGATCAATCGTGTAACCGGCGACATCGCCATTGACGTCGAGCACCGTGCGAATCGGGATGCCCAGACTCCGTAGTTCGTCCTTGTCACGCTCGAACATGCGCTCAAATGCCGCTTGGCCTGCGGCCGGGTCGTAGCCGGGGATGGACGCCGCGATTGCCGCACGAGAGACAGGCTGACCTGAGCCCATGAGGGCGAATACCAGGTTCAGCAGCCGCTCAGTGCGGTCAATGCGCGGCGCCGCCATCGATGATTACTACCCGACGTTCAGCAGGTCGATAACGAAGACGAGGGTGCGTCCCGAAAGACGATGTCCGCTGCCTGCCTCGCCATAGGCAAGTGCGGGCGGAATCACGAGCTGGCGTCGACCGCCAACACGCATACCCGGGATGCCGTCCTGCCACCCTGCGATGAGACCAGCGAGCGGGAAGGTGATGGACTCGCCGCGGTCCCAGGAGGAATCGAACTGCTCGCCGGTCTCGAAGTCGACTCCGACATAGTGCACGTCGACGCGTGCACCAGCTACAGCCTCCGCGCCATCGCCCACGACGATGTCGGTGATGACGAGCTCGGTCGGGGCCGGACCTTCAATGAATTCAATCTCGGGCTTGGTGCTCATGACGCTCCTTGTGGATTCGTTCGGATTAAGCAGACAATCAGGACGCGACAACGTCCTTGAGGGTGATGACGAAGACGAGGGTCTCATCAGGCTCGATACCTGAACCCTGCGGCGGGTTGGGGCCATAGCCCAGTGCACCGGGGATCACGAGCAGTCGGGTTTCGCCGACCTTCATGCCAGGAAGGCCCTGAACCCAGCCCTGGATGAGGCCATCGAGCGGGAAGGTCGCGGGCTCGCCGCGGACCCAGGAGGAGTCAAAGAGTGTCTGGGTCGACAGCCCGATGCCGCAGTAGTCGACGGTGAGGGTGTCGCCTGCCTTGGCTGCGGTTCCGTCACCGGGAGCGATCTCCAGGCTGCCCAGTTCGGTCACCGGTGCAGCTCCATCGGCCACCGTCACGAGTGGCGCCTTGGTTCCGTCGGCAATCACGGTGACACCATCGAGGGTCGGCCCATCAGGGATGCTGCTCACAGGTGTCGGGGGCGCCTGAACCGCGCAGTCCGAAGTCATTCCGGCACCGGAAGTAACCCCGCCGGACGAGGAGGAGCCAGAAGAGCCCGAGCAAGCACTCAGGGCGAGGATGGGCAGCAGCACGAGGGCAATCAGCGATTTCTTCACCCCGTGAGCCTACCTAGGGCGCTGTCAGAGTTCGGCGATCAG
The DNA here is from genome assembly GCA_947449035.1 of Actinomycetota bacterium. Lineage (GTDB taxonomy): Bacteria > Actinomycetota > Actinomycetes > S36-B12 > S36-B12 > CAIKZY01. The sequence goes on from CANFQC010000039.1 coordinate 11,278, forward strand.
CCGCTCGACACGCTCGTCGACGCTGACAAACGGATCTGAGCACATCACTGTCTGAGACTGCAGATCGTTGATCTTCATGTGCGCCCAATCGACAGTGAAGTCGCGCCCATGCTCAGTAGCGGCACCCACGAAGTCACCACGCAGCCTTGCTCGGGTGGTCTGCGGTGGTGTCTCAACCGCCGAGACAATCTCCTGATTGGTGATGATTCGGGCCGCAAGACCGCGCTTTTCCAGCACCGGAAAGATTCCGCGATCCGACTTGATGTCGTGGAAGGCGAGATCAAGCTGGGCAATACGCGGCGAATCCCAGTCGAGGCCCTGACCGCTCAGGTAGCGGTTCAGCAGCCGAAGTTTGATCACCCAGTCGAGTTCTGTCTCGACCGCGCTCAGTTCGCCAGACTCGATGGCTGAAAGCGCGCGCATCCACAGCTCCAAAGTCCACGCATGGTCAAGGTCGTCGACTTCGTCACTCGTGGCGAGCCACGCCGTCGCACGTCGGAGGTACTCCCCCTGCAATTCGAGGGCGGTCATTCGTCGTCCGTCTGCGAGGGCAACAGGAGTACGGCCGGTGATGTCATGACTGATCGCTCGGATCGCCTTGATCGGGTTCTCAAGAGCGAGATCCGCAGTCGAGACGCCTGATTCAAGAGCGGAGAGCATGAGGTGACCCATTCCCACTTTCAAGCGCGTGGTCACCTGGCTCATATTTGAGTCTCCGACGATGACGTGGAGGCGGCGGTACCTGTCGGCGTCGGCATGTGGCTCGTCACGGGTGTTGATAATCGGACGTGAGCGAGTGGTGGAGCTGGCAAGTCCCTCCCACATGTGATCGGCTCGCTGGCTCAGGCAGTAGGTCGCGCCCTCAGGTTGCGGGAGAACTTTCCCCGCGCCTGTAAGCAACTGCCGAGACACCAAGAAGGGAATGAACTGCTCGGTCAAAGCGACGAAGTCACCGACGCGATCGACGAGATAATTCTCGTGACACCCGTAGCTATTGCCTGCCGAGTCAGTGTTGTTCCGGAACAGGTAGATATCACCCTCAACACCCTCTTCATGCAGTCGAGTCTCGGCGAGATCTGCCAAGTCCTGAATCATCACCTTGCCCGCTTCATCCTGCGCAATGAGTTCACGCATGGAGTCACACTCGGCCGTCGCATACTCCGGGTGGCTTCCGACATCGAGATACAGGCGTCCACCATTTGCCAAGAACATGTTGCTGCTACCGCCGCGACTGACCACGCTGCGAAAGAGGTAGCGCGCTACTTCATCAGGACTCAGACGCCGTTGCCCCTTGAAGGAACACGTGATTCCGTACTCAGTCTCAAGCCCGAATATTCGACGCTTCATCGTCAGTTCGCGTGACGTCGAGCGGTGATCACTGTCCGCCCTTTTGGACAAAGGACTTCACGAATGCCTCGGCGTTGTCCTCCAGCAGGCTGTCGATTTCATCGAGGAGATCATCGACACCGGACACGGACACGTGTGGTGCGGCCGATGCGGGAACAGCCGAGTCGTCGTCGCGATTGTCACGTGAAGAGCCGCTGCTGTGCTGTTGTTGGGGCATGGCTCCAGGCTAGCCCTCGTCGGCCGAAAGCGCCTCGAGAAGCACCGTCAGTGAAGGATCGCCGTCGAGAAGTGAACCGACATGTGCCCGAGTCCCGCGCAGCGGGTCGAGGGTCGGCACGCGGACGAGACTTTCGTGTCCGGGCACGTCGAACACCAAGGAATCCCATGATGCAGCTACCACGGACTCCGGGAAGCGACGCATGCATTCACCACGGAAATAGGCGCGTGTCGACTCGGGCGGACTCAACTCCGCGGAAGCAACCTCGTCATCGCTGAACAATCGCGCGAGACGGCCTCGTTCCTCAAGCCGACGAGCCAGACCCTTGTCGGCTCGAATATCGGAGTACTGAAGATCGATGAGCTGCAATGCGGGTGAGTCCCAGGTGAGTCCATCGCGAGTGCGGTAACCCTCGAGTAGTCGTAGCTTTGCGACCCAGTCGAGGACTCCCCCGCAATTCATCGGATCACCGGACAAGGTGGTGATCACGAATTCCCACAGTCGCAAGATCTCGAGGGTCTGGGGGTCAGGTTCCGGCCCAACCCACGCGATCGCACGCTCGAGGTACACCGACTGCACCTCAAGCGCTGACATCAGTCGACCGCCCGTCAGTCGAAGTTGGTGTTTCAGGCTCGGATCATGACTGACTCGATGCATCTCAGAGACGGGGTCATCAAGGCTGAGGTCATCAGATTTCAGGCAGCCGTCCTCGATCATGCCCAGCACCAGCGACGCACTGCCGAGCTTCAGCAAGGTTGCAGTGTCGCTGAGGTTCGCATCACCAGTGATCACGTGCAGGCGTCTGGACTTCTCGGGATCAGCGTGCGGCTCGTCGCGAGTATTGATGATGGGCCTACGGATCGTGGTCTCCAAGCCGACTTCGGTCTCGAAGAAATCAGCACGCTGACTGAGCTGGAATTCGAGGACTTTGCCCTCTTGCCCCTTACCGAGTCGACCGGCCCCGGTGAACACCTGACGGGTGACGAGGAAAGCGGTGAAAAGTCGGACTACCTCAGCAAAGGGGGTCGTGCGCGCCATCAGGTAGTTCTCATGACAGCCGTAAGAAGCACCCTTGTTGTCAGTGTTGTTCTTATACAGAGAAATCTGCGGGATACCCGGAGTGCGTGAGGCCAGTTGGGCAGCCTCCGCCATGATCATCATGCCCGCCCGGTCGTGCAGTGTTGCTTCGCGCGGAGTAACGCACTCTGGAGCCGAATACTCCGGGTGCGCATGATCGACGTATAACCGGGCTCCGTTGGTCAAGATGACATTCGCGGTGCTGAGATCTTCGTCGGTCAGCTGGCTTGGATCAGCATCAGCACGGCTCATATCGAAGCCTCGGGCATCCCGCAGAGGCGACTCAGGTAGGTAATCCCAATGCGCACGTTGATGTGCAGCCGGCAGATGGTGCTGCGCGTACGCATTCACCACGAGTCCGGACGCTTGCATAGCCGTCATTGTCGGGTCGGATGGGACGCTGATGCCGTACTCGGTCTCGATTCCCATCACACGATGGACGCCACGACTGCCCATCGTCACAGGTAGGTACCGGTGCTGCCGATGTCTGCGATTGAGCGACCCGACTCGCTACCGGATCCGCCGTGCACCAACGTGCGGATGTAGACGATCCGCTCGCCCTTCTTGCCCGACACGCGAGCCCAATCATCCGGATTCGTAGTATTCGGGAGATCCTCGTTCTCACGGAATTCATCGAGGCAGGCAGTGAGCAGATGCTCAACGCGAATGCCCTTGCCCTGACCGGCAATGAACTCCTTGATGGCCGACTTCTTGGCGCGCGAGACGATGTTCTCGATCATCGCTCCTGAGCTGAAGTCGCGGAAGTAGAGGATTTCACGATCGCCATTGATATACGTGACTTCGAGGAACTGATTCTCAGGAGCATCGGAATACATCAGTTCCACGGCTCGGTCGATCATGGCCGTGCAGGCGGCCTGAGCATTTCCATGTTGTGCGATCTCCTCAGGATGAATCGGGAGCCCTGCCGTGAGGTACTTCGCGAAGATCTCGCGCGCGGCGGCAGCATCCGGCCGATCGATCTTGATCTTGACGTCGAGTCGGCCAGGTCGAAGGATCGCAGGATCAATCATGTCCTCGCGATTCGATGCACCGATCACGATGACGTTCTCGAGACCTTCAACGCCGTCGATTTCACTGAGAAACTGCGGCACGATCGTGTTCTCGACATCACTGGAGACACCCGAGCCTCGTGTGCGGAAGAGAGAATCCATCTCGTCGAAGAAGACGATGACGGGCATGCCCTCGCTCGCCTTCTCGCGAGCCCTCTCGAATACCAATCGGATATGTCGCTCGGTCTCGCCCACATACTTGTTGAGCAGTTCAGGCCCCTTGATATTCAGGAAGAAGGAACGTCCGTGATCGAGGCCGGACTTCTCTGCGATCTGCTTCGCCAGTGAATTCGCGACAGCCTTGGCAATCAGCGTCTTGCCACACCCAGGCGGGCCATAGAGCAGGATTCCCTTGGGCGCAGCGAGTTCGTGCTCGGCATAGAGATCAGAGTGCAGGAAGGGCAACTCAACGGCATCTCGAATTTGCTCAATCTGAGACGAAAGACCCCCGATGTCGTGATAGCCAATGTCGGGAACTTCTTCGAGCACGAGTTCTTCGACATCGGATTTCGGCACTCGCTCGAGAACGAATCCGGCCCGCGAATCCATGAGCAGTGAGTCGCCCGCGCGAAGGCGTACCCCGATCAGCGGAGCCGCGATTCGTACGACGCGCTCCTCGTCGGTGCGACCCTTGATCAGAGCGCGACGCCCATCGGCGAGGACTTCCTTCAGCGTGACGATCTCCCCTGACGACTCGAAGCCCGCGGCCTCGATCAGATTCATCGCCTCATTGAGCAAGACGTCTTGGCCGGGGCCAACGTCGGCGAGATCGACGGTCGGGCTCAGGACGACGCGGAATCGCCGCCCGTTGCTCAGGACGTCAGCAGTGCCATCAAGGTGGGCCTCAAGGAATACGCCATAACCACTCGGAGGCTCGGCGAGCTTCGCGACATCGGCCTTGAGCGAAAGGATCTGTTCGCGCGCCTCGCGCAAGGTGGTCGCAAGTCGCTCGTTTTGCTCGGTCAGGGCGATCAGCGGGTCGCGAGATCCGGGCAGCGCCGCATCAGCGGTGTTGTCGGACATTCGGCCTCCTTGAGTCGTCTACGACTCTAGGCCAGGCTGCGCCTCTTCGCCTCGTGGCTCGGCGCCTGGGCCCAAGTAGTCCTCGCCATACGCCCCTGGAGCCGGACGACGACGACGCACCGGAAGTACCGCTCCAGGGGCAAGCCGACGCATGGTGACCAGGAATCCGGTGTGACCATTCATGCGATGGTCGGGACGCACCGAGAGCCCCTCTAGGTGCCAGGTACGCACCATCGACTCTTCCGCTCGGGGCTCAGTCCAGACCCCCATGATGCGGGCTGTCTCGACAGTCTTCGACATCTGAGTGGCAGTGGCCACGTAGATCACGATGACGCCTCCGGGCGCCAGCACCTCAGCCGACACTTCAAGACAGTCCCACGGCGCGAGCATGTCGAGTATGACGGCATCGACATCTCGATCAGCGAGATCGTGAGCGAGATCGCCGACGGTGACTGTCCAATTCGCGGGGCGCATGCCGAACCACTGTTCGACATTCTTCTGCGCGATGGTCGCGAAGTCATCGCGACGCTCGAAACTGTGCAGCACACCATCGTCACCAATGGCCCGCAGCAGCGAGCAAGAAAGAGCCCCCGACCCGACACCGGCTTCGACCACACGTGATCCAGGGTGCAGATTCGCGAGTCCGACGATTCGGGCGGCGTCCTTCGGGTACACGACAGCCGCGCCGCGCGGCATCGAAAGCACGAAGTCATCGAGCAATGGCCGCAACACGAGGTACGAACTGCCATTGGAGGACGCGATGACTGAGCCGTCGGGCGTACCGATGATGTCGTCATGCGGCAATTGACCGCGATGCGTGTGAAATACCTTCCCCGGCGTGAGCGTGATGGTGTGCAACTTGCCCTTGGGGTCAGTCAGCTGCACCAGATCGCCCTCTTCGAACGGACCCCGGCGACGCGCCTGCGACATCGATGACATTGCGCACACATTAGCGGCCGCTCATCGGCATAGGCTGACCGCATGAGCGCCGACGACTTTCCGAGATCCCTATCGGCCTCACGGATCGGTGACTTCACGACCTGCCCACTTCTGTACCGATTCCGCACCATCGATCGAATTCCTGAGGCGCCAGCACCTGCCGCGATCATGGGAACGTTGATGCACACCGCTCTCGAGGACCTCTTCGACCTGCCGGCCGTCGACCGCACACCTGATGCAGCCCATGAGCTTTTCGAGGCCGCCTGGGTGGAATTGCAGGCAGAGGATGTCGTTGCGGCAGCGGCTGTCATTGATCGCATCGGCAGCGCACCTGACCTCATTGCCTCCTACTTCGCGATCGAGGATCCTGTTCGACTCGAGCCTCACGCCCGCGAATTCGGCTTCGAGACTCCGCTGACTCCCACTTTCAATATCCGCGGGTATGTAGATCGAATTGACAAGGCTCCGGACGGCCGCATTCGCATTGTCGACTACAAGACAGGAAAGGCGCCAAGGCCGCAGTACCAGGACAAACCCATGTTCCAAATGCGCTTCTACGCTCTCGCCTGGTGGCGCATTCATGACGTCGTTCCAGCCATGCTCCAGCTGCTTTTCCTGGGCAATCGCGAAATCCTGCGTTACGAGCCGACCGAGGAAGATCTGCTCTCGACTGAGCGTCGGGTTCTGAACGTACGAGATGCAATCTCGCAGGCAGCCGACAGCGGAGAGTTCACTCCGACGCCCTCGAAGCTCTGCGATTGGTGCGACCACCAATCCATCTGCCCGGCAAAGGGCGGCACTCCCCCGCCCATTCCGCCGCGTGACCTATGGCTAGAAAAGACGCCGTTCACCAAGCGCTAATCACCCAGCGTTGAAATATTTTGCTTCAGGATGATGCGCAATGATCGCGCTCGTCGACTGCTCCGGATGCAATTGGAATTCTTCGCTGAGCTCGACACCGATGCGCCCCGGATTAAGTAGCTCCATGAGCATCGTCTGCTGCTCGAGATCGGGGCAGGCCGGGTAGCCGAAGGAATAGCGCGAACCGCGGTACCCCTGCTTCTCGATGAGTTCGCTCATGTCACCGGTGTCATCTGAGCCAAGCCCGAGCTCTTCACGGGTACGTGCATGCCAGTACTCGGCCAGCGCCTCGGTGAGCTGCACTGACAAGCCATGCAACTCGAGGTAGTCGCGGTAGGAATCCGACTCAAAGAGCTTGCCCGTCGCGTCAGAGGCAGCCTGGCCCATGGTCACGACCTGGAACGAAACGACATCGAGCTCGCCGGACTCCTTCGGGCGGAAGAAGTCAGAAAGGCACAGGTGACGATCACGACGCTGACGCGGGAAGTTGAATCGCGCCCGCTCCTGGCCCTTATTGGGTCCTTCATGCCACACGATGACCAGGTCATCACCCTCGGAGTAGCAAGGGAAGTAGCCGTAGACGACGGCGGGCTCGATCATGCCCTCGGTCTGAATGCGGCCGAGCCATTCGCGCAGACGCGGGCGACCCTCGGTCTCGACAAGCTCGTCATAGGAGGGACCATCACCGCGGCTGGACTTGAGGCCCCATTGGCCAAGGAAGAGCGCGCGCTCATCGAGGTACGGCGTGTACTCCGCCAACGAGATTCCCCGCACGATGCGGTCACCGAAGAACGGCGCTTGAGGAAGATCAACGTCGATAGCCACGTCAGAGCGTGCTGGCATATCCGCAGGATCCGTCAGAGTGGGCGTTGCGGCTGAGCCCTTGACCCGGCGCTCACGACGTTCGGGGAGCGCTGCGCCCGGGACGCCACGCTTGACGGCCATCACTGCGTCCATCAATCGAAGGCCCTCGAAGGCGTCGCGCGCGTACCGCACTTCTCCTTCGTAGATGTCGGCGAGATCCTGCTCCACATAGGCACGTGTCAGAGCTGCACCGCCGAGAAGAACGGGGAAGCGCGTGGCGATACCGCGCGCGTTCATCTCGAGCAGGTTCTCCTTCATGATGACCGTGCTCTTGACGAGCAGGCCGCTCATGCCGATGAGATCGGCGTTGTGCTCTTCAGCAGCCTCGATGATCGCGTTAACCGGCTGCTTGATGCCGATGTTGACCACGTTGTAGCCATTGTTGGTCAAGATGATGTCGACGAGGTTCTTTCCGATGTCATGGACATCGCCCTTGACCGTGGCGAGCACCATCGTGCCCTTGCCCTCTTCGTCGGTCTTCTCCATGTGCGGCTCGAGGTAGGCAACCGCGGTCTTCATGACCTCGGCACTTTGGAGAACAAAGGGAAGCTGCATCTCTCCACTGGCGAATAGCTGACCGACAACCTTCATGCCCTCGAGAAGTGAGTCGTTTACGATCTCGAGCGCTGGGCGCGTGATGAGAGCTTCATCGAGGTCAGCCTCGAGTCCTTGTCGTTCACCGTCGATGATGCGTCGCTCGAGTCGTTCATTGAGCGGCAGTGCTGCGAGCTCTTCGGCCCGCGAGGCGTTCATGCTCTTGGACTCGACACCCTCGAAGAGATCGAGGAAGCGACCCAGCGGGTCATATGTGGCGATGCCCTCGTCGTTGAAGACTCGGCGGTCGTATACGAGGTCGAGTGCGACCTCGCGCTGCTCATCGGGAATGCGGTTCATCGGCAGAATCTTCGACGCATGAACGATCGCCGAGTCGAGACCAGCCTGCATCGCCTCATGCAAGAAGACCGAGTTCAGTACCTGGCGGGCGGCCGGGTTCAGGCCGAACGAGACGTTCGAGAGACCGAGCGTTGTCTGCACGGTGGGGTACTTACGCTTGAGCTCGCGGATGGCTTCCATGGTCTCGATCGCATCGCGCCGAGTTTCTTCCTGACCAGTGGCAATCGGGAAAGTAAGGGTGTCGACCATGATGTCTTCGACATTCATGCCCCAGTTGGTGGTGAGGTCAGCGATGAGTCGATCGGCGATGCGCACCTTCCACTCCGCGGTTCGGGCCTGACCTTCTTCATCAATGGTGAGCGCCACGACAGCGGCACCGTGCTCGCGCACGAGCGGCATGATGCGAGCGAAACGAGAGTCGGGACCGTCGCCATCTTCGTAGTTGACCGAGTTGACCGTGGCTCGGCCACCGAGAGCCTCGAGGCCGGCTTCCAGCACAGCAGGCTCAGTGGAGTCGATCATGATCGGCAGGGTCGAGGCCGTGGCGAGACGACCGGCAAGTTCACGCATGTCGGCGACGCCGTCACGTCCGACATAGTCGACGCACAGATCGAGCATGTGGGATCCATCGCGAATCTGCGCACGCGCGATCTCAATGCAGTCATCCCAGTTGCCGTCGAGCATTGCCTCACGGAAGGCCTTCGATCCGTTCGCGTTCGTGCGCTCACCGATCGCGAGGTAGGCGGTGTCTTGACGGAAAGGAACTGATTGGTACAGGGAGGCAACCGCGGCCTCGGGCTCAACGGCGCGTTCGACGACCTGCTGACCGCGGACCGCCTTGACGATTGCCTCGAGGTGCTCAGGAGTAGTGCCGCAGCATCCGCCGACCAAGCCGAGTCCGTAATCACGAGTGAAGGTGACATGCGCCTGTGCAAGCTCGTCGGGGCCAAGGGGGTAGTGCGCGCCGTTCGCGGTGAGGACGGGCAATCCGGCATTCGGCATCGCACTGATACCGATGCGCGCGGACTTCGACAGCGTGCGCAAGTGCTCGCTCATCTCGGCCGGGCCGGTAGCGCAGTTCAGGCCGATCATCTCGATACCCAGGGGCTCGAGTGCGGTGAGCGCAGCGCCGATCTCAGATCCAAGGAGCATGGTGCCCGTGGTCTCGACCGTAACCTGGGCCAGAACGGGGAGGTCGACACCGGTTTTCGCCATCGCGCGCTGCGCGCCGATGATCGCGGCCTTCGCCTGCAGGAGATCCTGGGCAGTCTCGACCAAGAATGCGTCGACCCCGCCTTCGATCAATCCCAGCGCCTGGGTCTCATAGGCGTCGCGGAGGAGGGCGTACGGGGCGTGTCCGAGGCTCGGGAGCTTCGTTCCCGGGCCCATCGAACCGAGCACCCAGCGCGGCTGTTCGGCAGTCGACCACTTATCTGCGCACTCGCGCGCGATCTCAGCGCCCGCCTTGGCCAATTCGAAGATGCGATCAGTGATGTCGTACTCGGCAAGGTTTGCGAAGTTAGCGCCGAAGGTGTTGGTCTCGACACAGTCGACGCCGACGGCGAAGTAGGCATCGTGGACGGCAGCGACGACATCGGGTCGAGTGACGTTCAGGATCTCATTGCAGCCCTCGTACCCCTGGAAGTCCTCCAGGCTGGGATCCTGCGCCTGCAACATGGTGCCCATGGCCCCATCAGCGACAACAACACGACTGCGCAGTGCTTCCCGAAGGCTCTCTCCCATAGTTAGGCAATCCTACCTGTAAACGCTGAGACGCTACGGTTGAGCCATGTCCTGGACAGTGAAGACCTCCGACGGCCAGACCCTGTTCGGCGACGACCGCGGAGCTGGTTCGGATGCCCTCGTGCTACTGCACGGGCTCTCGCAGCAGCGGCACTTCTGGGAGCCGGTGTGCTCGTATCTCGACCTCCCTCGCGTGATCCGGCTCGATCAGCGCGGTCACGGACTTTCCGACACGCCCCTTGATGCCGACTACTCGATCGTGCGCTGCGCCCAAGACGCCATGGAGGTCATGGAGGCCCTCGGCGTCGAATCTGCCACCGTGATCGGTCACTCCTGGGGCGGAGCGGTGGCGGCTCGTCTCGGTGCGGCCGATGCGACCCGCGTGCGCACCATCGGATTGCTCGACGGCGGCCTTCGCGGCCCGGGCGACATGGGCATTCGCGACGAGGTTCGTGAGCGACTTCGTCCACCGTCGCTCAACATCCCCGCTGATGAACTCTGGCGCCTCGTGGCCACCGGAGAGCTTGGTCCGTACTGGTCCGATGACATCCGGGCCGCATTGGCACCGACATTCATTGAGCGTGACGGCTTGGTGCGCACCCGCATTGGCGTCGATCGGCATATGCAGGTCCTTGATGGACTCCTGGACTACAACAGCGTCCCC
>CANFQC010000040.1 GCA_947449035.1 Actinomycetota bacterium
ACTCGATCTCCCGCTGCGCCCAGGACGCCATGGAGGTCATGGATGCCCTCGGCGTCGAATCTGCCACCGTGATCGGTCACTCCTGGGGTGGAGCCGTGGCGGCTCGTCTCGGTGCGGCCGATGCGAGCCGCGTGCGCACCATCGGATTGCTCGACGGAGGCCTTCGCGGCCCGGCCGACATGGGCATTCGCGACGAGGTCCGCGAGCGACTTCGCCCACCGTCGCTCAACATCCCCGCTGATGAACTCTGGCGCCTCGTGGCCACGGGAGACCTTGGTCCGTACTGGTCCGATGACATCCGGGCAGCATTGGCACCGACATTCATCGAGCGTGACGGCTTGGTGCGCACCCGCATTGGCGTCGATCGGCATATGCAAATGCTTGATGGACTCCTGGACTACAACAGCGTCCCCGATATTCGTGCACGCCGCGATGACACCTGGGCAGTGCTCTGCTCGGACTCCCCCATCATCGATCCTTTAGTAGAGCGCCGTCTGAAGGCGATTGGCGAGATCAACCTGCAGATCTGGCAGGGAGCAATTCACGACGTTCCCCTTCAATGGCCCGCATTGGTGGCAGGCTGGATCACGACAGTCCATGCCGCCGGCAAGGAGGCCTGATGATCGAGTACGACGAACTTCCAGTGCTCGTGGACCCCGTCATGGTCTGCGCCTTTGAAGGCTGGAACGACGCCGGTGACTCCGCCAGCGGCACCATCGCTCATCTCATCGATGCTTGGGATGCCCAACTGCTGACCGAGCTCGATTCCGAGGAGTACTACGACTACCAGGTCAATCGTCCGATGATCGCCATCGATGACGCCGGCGTACGCCAGCTCACCTGGCCGGGCACGAAGCTCTATGTCGCCCGACTTCCACTCTCACCACGCGACGTCATCTTGGTTCAAGGCGTCGAACCCAACATGAAGTGGCAGCAGTTCACGCGCGAAATCCTTGGTCTCGCAGCTGAGCTTGATGTGCAGCTCGTGGTGACACTCGGTGCGCTGCTTTCCGATAGCCCGCACACCCGGCCCGTTCCCGTGACCGGCTCATCCACAGATCTCTCGCTCTGCGACCAGATGGGTATCGAGGCTTCTCACTACGAAGGTCCGACCGGGATCGTCGGAGTGATCCAAGAAGCCTGCACGCGATTCGGCATTCCCGCGGTTAGCCTGTGGGCCGCCGTGCCGCATTACGTTGCAGCACCGCCCTGCCCGAAGGCCACGTTGGCTCTCGTCGGACGCATCGAGGACATTCTTGACGTACCCGTGCCCCTCGGTGACCTGCCGGAGGAGGCTCGAGCCTGGGAAGCCGGCGTTGACGAGCTTGCCGCGGAGGACGACGAGATCGAGGAATACGTCAAGCAACTCGAAGAAGCCCGCGACACCGCGGATCTCCCTGAGGCCAGCGGCGAGGCGATTGCCCGTGAGTTTGAGCGCTACCTTCGTCGCCGCGGCACCAACGATTAGCGCAAGTTGCCGTAACGCTCGATAGAAGCACGTGTCGAGGCATCGACGTCAGCCGATTCGCCACCGACAAGCTGACCAAGAATTCCCATCGCCACCTTCTTACCGAGCTCGACTCCCCACTGATCAAACGAGTCAATGCCCCAGATGACGCCCTGCACGAAAACGCTGTGCTCGTAGAGCGCCACGAGCGCACCGAGCGCGGCCGGATCAAGTCGCTTCAGCATGATGACGTTGACCGGACGATTTCCCGGCATGACCTTGTGAGGCACGAGAGCTGCAGGTGTGCCATCGGCCGCGACCTGTGCAGCGTCCCGGCCAATGGAGAGCACTGCAGCCTGAGCTAGCGCGTTCGCCACGAGCATCGCCTGCTGATCGCCATCGGGATTCTCCGACTGAGCGACCACGATGATGTCGCTGGCCACAGTGTCGGTGCCCTGGTGCAGGAGTTGGTAGAACGAGTGTTGACCATTCGTGCCGGGCTCTCCCCAATAAATGGCACCGGTCTCGTAGTCGACTGGAGTGCCATCACGACGGACGCTCTTGCCATTGCTCTCCATGGTGAGCTGCTGCAGGTACGCCGGGAACCGCGCGAGGTACTGCGAGTACGGCAATACTGCGGTGGACTGGATACCAAGGAAGTTTCGATTCCAGACACTGAGCAAGCCCAACTGAAGTGGCAAATTCGCTTCAGCTGGCGCGGTGGCGAAATGCTCGTCCATTGCCCGGAAACCATCGAGCATCTGAGCGAACCCATCGGCACCGATGGCGATCATGGTCGACAGGCCGATCGCCGCGTCCATGGAATAGCGACCGCCCACCCAGTCCCAGAAACCGAACATGTTCGCCGGGTCGATACCGAATGCCGCCACTGCCGTCGCATTGGTTGATACGGCCACGAAGTGACGTTCCACCGAGTCGGGGCCAAGATCATTGACGAGCCACGTGCGAGCAGCTTCGGCATTCGTCATCGTCTCGAGTGTGGTGAATGTCTTCGATGCAACGATGAACATGGTGGTTGCGGGATCAAGATCTCGAATCGCCTCAGCGAGATCTGTCGGGTCGACATTGGAGACGAAGCGGAACGCGAGATTTCGGTCACTGAAAGCGCGAAGGGCGATGTACGCCATCGCGGGTCCTAAATCCGAACCACCAATGCCGATATTGACCACGGTGCGAATGGCCTTGCCTGTCGCCCCCTTCCATTCCCCCGACCGGACGCGCTCGGCAAATTCGCCCATTCGATCCAGTACCTCATGCACGTCTGCGGTGACATCCTGACCATCTACAAGCAACGTCTGATCGCGGCGGCGACGCAACGCGGTATGCAGCACTGCGCGATCCTCGGTGTTGTTGATGTGCACGCCCTCGAGCATTGCTGCTCGGGCAGTGGTCACACCTCGTTGCGCTGCCAGTGCGCGTAACTGGTTCAACACGTCGACGGTTACTCGCTGGCGCGAAAAGTCGAGGCTCAGACCGCAGGCGTCCACAGTCATGCGCTCGGGACGTGATGCATCGGATTCGATGAGCGAACGGATGGTGGTATCCGTCAGGTCGTCGCGAAGAGTCTGCAAAGCTTGCCAAGCAGGGCTGCTGAGCGGGCTGTCGGCTGAGAGTGTTCGGGGCGTCATGGCACTAGCCTTGCACTGCTGCCCTCCCTGAGGTGCACTGACTACGAGGAGTCTGCGTGAATACATCGGTAACCCTGGGAATGGTCGGCTGCGGACGCATGGGCGCCAACTTGGTTCGCCGTGCGATGCGCGGTGGCCATCAGGCCTTCGCCTACGACCCCGATCCCGCTGCCGTGGCTTCCCTGGTAGCCGAAGGTGCCACAGGCGCAGCCAGCCTGGCTGAACTCGTGGCCGCCATGCCCGCCCCGCGCACTGTCTGGGTCATGGTGCCCGCCGGTCACATCACCGACTCAGTGGTGGGCGAGCTCATCGGGCTGCTGAGCCCCGGCGACACGTTGATCGACGGTGGCAACTCTTACTACCGCGATGACATCCGGCATTCGGGCCAGGCAGCCGAGAAGGGCATCGACTTCCTCGATGTAGGTACCTCGGGCGGTGTGTGGGGACTCGAGCGTGGCTATTGCTTGATGATCGGCGGCAACGACGCAGCCGTGAATCGACTGGCCCCACTGTGGGACACCATTGCCCCGGGATTCGATACCGCTGAGCGCACTCCCGGTCGTACCGGCGAGATCACTCCCGAGGAAACCGGCTGGCTGCATTGCGGGCCTAGCGGCGCGGGCCACTTCGTCAAGATGGTGCACAACGGGATCGAGTACGGCTTGATGGCGGCCTACGCCGAGGGTCTGAACATCCTCAAGCACGCCAACGCAGGCAAGGCCTCGCGCGACGCCGATGCCGAAACCGCACCGATGAGCAATCCGGAGTTCTACCAGTACGACATCGACATTCCTGCTGTTGCCGAGGTCTGGCGGCGCGGAAGCGTGGTCGGATCATGGCTGCTCGATCTGACCGCCGACGCACTCAACCAGTCGCCCAATCTCGAGGAGTTCGGCGGGCGCGTATCGGATTCGGGTGAAGGCCGCTGGACCGCGATTGCGGCTATCGACGAAGGCGTACCGGCGCCTGTGCTTACCGCAGCTCTCTACGAGCGCTTCGAATCACAGGGCAATGGCACGTATGCCGGCAAGGTGCTGAGCGCGATGCGCAAGGCCTTTGGCGGACACTCCGAAAAGAAGTAACTGATCAGAGCCGAACGCCGAGAAGTGAATCGCACATCGCAGCCATCTGCGCAGGTGCTTCGACGTCGGTTCCGGCACCGCTGATCGCCTTAACGCTCCAGTCGTCCATAACATCGAGAGCTGCAGCGGTCTGCAAATCATCGGCAAGATGCTTGCGGATTCGCTCGATGTACGGAGCAGCCGCGTCACCGGTTGAGCAGGCAACGGCGCTGCGCCACAGTCCGAGTCGGTCAGTCGCTCCCTGCAGGCCGTGCGGTGTCCAGGCCCAATTGCTGCGGTAGTGATGGGCCAGCAGCGAGAGACGAATCGCCATCGGATCGTGGCCCTCTGCTCGAAGCACGGACACGAATACGAGATTGCCGCGCGACTTCGACATCTTGTGACCCTGCCAGGCGACCATGCCTGCATGCACATAGTGCTTGGCATAGGGGTATTCCTCGCGGATCACCTGCGCCTCGGATGCACCCATTTCATGATGCGGAAATGCGAGATCGCTTCCGCCTCCTTGAACATCAATGCCCATCCCGAGGTAATCCAACGCGATTGCGGTGCACTCGATGTGCCAGCCGGGGCGTCCGTGCCCTAGGGCGGTATCCCACGACGGCTCTTCTGGACGAGCCGCCTGCCAGAGCAGGCAGTCGAGCGGATGGCGTTTGCCCGGGCGATCAGGGTCCCCGCCGCGCTCGGCGAAGATACGAATCATCTCCGCCTCGTCGAGGTGAGCCACACTGCCGAAGGCCGGGTCACTTCCGACGGCGAAGTAGAGATCCTCATCGACGGCATAGACCACGCCGCGCTCTTGCAGTGACTGCACATATCCGGCGACCGAGGGAATTGCCTCGACAGCGCCGATGTAGTGGTCGGGAGCCAGCACGTTGAGGGCTGTCATGTCTTCACGGAAGAGGGCTGTCTCGCGCTCGGCGATAACCTGCCAGTCCTCGCCCACAGCAACGGCGCGCTCGAGCAGTGGGTCATCAATGTCAGTGACGTTCTGCACGTAAAGGACAGGGTGACCACCATCGCGCCACACGCGCTGCACCATGTCGAAGGCAACATACGTGGCGGCATGGCCCATATGGGTAGCGTCATAGGGCGTGATGCCGCAGACATACATACGCGCGGTTCCCGATGGTTCGGTCGGGCGGATAGTTCCGGTGCCGGTGTCCATGAGGGCCAGGGCAGGGGCCAGGCCCGGAATCTTCGCCGGTGCCGGCACGGTCCACGACTTCACTCGATCAGCCTAGTGCGATTAGAACACCGGCCACGGAACCGCAGGCCACTCGGGCGAGGGGTGCGGCATGGTTCCAGTCTCAATGAGTGAGCGCAGACGTTGCTGGGTGACCACGATCTCCTCTGGCGCGAGCCACGGTTCGAGAATCTCCTCGAGCCGCGTTTCGATCGCGATGAGATCTGCCACGACGTCGTCATCGATTGACTCCCCCGCCCAGCCCCAGAGCACGGTGCGAAGTTTGTTGTCGACGTTGAACGACACTCCGTGATCAATGCACCAAATTCGATCATCGGCATCGAGGATCACGTGTCCGCCCTTGCGGTCGGCATTATTCGTCAGGGCGTCGAAAGCTGCGACGCGATGCAGATCGGCGCGATCGGCATGCACCAGAACAAGCGGGTTACCTTGCTGGTCCTCCGCGTGCATCACGAGCATCCAGCCGGGATGCACGTCAGTTGGCGTGCACACGTCGATGACGTCGGTGTCGTCTGACTCCTCGATCCAGGCTTGGCACATGCCCGGTCCTGCGGGGCCGTCTTCACGCCACACCGTCGGGGGTACGAGGTGCCAGCCCAGAGCATCCGAGAGGGCGAATGCGGCTAGTTCTCGTCGGCCGAGGGTTTCATCCGGGAAATCCCAGAGCGGACGCTCACCGGCCACCGGCTTATAGACACAGTGCACGAGTCGCTCACCCTCGACGGGGACTGTGCAGAGCAGGGTGGCATTAGACGCGACAGCGAGGCGACCTTCGACAGTGAGCTCACCCTCGCGGAGAGCAGTGAGAAGTCGCGGGTCATGCAGCCATTCGGTGATCGGTTCGATCATGTGCGTCGGCGATAGCCGTTAGCTCGTGGGCAGACGTGGCCACCCGCATCAAGCGGCTGATTGCAGAAGGGGCACGGAGGTCGACCGGCGGACACCACGGCACGTGCACGTTCGGCGAATGAGCGTGCCTGAATGGCGGTGACCCACACGCGCAGTGAGTCAGGACCGTCGGCATCGTCGTCGGCAAGCTCGGGGATGTCGTCGAATTCCTCACTTATGGCGTGAGCTTCGATGACGACATGTGAGGACGCGTCGTCCCAGCCGAGTGCCATCGCACCCACGCGAAACTCCTCGACGATCGGCGCATCAAGGGGCGCTGAATCTGCGATGAGATCCACGCCAGCGGGCGGAATCTCGACTTCGACCGCGCGGGTCTCGAGAACTTCGTCGAGAAGCTGGTCAATGCGCTCTGCCAGCACCGATACCTGGCCCTTCTCCGCCACGATGCTGGTCAACGCATTGCCTTTTCGAGCCTGAAGGAAAAAGGTGCGCTCCCCTGGCATGCCAACCGTGCCCGCGACGAAACGCTCGGGGTCGCGAAACTCGAACACCTGACGACTCATCCCTTGCCTCCGCCCACGGCGGCATCGCTGGACTTGGTCGCTGACTTGTCTGGCTTGAGCAGACGCCCCAGATCGACACCGGAGTCATTGCTGCGCACAACGAACGGACGGTGCGAGGTGTACTGAATGATGCTGAGTGACGCGGGGTCGACGCGAATGCGCTGGAAGGCGTCGAGATGCATGCCAAGCGCATCGGCCAAGATGGCCTTGATGACGTCACCGTGGCTGACGACAACATAAAGCCCATCACTGCCGACGGTCTCATTCCATTCCCGGATGCCCTCAACCGCGCGATGTTGCATGTCACGCATGCTCTCGCCCTCAGCGCCGGGAAACACTGCTGCACTTGGGTGCGCCTGCACGACTGACCACATGGGTTCCTTGGCGAGATCGCCAAGCTTCTTACCTGTCCAGTCGCCGTACTTGCATTCCACGAAACGATCATCAATGTCGCGAATCACCGCTCGTCGCTGGAAGGCAGCGATTGCATCAGCGGTAGCAACCGTGCGTTCTAGAGGAGAACTGATGATGCGCGGAATTCGAACGTCGGAGAGCCGCTCAGCAAGCTCTGCCGCTTGCTTGCGACCTTGGGAGTCGAGTTTCACGCCGGGCATGTGCCCGGCGAGGATGCCGTCGGCATTGGCCTTCGTGCGGCCATGGCGAACGAGCAGCACGGTTGTCATGGCGTGAGCACTCCTGCAGCGAGAAGGACCATCACGAAGAAGCCGAGGCCGACGCGGTAGATGACGAACGGCGCGAAACTGCGAGTGCTCACCCAGCGCAGCAGCCACGCGATCACCGCGAAGCCGATGACGAAGGCGATGATCGTGGCCATGATGGTCGGCCCCCAGGCCACGCTCGAATCGCTGCCGATCTTGCGAGCCTCATAGAGACCCGAACCAAGGACGGCAGGAATCGCGAGCAGGAATGAGTAGCGAGCCGCGGCCTCTCGCGTGAAACCGAGGAAGAGCCCGGTCGAGATCGTTGCTCCGGATCGTGAGACGCCCGGAATCAACGCGAAGGCCTGACCGATGCCGAACATGATTCCCTGTCCGGAGTTCAGACTGGCGAGTGACTTCTGCTTGCGTCCGACACGATCGGCGTAGCCGAGGATCAGGCCGAAGATGATCAGAGTGCACGAGACGAGCCACAGGTTGCGGGCGACCGTCTCGATTTGATCGGCAAAGAGTACGCCGAGAACTACGACCGGAATCGTGCCGATGATGATGTACCAGCCCATGCGAGCATCGAGATTTCGACGCAACGACGGATTCACCAGACTTCGCGCCCAAGTACTGATGATGCTGATCAATTCCTTTCGGAAATACAGCAGCACCGCACACTCGGTTCCGATTTGAGTCACGGCCGTGAAGGCGGCGCCCGGATCATTCCAGCCGAACAACTGCGAGACGATCAGGATGTGCGCACTCGAGGAGACGGGCAGGAACTCGGTGAGTCCTTGGACGATTCCCAGGACGAGAGCCTCGAACCACCCCATCAGGCAGCGTCCGGGGTCTCGTCGGTGAGGTCAGCCATGATGCGCACGACCTCCAGTCGTTGTTCGAGTGTCTCAGCGACCGGAGTGATGCTGAGAGTCGTGACTCCTGCGGCTTGGTAGGCGCGAAGACGTTCGCTGATGCGCTCAGGCGAACCGAGCAATGAGGTCTGATCGATGAACTCGAAGGGCACCGCCATGGCCGCCTCCTTGTACTTTCCGTCGAGGAAGAGTTCCTGCACCTGAGCCGCTGCTTCTTCGAACCCCATGCGTACGGCGAGCTGGTTGTAGAAGTTCTTCTCACGGCTGCCCATACCGCCGATGTACAGAGCGCTGTTTGCTCGCAGGGCATGGGCGCACATCTGCGGATCGCCGCCGATCACCACGGGAACCGTGGGCACGACATCGAATCCGTCCATGGTCTTGCCGATCTTGGCGCGGCCGCGGGCAATCGCCTCATGCTGCTCTGCCGCGTACTCGGGTGAGTAGAAGATCGCCAGCCAGCCGTCAGCGATCTCACCGCAGAGCTCAAGATTCTTGGGCCCAATGGCAGCGAGGTAGATCGGCAGATGTTCGCGTATGGGCGGAAAGTTGATTGCTAGCGCCTTGCCCGGGCCGTCAGGCAGCGGGAGGGTGAAGAACTCACCTTCATGGCTGACCTTCTTGCGCGCAAGAGCGTCCCGCACGATGGCGACGTACTCACGGGTGCGGGCCAAAGGCTTGTCGAAGCGCACGCCGTGCCAGCCCTCGGAAACTTGAGGCCCGGAGACACCGAGGCCAAGCCGAAAGCGCCCTCCGGAGAGAGCATCAAGTGTGGCCGCGGTCATGGCCACGTTGGCGGGCGTGCGGGCCGGAATCTGAAGAACGGCTGAGCCGAGATCGATGGACTGCGTCTGCGCGCCGATCCAGGACAAGATCGTCACCGCATCAGAGCCGTAGGCCTCTGCAACCCATACCGACGAGTAGCCGCAGGAATCTGCCTCTATGGCTAGAGCGATATTCGACGCATCGTTTCCGGCGCCCCAGTAGCCAAGATTCAGTCCGATTTCCATAAGGCGAGCCTATGCCCCCGCACGACACGCGCCAGGTAGCGTCGCCTCATGCAGCAACGTCCACTCGGCAGATCTGGAATCTGGGTCGGTCGTCTCGCCCTGGGCACCATGACCTGGGGGCGCGGCACTGATGAGTACGAGGCTCGAGATCAACTCGCCGCCTTCCTGAGCGCCGGTGGCACCCTGCTCGACACTGCGGATGTGTACGCGGAGGGCGTCTCCGAGCAGTTGCTGGGCGAGCTGATCCGTGAATTCGATATTCGTGACGAGATTATCCTCGCGACGAAGGCTGTCTCCCAGCCTGATCCAGGTCGTCGATTCAATGGCTCACGGATGCATCTCCTTCGAGCACTCGAAGGCTCCCTTCGGCGGCTGAACACCGATGTCATCGACCTCTGGCAACTACACGCATGGGATCCCTGGACTCCGATGGACGAGACTCTTGCCGCGGTTGACGAAGCAGTATCCAGCGGCAAGGTGCGATACGTCGGCATCTCGAACTACTCCGGCTGGCAGACAGCTCGCGCTGCGACGTGGCAGAAGGCAGTGCCAGGGCGCGCCCCGATCATCACCACGCAGATGGAGTACTCGCTGCTTGAGCGCGGTATCGAGCGCGAGATCGTGCCGGCAGCTCAGTCGCTCGGTCTCGGAATTCTGCCGTGGTCACCTCTTGGCCGCGGAGTTCTCACCGGCAAATACCGGCACAGCACTCCCGCTGACTCTCGCGGTGGCAATGCTGACACTGCTTCATGGGTCCAGGTGTACCAGGACGAACGCTGCCGCCGAATAGTCGATGCCGTGGCCACGGCGGCCGAAGGCCTGGGCTGCTCACCGACCGAGGTCTCTATCGCCTGGCTGCGCGATCGCCCCGGTGTTGTCGCTCCGATTCTCGGCCCGCGAACCACCAGCCAGCTCGTGGCGGCACTCGCAGCCGAGGAACTCGAACTTCCCGAAGAGATCCTGATCGCGCTCGACGATGTCTCGGCACCGCCCATGGGCTACCCCGAGGCCGGCTGGGCTCAGCGCAGGTAACCATGCAGCCCTCGAGTGCAGTCTGGGAGTTTCGCGAATTCTGGTTCCCGCGGGGAACTACCCGCGAGGTGGCCCGTCAGGCACTGACCGAAATGGCTGAACAAGATCGCTGGGAACTCTTTCGCGTCGCGATCCTTCACGACGGACGCCGCAAGGTAGTGCTGCGCCGAAAGGTCTATCGGGTGCAGCGCACCGCGTAGGTCGATTAATCAGACAGCTCGAAGGAAGCGATCGAGCACCCGAACACCGAAGGTGAGCCCGTCAAGCGGCACGCGCTCGTCGACACCATGGAACAAACGCCAGTAATCGAGATCAGCCGGCATTTGCAGTGGCGAGAATCCGTAGCAGGCAATGCCGAGACGATGGAAGGCCTTCGCATCGGTACCACCGGAGATCATGTACGGAATCGCGCGGGCATTCGGATCCTCAGCACGTAATGCGGACGCCATCAAGTCCACGGAAAGCGTGTCGAAGGGCGCTTCGAGAGCGATGTCATCCACGACTGACTCGATCGTGATGTCAGGGCCTACGAGCTCGCGGATGGTGCGCTCGAATTCCTCCTCGAAACCCGGAATCGTGCGTCCATCGATCGCGGCATACGCATCGCCAGGGATCACGTTGTGCTTGTAGCCCGCTTCGAGCATCGTCGGATTCGCTGTATTGCGCAAAGTCGCACCGACGAGCAGCCCCAGTGTGCCGAGCTTGCGCACGAGTTCCTCGTTGTCGTGCACGGCAAGATCGACACCGAAGGCATCGCTCAACTCACCAAGGAATCGATCAACTGTTGCCGTCCGACGTTCGGGCCACTCGTAGTTATCCACGCGAATCACCGCTTCGCAGAGCCGCGAAATTGCATTCTCGTCGTGAATCATCGAGCCATGCCCGGCTCGACCGGCTGCATGAAGGCGCATCCAGCGCATGCCCTTCTCCGCCGTTTGAATCGGATACAGGCGCAGGTCATCACGCACGGTGATCGAGAAGCCCCCGACTTCACCCACGGCCTCAGTGATGCCCTCGAACATCTCTGGACGATTGGCGGTGAGCCAGTGAGCACCGTGACGGCCGCCTGCCTCTTCGTCGGGAAGCAGCAAGACGACGATGTCGCGGCGTGGGCGAATGCCCTCACGACCCCAGCCGCGCACCACGGCCACGATCATGGCGTCCATATCCTTCATATCGACTGCGCCTCTACCCCAGATGAAGCCTCCGTCGACCTCAGCCGCGAATGGCGGATGAGTCCAGTCCGAGGCAATTGCCGGGACGACGTCGAGATGACCGTGTAGAAGAAGTGCTCCGGCGGTGGAGTCAGTGCCCGGAATCCGCAGGTAGACCCCGCGACGGGATGAGTTGGTGGTCGTGAAAACTTCAGGTTCCCAGCCGGCTTCACGCAGAGCCTGCGCGGCATATTCGGCTACGTCTGATTCACCCACGGTAAGGGGCGAATCCCCGTAATTGCTCGAATCGAGCATGATCAGGCCGCGACACAGCTCCACGACATCGGACTCGGCTCCGGGCAAGGCTGACCAGGTGGTTTCCACGCTCCCATACTGCCGTGTCGGGGGCTAAGTTCGGAGCAGGTATGCTTCTCATGCTTCAACACCTCGTCCGGGTGGCGGAATAGGCAGACGCGCTAGCTTGAGGTGCTAGTTCCCTTTACCGGGAGTGAGGGTTCAACTCCCTTCTCGGACACGTCGTTGAGACAGCGATAACGAAAGCCCCCGCTTCGGCGGGGGCTTTCGTCGTTCACAAGCCCTGGGCTCGGGAAGGGCAGCACGATCAGGCCAGAATGAGTCCATGACCACTGCCGACTCCCCCTCGAGCGCCGCGATCCGCCATGTCGTCCACATCCGGCTCGATCCGGCACTCGACGACAGCCTGCGGATTCCCCTCGAGAACGACCTTCGCGAACTCGCGGCCGAGCATCCGCACGCCTTGGCAGCCACGCTTCACCGGGACCTCGGACGTCGACCCGCAGCTCCCGTGACTGCCACCTGGATGGTCTGCATGGACTTTGCTTCAATGGCCGACTTCGAGGCCTATCTCGCACATCCGTTGCATGCGAACTTCCTCAAGACTCACCAGCCATCCATGGAGTTCATTACTGCCATTCAGGCACCGCTCGAAGGTTTCGCCTAGTAGTGCGCTGCGCCGCTCTTGCGCTGCCAATGCTTGGCCAACGGATACAGGATCGCCAGCACCACGAGTGTGATTGCAATCCCCGCCACGGTGGCCTCGAGTCGCTCGACAGCAACCTTGGTAACCGTTGACCCTGCGCTCTCGTAGAGCACGATGGCGGGAGTGAGGAACGTCGCAAACAGCCAATAGGGCTTGCCGCCCATCATGAACACCAAGGACACGATCATGAATATCGTGCCGATCAAGTAGAGCAACGGGCCATTCTCAACGAAGGCGCCCACCACAACGGCGATGACGAAACCAGCCAGGGTGCCAAGGGCTCGACTGCCTGCCTTCGAGAAACTGCTATCGAGGTAGGGCTGGAAGACGACGAGGATAGTCAGGATGATCCAGCCACCACCGTGGCCGAGGTCGAAGTGAACAATGCACCACGTGGCGATACCTACGAGTAGCGCCAGCACGCCACTGAACCAGAGCACTCGAGTTGTCTCGATCGGTGCGAGCTTCGGTGGGTGCACCCACTTCTGGGCAAGAAAGACGATCAACGTCACCCACAAAGTTGTGGCCAGCATGATCAATCCGACAGTTAGGGCCGAGGGAAATGGGCCATCGAACTTCGGCGGAGCCGCAACGAGGAAGCCGAGAGCAATCACACTGGTAATCAGCGCGTTGTGGAGACCAGCCTTGGCGCCGTAACCGCGAAGGAAGGCCGCGATGGCGAGCACAATGGCCGCTGCCAGCGCATAAGGAGCAGCCCAGACCGTAAGCGCCGAAAACACCGAGAACGGAACGGCAATCACGAGGCCGGTCTGCCAACCCTTTCCCATCGAGCTCGCCAGGAATGTCGCGAGGCCACCCAGCATTGCCACGCTCACCGCACTCTTCCAGCCAAGTGCGCCCATGACAATCGCCGGCGCGAAGCCAGCGAACACCATGAGAAGCACGGAGATAGCGATGTACTTCGTCTTGGCGAATTTCGGCGGGGTTACGGCCGATGCGGGTGAGGTCATCGCACAATGACAGCAGTTATCGCCCTCATTCGGCGGCAGCGCGCGCCGACTAAAACTCTGGGGCGCCTGATTTCGCCTGTAAGTGCTTTGCCAGTGGAGTCAGAGCAAGCATGACGACGAAAGTGATAGCAACTCCGACCGAAGTCGCTTCGAGCCTTAAGACCGCGGTTTTGTCCACTGTCGAGCCTGCACTCGTGAAGAGCACCACGGCTGGCGTCAGGAAGATGACAAAGGTCCAGTACGGCTTTCGGAGAAGCATGCAACAGTTGGCCACCACGAAGAGAAGGACGCCGAGTACGTACAACAGCGGGCCGCTCGATACGAAATGACCGATAAACAACGCTAGGACGAATCCAAGTCCGGTGCCGATGATGCGCTGTCCGGCCTTCGAGTAACTCGTGCCGAGGTAGGGCTGGAACACGACCAGGATCGTCAGGATGATCCATGCCCCACCTTGACCCCACTTGAAGTGAATCACGCACCACGTCACGACACCGATGATCACGGCAAGGATTGAGCTGTAGGCGAGAACCCGAGAGGTGACCAGTTTGGTCAGGGGCGGCGGATGCACCCATCGACGGGCCAGGAACATAACGAACGTGACGTAGAGCGACGCACCAAGCGCCACGATGCCCGTAAGCACAGGAGCCGAGAGCGACGAGCCCTCGAATTTCGGCGGTTGCGTCACGATAAAGCCCAGTGAAATCACGGTCATCATCAGCGCGTTATGCAGACCGAGGCGTGCACCGTATCCACGCCAGAAAGCCGCTGCACCCAGAACAAATGCCGCAGCGAGCGCGTAGGGAGCAGCCCACACGGTTAAAGCGCAAAAGACAGCGAAAGGCACCGACACGCGCAAGCCGGTCTTCCAGCCGGAGCCCATGAAGCAGGCGAAGAACGAGGACAACCCGGCGAGCATCGCTATGAAGATCGCGTCCTTCAGGCCCAGGGCGCCAAGAATGAAGGCAGGCGCGAAGGCGGCAACATTGATCAACACCATCGCAACCACGATGATCTTCACGGCCTTGCGGCTTGAGTGGCTCGCATGAACAGACGCAGGCGATGCAGAGCTGTCGGGAGCTGTGGACATGACAGAATCAGACCAGGAAGAGGGGGCCTTGACTACCTCCCGCGCCGATTATCGATACTGCGAGGGGAATCCCTCTCCGATCGCGTCGGCGAGGCTGCCTGCGAAAGTCGCCGAAAGATGCGACAGATCCCAATAGACAACTGTGTTGCCAATGACGGCTGGGCAGATATCGCCGTCACAGATGTGGTCATTGGCATCAATCAAGGTCACGTTCGAGGGAAGGTCCGCCCGCAAAGATGCAGGATCTTGCTCCGCAAGGTTCTGGCTCCGAGGCACTGTGCACGAGCTCAAGTCGTCTGGATTGGCCCATAGGCAATCAACCGGGTCGCGCATCCAGCGAGGGGTATCGCGGATACCCACGACGTCGACGCCTAAGGCCTGCAGGTACTTCCACTGCTCGAGGTAGCCGTCGGGCGTGTACTCACCGCCTCCATCACTGACAGTCGATGTCGTCACGACAAGATCGGGTGGATTCTGCTCAAGTCGATACCTAAGTGATTCATTCCACTCATGGCATGACGTGCCGCCGATTGCCGATTCATCCTCAATCATTGTGAAGCGGCAGGCGTCCTTCAAGGCAGTAATGATCTTCCACCCACGTTGCTTCGCCAGGGCATCGATGGCCGGGAACCATTGTGCTGTGTGACTGCCCCCGATGAGCATCACCGTCTTCGTGCCCGCCGGATCCCCACCTGTGCATTCGATCACGGCGGAATGCGAGAGATCCTGGACGCATCCATTGAGGTATACCAGCGGAAAATCCTCGCGCGCCGAGGCAAGGTTGTCGATATGCGCGGAACGCGGATCGCCGACTCTTTCGATAAGCAGATTCGAGCGCAGCCATCCACTTCCGAACGCGAACACGGCGATGACAGCGAGGCAGACCCCACCAGTAATCAGGATGCGTCCGGCGCTCCATGAGGCAAGTACGCGAGTGCGCAGGCCCCCATCCAGGAGTCGTGTCGTGACGTAAGCCAGGACGACGGCTGAGGCGATGATCGCAATTCCCGGCAGCAAGGTGACGCTGTACGTGCCCGTGCGAAGGCGATAGAAGACGAGAATCGGCCAGTGCCACAGATACAGCGCGTAGCTGAAGGCACCCGCCCACACCAGTGGCCTACTTCCCAGCAGACGAGTGACCGACAAGCGTGACTCGGTTCGTGCATCGCCGCTCATCAGAATCAACACCGCACCGGTGACAGGCCACAATGCAGCCCAACCCGGGAAATTCGATGGGGCACCAATGAGGGCTCCGCAGCTGAGAAGGAGCGCAAGGCCGATCCAGCCGGCAGGAACGCAAAATGCCGTGGCGAATCTTCTTCCGTTCATGATGAGAAGAGCCAGTAGCCCACCTGCCGCGAATTCCCACACCCGCGTTCCGGTGTGGAAGTAGGCATTCAGGGCACCATCACGTTCCATCTGCACCGAGTACGAAAACGAAATCGCGAACGCGACCAACAGCACGATCGTGATCACTCTCGTGAAGCTCACGCGCTTGACGAATTTGACGATCAGCAGCGCCAGGGCAAACAGCAGGATCCAGATCACGTAGAACTGGCCCTGAATCGATAATGCCCAGAATTGCTGCACGGGGCTTGCCGGAGCGGCCTTGTTCAGGTACTCCACGGACTCCCCCGCGAGTGACCAGTTCTCCAGGTACAGCGCCGACCAGCCCACCTGTCGCATCCATGGCGGCTGGTACCAGAGCGGTGCAATCAGGAGAACAGCTGCCGAGATCGCAATCAGCACCAAGATCGACATCGGCAGGAGTCGCGAAGCCAGGCGCGAGAAGTAGCGGCCTGGCTCGAGTCGTCCGCGCACTACGACCTGATCGATCAAGATCAGCGTGATCAGGAATCCCGCTACGACGAAGAAGACATCAACGCCACCGGACACCTTGCCGATGAACACGTGGAAAATGACAACAAGGAAGGCCGCAACTGCCCGAAGGCCTTCGACCTCTGGTCGAAATCGTCGACGCACTGAACCAGACATGGTTGTGCCAGTGCTCACTGTGAATGAACCTTGCTGAGCAGCTACTACGCGTCGCGCGCAGCCAGGCGTGCCTTGAGAGCGTCGCGACGCTCCTCGAAACGCACGGCACCGACTTCAAGTTCTTCAAGGAGCACACCGAGTTCATCGCGCGCGCGCTGACCCTCGGCGCCGAAATCCTCACGCTCGAAGACGCGCCACTTGCGCAGCACCGGCATGACGACGTCGTCCTTGTGCTGGCGGAGATCGTAGATACCGGCGACGGCGATCTCGACTGCCTTGCGTCCGAAGCCCTCGATGCCATGACCTGGCATCGCGAAATCTCGCACGTTGTTGAGCACCGCCACCATTGCCTGATCCGGTTCGAGCTCGAAGATCGCTTCCATCACGTTGCGATAGAAGACCATGTGCAGGTTTTCGTCGGTCGCGATCCGAGCGAAGAGCTGCTCAGCCACCGGATCACCGGTGGCTGCACCGGTATTGCGATGTGAGACACGGGTGGCGAGCTCCTGGAAGGAGACATAGGCGAGCCCGGAGATTGCACCGGGATGGATGGCTTCGAAGCCCTCGGTCATGTGGGTCATTCGCGCGCGCTCGAGCGCAACGGGGTCAACCGAGCGGGTGACGGTCAGGTAGTCGCGAATCGCGATGCCGTGACGGCCTTCCTCGGCAGTCCAGCGACCGATCCATTGACCCCAGACTCCATCACGACCGAGATAGGTCGCGATCTCGCGGTGGTAGCTCGGCAGGTTGTCCTCAGTGAGCAGATTGATGACCAAGCTGGTGCGAGCGGCTTCGCTGAAACGCTGTTCTTCCGGGGTCCAGTCCTTGCCTTCCAGGACGCCGCTGAAGTTGACCCCCTCGCCCCACGGGACGTACTCGTGCGGGAACCACTCCTTGGCCATCGACAGATGGCGGTTGAGCTCGGTCTCGACCACGGGCTCGAGCTCGCGCAGGAGGTTCTGGGTACTGATGTCATCAGCGAGGGCGGTCACACCTTCACCCTCTCAGAAATGCCCCCGTATTCATACTCGGCACGAGGCGTTTCCTCACGCTTCAGAGGCAAAAGTCACAGGCCTCCCTCTCCGCGGACAGTCCTGGAGATGCGAGACTCATCCCATGACTGACGAGATCCTCTACTCCGTAGCCGACGGCATCGCGACGATTACCCTGAACCGTCCCGACCGGATGAACGCAATGCTCCCGGGCATGGGCGAGTTGTATGTCGAGCTCCTTCAGCAGGCCGATGCCGATCCGGCGGTTCGAGTCATCGTCGTCACGGGAGCGGGTAAGGGCTTCTGCGCTGGCGCCGACCTATCAGTGCTCGCCGAGGGCACCAGTGGTCTCAACAAGTACGTCGATGAGCAGTCTGTCGAGACTTTGCCCTTCTACGCCCTCATGATCGGCACCCCTGTCGTGACGGCAATCAATGGCGCATGTGCCGGCATCGGCTTCGTCCTTGCCTCCTGCGCTGATATTCGGATCATCGGCTCCGGGGTGCGCATGGGCACGACCTTCAGCCGGCTCGGACTTGTGGCGGAGTACGGGATCGCGTGGCTGCTCCCCCGACTCGTCGGTTATGGCAATGCCACCGAACTGCTGATCACCGGCCGCGCCATTGATGCGACCGAGGCACTTCGCATTGGCTTGGTCAACGAGATTGCTGAAGATCCGATGGCTCGGGCACTCGAACTGGCTCGCGATATTGCCGATAACTGCTCGCCCGCCGCGATGGCATCAATGAAGGGTCAGCTACTGCGCGTCGGCGAGCAAACACTTCCGCAAGCTGTCGACGAGTCGCTGGCAATGATGAAGGTGTCGTTCGGACTCCCCGACCTTGCTGAGGCATTGGCCGCCAAGAGCGACAAGCGTGCAGTCAGCTTTCCGGCGCGCGGAGCCTGACTAAGGCAACAAGCCGCAATGCGCGAGTGCCATGCGCACGAGCCGACCCTGTCCACCTGACATTTCGAGCTCGAAATCAGGTGACGTGACTTCCATAGGTGATACCCACACGAGATCAAGCGCATCCTGCGAAGGCGCGCAATCACCGCCACACGGGACGATGAACGCCAAGGACACCGCGTGCTGACGCGGATCATGAAAACCCGTGACTTCCGGATCAGGGAAGTACTCGACCACGGTGAACGGCTGGGGCGATGCCGGAATTTGGGGCAGTGCGACCGAGCCGAGATCCTTCTCCAGATGGCGAACAAGCGCATCGCGGATTCGCTCGCCGTAGAGCACGCGCCCCGAGACGATGGCCCGGGAGATGCTGCCGTCAGGCATGCCTCGAAGCAGTAGACCGATCGAGGTCACCTGACCCTGGGAATCGGTGCGCACGGGGACGGCATCGACGTAGACGATCGGAAGTCGCTCGCGAGCGGAATCGAGATCCTCGCGGCTGAGCCACGAACCCCTGGTGTCGAGAATCTCGCTCACGTCTTCTTCACTCCCCGCCTCGGTTGGACTCGTCCATTCTCCCTGCCCACGCGATTACGAGACATGCGGCGCGCTGACCGAATCCACAATCTGGCTTAACCTGTACTCATGGCTCATGACACCCCTGCACGCGCTGGATCCACTCGCCCCGACGGCGGCGCCTTTGAGGTCGCCCGCACCGAAGATGAATGGCGCTCCCAGCTCACCCCGCTCGAGTACCACGTGCTCCGCGAAGCCGGAACCGAAGCCCCGTTCGTCGGCGAGTACACCGACA
Organism: Actinomycetota bacterium; assembly: GCA_947449035.1. Classification (GTDB taxonomy): domain Bacteria; phylum Actinomycetota; class Actinomycetes; order S36-B12; family S36-B12; genus CAIKZY01. The sequence goes on from CANFQC010000040.1 coordinate 19,318, forward strand.
ACAAGGCAGTCGGCACCTATTCATGCCGTGCTTGTGGCGCTGCCCTCTTCGAGAGCACCACGAAGTTCGATTCGCATTGCGGCTGGCCCAGCTTTTATTCGCCGCTCGCCGGCGACTCAGTGCTTTATCTCGAGGACGCCTCACTCGGTCGAGTGCGTACCGAGGTGCGCTGCGCAACCTGCGGAGGCCATCTTGGCCACGTGTTCGAGGGCGAGGGCTACGGCACTCCCACCGATCAGCGCTACTGCATCAACTCCATCAGTGTGAAGTTCGCTCCCGAGAGCGAATGATCAGATTCCCCCGGCACTGAGCAGCACGACTCCGATCATCGCGACTGTGACTCCGACGTACTGAATCGGCCGAAGTCGTTCGCGCAGCACGATCGCGGCGAGAACCGCCGTGGCAACGGGGTAGAGCGAACTCAGCACTGAGGTTGTTGACAGCATGCCGAGCGTGCTGGCGATGCCGAAGAGGAGATTCGCTGAGGCATCGAGGATTCCGATGGCGGCGAGCACGGGTAGATCAGTTTTGGTGATTCCTCCGGCACCGCGGGCAACGATCAGTGCGACGAGCAGAATGACCATTGACGTTGCGCGGTAGGTGAGCATGGTCATTGACGGACTTGTCTCGCTGCCCTTGGCCATGCCGACGTAGAGAAGTCCGAATCCCACAGCGGCGACCCCCGTGTAGACCAACGGCTTCATGCTCTCGGCTCCGGTAATCTCCGGCCCACTTGCCAAGAGGACTCCGATGAAGGCAATGACGATGCCCGCGATTTCCATGGAACTCGGGACCTCACCTGAGGCAAAGCCCACGATCACCGGCACGACCACGGCTATCGCTACTAGCGGCGACACGAGGCCCATGGGCCCAAGTGCCAGAGCCCTGTAGAAGGCGATCATCGCGACCAAGCCTGTGATGCCAAGACCGATGCCCCACCACACGTACCCCAAGGGGGCGTGCCAATCCCCACGCACGAGGG
>CANFQC010000041.1 GCA_947449035.1 Actinomycetota bacterium
GCGAGATCATCGATGACGACGGTGGCACGAGGATTCGCCTTGACGTTCTTGTAACGCACGGTCTTCGCGATATCGAAACCGGCGGTGACGATGTCGTCGCCATCAAGCTCAAAGACGACAGGGGCAACGTCCGGGCGACCCGACAGCGAAGCTGTGGCGAACCGCATGAGCGGCTGGGTGCGCAGGTACTCGATCTCTGCGGGAGTGAAGGCAGTCATGTGATTTCCTCCGGTCAGCGCTGCACGGGGGTGTTGATCGGAAAGACGTCGATGTCCCACCACTTGGCCATCGGCAGTGAGGTCACGATGGATCGAGCGGCGTCCTCGTCATCCGCGAAGATCTCCAGGAAGACCGTGCCACGCGTGGCGGTCGAAAGGTAGAGCGCACCGATCTGGCCAGCCGACTTGAGCTCGGCGACCTTGGCCTGCTCCTCGGCGACGACCTGCATCACCTCAGCCATGTCCGTACCTGCCTTGAACGTACTGACGACCATGAATGAGCTCATGTCACTTCCTTATATATAGGTGGCGTGCTCGATGACCTCAGTCTGAGACCTCAACCTTGGTTGAGGTCAAGTGCTAGCGTCTCGGAATGTCGACAGAGACTTCTGCCAGTCCCACCCTCCTCGTCGGGCAGGTCGCCGAGCGCAGCGGGCTCACTGTCTCCGCCCTGCATTTCTATGAACGCAGCGGGCTGATCCAGAGCACTCGAGACACGGGCAACCGTCGTCGTTACGCCCGAGACACCCTTCGACGGCTTGCCTTCATCCGGGCCTCGCAGCGCGTGGGCATTCCCCTGGCTGAAATCAAGAAGGCTCTCGATGCCTTGCCGAAGCGTCGCACCCCCCGCGAGGAAGACTGGTTCGCCTTGTCGACGACTTGGCAGAAGCGACTCGACTTCCAGATCGAGCAGCTCATTCGACTGCGTGACGACCTAACCAATTGCATCGGGTGCGGGTGTCTCTCATTTGCCCGCTGCAATCTCGTCAATACCGATGACGTCATGGGCCTCGAAGGATCAGGCGCACGTCGGCTGGAGCCGGGAACCCCGAGACCTGAACCCTTTGACTGGCACTAGCGCACGGCAGCACGTCCCCGAGAGAAACTGCGCATTGTTTCGAGACTTGCGGGCATCAAAATCTCTTCGCACCTGACGCGGAAAGGCCTGCACGCTTAGGGATATCCCTAAAAAGCAAGTTCTTCCCAGGGAGAGCCAAGCTCGCCATGGAGTCCGGATGAAAATTCGCTGATAGTTTCCCAATATGTCTATCCGCTGGGTTGCCCTGTCCCTTGCCGCCGCTACAACTGTCGTTGCGTCGGGCGGTGCCGCAATGGCCGCTGATGCGAAGCCGACGCCGACTGCTTCTCCAACGCGCACGGCATCTGCCTCCGCACTGGCAGGCGCTCAGAGCAAGCGTCCCGCGCCCAAGCAAGCTCAGGGCACCTTCATCGTGCCCTTCCAGCCGCCGAACACGGCAAGCGGTAGCAAGACGGCACTCCAGGGCATCAAGGCTGGAACGACGTCGGGCACGTACATCATTGTGGGCACGACTTTCCCCAATGGTTACGTGTACACGGGTCCGATCGCCAAGTCCGCGACCACGTCCCCCGGCGTAGGTACCTGGACGATGATGAACGTGCCGGCTTCGTGGGGAACCTCCGCCTCCACCGCATCGCCTAGTGCATCTGCCACTGCAAGCGCCAGCGCATCCACCGGGATGACCACAAGCATCTACGGCGTCGACAACCTGGGTAACGGCAATGTCGCTCTCGTTGGAACCTGGAACATCGGCAATGTGTCCACTACTGGCGTGAAAAGTTTTGTCTATAACGGCCCGGTCACTGCAACGCCTGCCGCTAGCGCGTTCAAGCAATTCGTCGCCGTAGATCCGTCCACCGGTAAGTCCGCGGACGCCACCTTCTTGCACAGCGTTTCGGGCGGCCTGGTTGTGGGCAATTACGATTTCGCTGGCGACGACAACCCCGCCGGCAATGCGTTCGTCCTCGATCCGAGCACCGGCGTGCAGACCAATGTTCAGTACCCGCAAAACCAGCGTGCATTCACGCACACCGCCTACGGCATCTGGTGGAACGGCGGCACTTCGTACACCATCGCCGGTGGCTCAAGCCGGTCACACACACCTACTGAGCCCACTGGTGATCAGTACTTCGGCACCGGGACGCTCATCGACTACAACTCTGCAACCAAGTCGTTCAGCAACTTCCGCTCCTTCGCCTTCCCCGGTGCCGGGGGCAAGACCATCCTCACTCACTTCGAGGGCATCTGGAGTAACGGCAGCGGCACCTACCGCATGCCAATTACCACCAATGCGAATAGCGCCTCCCAGGGTGGCGTCGCCACGATCCGGCGCGGATCGAACGGCAAATTCGGTGCTGCCACCTGGAAGCTCTTTACAGTTCCGGGATCATCGACGGTCACCACCGGCAACTCGATCTCGAGTGCGACCGTTATCGGGGTTTCCTCGGTCGGCGGCACAGTGCTTCCGTACACGTTCGTCGAAAGCCCGAGCAGCCTGAAGTCCGATCTGCGTCCTTCAGCCAGGCCGACGCCGACTCGCACGCCGACTCGCACGCCATCGGCAACCCCCTCCCCGACTCGCACGCCATCGGCAACCTCCACGCCGACTCGCACGCCGTCGGCTACACCTACCCCGACTCGCACCCCCGCCGTCACCGCTACGCCAACACAGGCTTCCACGCCGACGGTTACGCCGACTCGCGCTGTGGTGACTGCGACGCCCACGCGCTAGCAGCACTGACTAGCCGTGGTCCGACCCTGCATGGCGGGCCGGTGAAGGCCTACCTGTCGTTCGCCTGACGTAGCCAGGGGTGTCTCAGGCTGCACATCTGCGCCTCGGCGCCTTCTCCCACGTCCAAGCGAGGAATTAACGTCCGCTGAATTCAGCGATGCAGATCGAACCGGTCGTTCTCCATTACCTTGACCCACGCCGCGACGAAGTCACGAACGAAGTGCTCGTGCCCGTCAGCCGCGCCGTACACCTCACTCTGCGCACGCAACTGAGAATTTGAGCCGAAGACGAGATCCACGCGGCTTGCCGACCACTTCACTTCACCGGTCGCACGATCGCGGCCTTCGAAGAGTTGCTCATCTGCGGCTGCGGGGCTCCAGACAATTCCCATGTCAGTGATGTTCAGGAAGAAGTCATTCGTGAGTACTCCCGGACGATGCGTCAGCACACCAACCTGCGACTGACCTGTGTTCGCGTCCAACGCGCGCATGCCACCAACCAGCACGGTCATTTGCGGGGTCGTCAGATCAAGCAAGGATGCGCGCTCGACGAGCAACTTCTCGGCAGTCAGGGTGAAACCCTCGCCAAGGTAATTGCGGAAACCATCGAAGGTCGGCTCGAGTACCGCAAACGAATCGACATCGGTCATCTCCGGTGACGCATCGGTGCGGCCCGGCGTGAACGGCACGGCAACGGTGACACCGGCGTCCTTCGCTGCCTTCTCGACGGCCGCACATCCCGCGAGCACGATCAGGTCGGCCATCGAGATCTTGGCCTTGCCGGCACTTTCGAAATCGGCCTTGATGCCTTCGAGTGTCGTCAGCACTCGCGCCAGTCGCTCGGGATCATTCACGGCCCAGGCTCGCTGGGGCTCGAGACGAACACGAGCACCGTTCGCGCCACCGCGCTTGTCGGTCACGCGGAAGGTCGCTGCCGATGCCCATGCGGTGCTCACGAGATCAGACACCGAGAGTCCGGAATTGAGAACTGTCGCCTTCAGTCCTTCAATGTCGGACCCACTGACCAGGGCGTAGTCGACTGCGGGAACCGGGTCTTGCCAAATAAAGGCCTCGGCCGGTACCTCAGGTCCGCGGTAACGGGTCTTCGGGCCGAGATCGCGGTGGGTGAGCTTGAACCACGCCTGCGCGAAAGCGACAGCGAATTCGTCAGGGTTCGCCAGGAAGTGACGTGCGATCGGCTCGTAAGCGGGATCGAACCGTAGGCCTAGATCCGCAGTCGTCATCACCGGGGCGTGACGCTTGCTGGAGTCATGCGCATCAGGCACCAGTTCAGCTGCGCCCGGATCAGTGGGAATCCATTCCTGCGCACCCGCCGGAGTCTTCGTCAGAGTCCACTCATATGCGAAAAGGTTCTGCAGATAACTCATGTCCCAGGTGATCGGCGTGGAAGTCCAGGCCCCCTCAAGTCCGGAACTAATGGTGTCGTAGCCGTCACCAGTACCCATCGTGTTCTTCCAGCCCAGGCCCATCTGCCAGATCGGGGCTGCCTCGGGCGCGGGGCCGACATACTTATCCGGATCACCCATCCCGTGCATCTTGCCGAAGGTATGACCACCCGCGACGAGTGCGACGGTCTCGTAGTCGTCCATGGCCATGCGCGCGAAGGTCTCACGAATGTCGCGGGCCGAGGCGACGGGATCAGGAACACCGTTGGGGCCTTCAGGGTTCACATATATAAGGCCCATCTGCACTGCTGCCAACGGATTCTCGAGATCACGATCGCCCGTATAGCGAGACTCGCCGAGCCACTCGGACTCACTGCCCCAGTAGGTCTCATCCGGCGCATACACATCAGCACGGCCACCAGAGAAGCCAGCGGTCGTGAATCCCATGGATTCGAGTGCCACGTTGCCCGCGAGAATTAGCAGATCAGCCCACGAGAGATTGCGTCCGTACTTTTGCTTGACGGGCCACAGCAGGCGACGAGCCTTGTCGAGATTGACGTTGTCAGGCCAGCTGTTCAGCGGGGCAAATCGCTGCATGCCTTCGCCTCCGCCACCACGTCCATCACTAATGCGATACGTGCCTGCGCTGTGCCAGCTCATGCGAATGAAGAACGGGCCGTAGTGCCCGTAGTCAGCCGGCCACCACTCCTGCGAGTTGGTCATCAGAGTGTGGAGATCGGATTTCACGGCGGCGTAATCAAGCTCATCGAAAGCGTTTGCGTAATCGAAGCCTTCGCCCATGGGATCGGCCGCATGACGATCACGGTCGAGCACCTGCAGATTCAGTCGATCAGGCCACCAGTTCGCATTCTGCGTGCCGCCGCTCGCTGACCCGTGAATTACCGGGCACTTCTCTGCCTCGCTCATTGCACTCTCCCGAACATCGGACCTACTCGAACTTCAGAGTCCCACCTTGCATCGGATCAGAGGCCGTGTCCACACAAGAATTGTGTTTCAGGCTCAATCAGCCGAGCTGTCGTCCTTGGTCAATCGGCTGCCAATCAATACGCCAGTGACGAGAATCAGCATCCCCAACGTGAAGGCGATGTTCTGTGATGCCGGATCGAGTCCGTTGTACTTGGAGTTCAGGTACATCACGAACCAGTTGCCTCCGACGGACATGAACCCGAACATGAACACTGTTAGCCCAAGGATCCCGCCAAGGTAGGTCCAGCGCTGACCATGCGACCAACGATCGGCATTACCGCTACGGCGTAGCCCAATGAGTCCGGCAATAAGGAGGATGACGCCCGTGAGGGTCTCCAGAGTCATAATTCCTATGTAGCTGATGACCTGGAACCACGTCGCGTCGATGAATCGCCATTCAAATCCACTATCTGCAGGGACACCATCACCTGACAGCACGCCCTGCACAAAGGGCCAGTTACTGGCATTCGGATTCGTCGGATTAGTGATGTTGTCGAATCCCACGATCAGGTAATAGCTCGCCACCATTAGAACGAACAGGCTCGTCGCGACTCGAGCCGTGCGCCATACCGACCACGTTCCCATGACCGTCACCTTCCCCTCGGCATCTGGCAGAACCCTAGCCTCTGACGCGCAGGTGAGACCCGCGTAATCGATTGACTTTGGAGGGGCATCGAACGCCTCGCGTTATTGCCACTCGAGCTCGCCGTATTGATTGGATCGCTTTCTCCATATTTTCCCGAAACGCCTGCCCCAGGCCAGCGCTACCGCTCCCTTCCGTGGCACGCTGGGCCTACAACAACCAACCCTGAAGGGTCACCATGCGCGTTTCGACCATCACCGCAGCCACCGTCGCCGGGGCACTCGCCCTCGCCGGCGTGGCCTTTGCCCCCGCCTCCCAGGCGGCATCCAACGACATCGTCATCGGCGTTGAGGCTCCGCTCACCGGCGCCCAGGCCAATAACGGCAAGGACATGCTCCGTGGCGTCAAGCTTGCCGTGGCCCAGGCCAACGCCAAGGGCGGCGTACTCGGCCGCAAGGTCCGCATCGTCGAGCTCGACGACCAGGCTGACCCCAACAAGGCCGCCGCAATGGTGACCCAGGCGCAGAAGGCCGGAGTCGTAGCCGTGGTCGGCCCTTACAACTCCTCGGTCGGCATCGTGAACCTGCCGCTGTACCTCAAGGCCGGCATCGTCCCGGTGCACATGACCTCCACGAACGACACCGACGGCATGGGCGTCACCGTGCAGCCGAAGAACAACCAGATCTCTCCCATTGAGGACGCTTACGCAAAGTCCATCGGCGCGAAGAACGTGGCGATGCTGGTCGATCCTTCGACCTACACGCAGGGCATGGCCGATCGCCTCGCCGCAGCACTGCGTGCCGAGGGCGCGACAGTTACCTCCATCCCGGTAACTGAAGGTAAGAACGATTACAGCGCCGAGGTGGCCCAGGCCTTCCAGGGCGTGCCTGACCTGATCTACGTCAGCACCTACTACCCCGAGGGCTCGAAGATCGCTCAGCGCCTGGCCCTGTCCAAGCTGCCGACCAAGTGCCTGATGGGCCTGGCCAACGTTGACGCAGCATTCGTCACCGAGGCTGGCCAGATCGCCGCTGAGCGCTGCGTCTTCAGTGGCGTGCCCGAGGCAGCACAGATGCCAGGCGCCAAAGCCGCGGCTTACACCGCCGCCTACAAGAAGGCCTTCAAGAAGAGCCCGGGCGTGTGGGGCATCTTCACTTACGACTCTGCCAACCTGCTGTTCAACAAGATTACGGCGGCGGGCAGCACGAGCTTCAGCTCCGTGCTGAAGGGTCTCCAGCACACCAAGAACTACAAGGGAGCAACCGGCAACATCTCGATTCGCCCGTCCACGGGTAACCGCATCAAGGTGCCGGTCTACATCATGAAGGTCGACAGCAAGGGCGTGTTCGTCGTCGTCGGCTAGTCGACTCGAGCAAGGCCGCACGTGAGCGGGCGAGCACCAGCAATGGGCTCGTCCGCTCACGTGTTTCTAGGACTACTTGCCCCCCTAACTAGAGGGCTAGTTCGAGATTTGACTGCTTTTAATCCTTGATCGACATTTACACTGCGGTATTCTCGGGCTAATCAGAAGAAGTGAAAGGGATAGCCGTGGCTCGCAGAGCACCTGTTCAGCAGCGAAGCATCGAGTCAATGAATCGCATGCTCGATGCCGGAGAGCAACTGTTCTACGAGGGCGGCAGCCCTGCCCTCACCCTCGAGTCAGTCATCGAGCGGGCCGAGACTTCCACCGGCTCCTTCTACGCGCGATTCGGCGACATGCGCGGCTTCCTTGATGCCATGCACGAGCGCGTGCTCGGGATAGTTGCGGCCGAATTTATGCCAATCCTCAGCAAGGCTGCACTGGAACCTGACCTCGACTCGGCCCTTCACAAAACCTTCACTGGAGTCTTTGAGGTAGTCGAGCGACACCGGGTGCCTCTGTATTTTTTCGCGGTAGGCAACTCACATGATCCCGCATGGCGTGAAATGGGTGCCCAATTCACACTCGGGGTAACTGATGTATTCACGCAGCTGATCAAGCAGTATCTGCCGAAGTTCACGAGCGCGGTCGACAAGCGCCGTATCGATATGGCCGTGCGCATGAGTATTGCCGCCACGTTCCAACAGATCATGCTCGACCAGGAAGAGTTCTCGCGCCTGAACTTAAGCCGCAAAACTGTCGCGGCCGAATACGCCGACATGGCGTGCGCCTATCTGCGCGCAAAGCCAACTAAGTAGCGGCACACTCCCGAGCTAGGGCTGCCACGTGCCCGGTCATGCGCAGAATTCGTCAGGGAATCGAAACGGGAATACTCTCGAACGACCACGACCAGACCGACTTCACGCGCACCGGCGGGCCCGACGGAGTGAAGTTGGGCATGATCGTCAGGAGTTCCTCGAAGAAGACCCGTGCTTCCATCCGCGCAAGGTACGCGCCGTAGCAGAAGTGCTCGCCGATGCTCAGAGCGAGTTGAGTAGAAGCATCACGATGAATGTCGAACTTCTCGGGATCCTCGAAGTGTCGCTCGTCGAGGTTGGCTGCTCCCCACAGCAGGCGCATCGGCGTATTGGCCGCAAGCGTGACGCCAGAGAGCGTCACCTCACGGGTGGTCACGCGAGTCGAATCGTGAGTGGGGCCTTCGCGTCGCTGCATCTCTTCGAAGGCGTTGGGGATCAGGGAATGATCCGCGGCGAGCGCGGCGCGCTGCTCAGGATGGCGTGCGAGTAGCTCCACGCCATTGCCGATTGCGGCGGCAGTAGTAATGCCGTTGCCGTTACTGAACCTAAATAGGTATTCCAGGATCTCGATCTGGGTCAAAGCTCGGCCACCATCAGAGCCAACCGCGAGAAGTGCGCTCACGTGATCGGTTCCGGGATTCGCCCGGCGATCCTCGAGCACTACCGAGAAGAGTGCGTCGCATCGCTCGAGCGCATTCGGGCTTTCTTCTGGCTCGCCGGTACCCATGCGCTGAATCCGACTGTCGATGTACTCAAGCTCTGCGACCTGCTCGGCATTGAGCCCCAAGATGATGCCGTTCGCTCCGAACAGGTACGGAGTGACGACATCGGCCATGAGGTCACATTCGTTACCAGCGACTGCCTGTGTCACCAGCGTTCGCGCGAGGGAGCGGAAGCTCTCCTCGAGGCCGTCTTGGTACTTCTTATCGAATGCCGAATTCATGAGCGCCACATACATGCCGTGCTCCGGCGGATCCATGGTGTTCATCACCGGTCGAGCCGGGTTGTTCCACGGGCCACCGCTGGAGAAGGTTTCGGGATCAAGGGCGACCGCTCGGGCATCGTCGTACCGCGAGACGAGCGCTAGTCCCTGATCGGTGATGAGCACGGGCGCATGATCGCGAAGCTGCTTGAAGACCGCCTCTCGATTGTTGCGGAATTCGTCAGAGAGCGGGTTCATGTCAGCCATGCGTGAACGGTATCACCGCAAAACCACAAATAATAGAGTTTTCTCTACTTCTCTTCAGTCACTATTTTGGTACGAGCGATTCGGTTCCGATCCCAGTGGAAGGCGAATGCCCACACCACGATCTTGAAGCCGGAGAATGCAGCCAGGGTGTAATCCTGAACATTGATCAGCAAGATCAACTCGAGCGCGAAGTAGTAGAGCACCCACGCGTATGCGAAGACTCGAAGCGTGGGGAACTTTCGCCACAAGATGATGGCCGCAGCCAGTAACTGGGCAATAGGCAGGACCCAGATGCCCAGGTACTCCGGCATGTGTAGCTCACCGGACACCTGATCTGCCATCACTGAACTTCGGAGCACCAGCACCGCGGAGAAGATCAGCAGGGCACACAGGAGGATTGTCGCCGCCCAATAGCGCGGGTGATTCCACGTTCCATCAGAGGGCTGTGCCATGTGAGCTCCTACGGGAGAAGTGACTTCTGTCAACGAAAAGAAAAGTCTGATGAAAGTACGCGTGCGGTACCCCCTCGAACCTGAGGAGATACCGCACGCGCACCGCTCGGAGTTCCTACTGCTTTGGCGGCTGAGGCATCATGTTCATCGGGATGTGCGGGGTTCCGCGGAAGCAGCCGATCGAGTACGGGTACTCGTTGTTGAGCACGTAATGGTAGATCTTCTGCATTTTGCCGTTGAACATCACAGTGCTGGTCATGCCGTGGCACACGTCGAGTTGTGCGTTTGTCACGAGCTTTCCGTTAGCCCCACGCGGGCCGTAGATGCCGAAACCATCCATGGCGTAGCCGAGAAGCGGTGACTGCTCTCCCGCCTTGCCCTGCTCCATGCACTTCCACGAGTAGCCGTGGTAGTGGTATTCCTTCGCGTACGGGTGACCGAAGCAGCGATCGGTCGGAAGCGCTGCGTTCGGGTCATACACGTTGAGGCTAGAGTCCGGCGCAGCCTCGACGTGCCAGGCGCCGCCCGTGAGCGCGATTCCTGTCATGAGCGCAGGGATGCAGTTCGGGGTTGCCGACACCTTTGGGTTCATGGGCAGGTCGGCCTTGAGGTCGTATGGGGCAACCGGGATCTCAGCGGCGTTCGCATAACCCTCTGCCGGAAGTGCGGCATAGTACTTGTAGGAGCCTGAGGTCTGAGGGATCGGGAAGGTGCCGATCGGGTGGTTGGGAATGCCGTTGCCTTGCAGGTGACGGGTTGTCTTGCCATTGGTCACCTTGAAGACACTCTTCATCTTCACACTGCCCGGAACCGTCTCAATCTTGGAGAGCACGACCTTGCCGTCCACGACCCACGGAGTTTGCGCGAGCGTGATCTGGGTCGCAACCGTCTTGCCGACCGTGGCGGTCTGATTGGTACCTGGAATCGGAATGACGTACGGGCACGGCCAGATGGTGTTCTTAGCCGGTGCGCCCAGCGGGGTGCCCGTGGGAGCAGTCTTCAGGAAGGTGGGTGCACCATTGCCATCCCAGCCCGAGGCTGCGTTGGCCGAGGTGGCGCCGAAACCGAGGGAGGCGACCAGGCCGGTAGCCAGCGCGACAGCGCCGATACCTGCCGCCCACTTACCGCGGCGGTGATTCAGATTGACGTGCATGTCTGTTCTCCTCAGTTCTTGTTAGACCTTTAGGTGCCCGAATATACACATTTTTAGAGATTCTTCAACAATTAAAATCTCTGTTTTCGGGGTGAACTGCTAGAAAACTCGAGGAATCCGCTACTTCAGCAGGGTGAACTTGTGGGTGTAGGTGCCATCAGCATTGCGGCTCGTGATGACCTGGCCGCGGGCACCAATGTACGTACCTGTGCCGCCGATAACAGCGATCACGATGGACGTGTTCGGATTGATCTCTACCTCACCTCGGGGGTAGACACTGTTGCCTTCGGCCACGATCTGCCCGCCGGGAAGAGTGAAAATCAACGTACGAAGCCGAGCCTCCTCAGGGTTACCCGGAATGGGGGCAACCGTGCTGATGTTGCCGGTGAGAATTCCAAAGGCCTCGCCAGAGGGCTTGCTGAGCTGGGCCGCAAAGTAGGTCTTCTTCCCGGGGATTTCGCCTGAGAGATTTCCGTACGTGAACAAGGTGGGCTTTGCCTGGTTAATGGAGAAGCGGGTCGCTGCCGGGGTATGGGCGCTAGCGGACGTCGCCATGGGGACAGTGGCCACCAGGGCTCCGAGGATCGCGAGTCCGGCGATAGAGGTCTTCAGACGATTCAGATTCATTGGTGGAGCCCTTCTAAGGGAATTGGTGACAGTGAGCAGGTACCGAGCATATTAGAGATTAACATCTATGTTTTTTGCCTGGGAGCCCCGAATGCCCCTCAGACGACCAGACGCATACCGCCATCGACTGCGATGCACTCGCCGGTGGTGTAGTTGGTGTTCAGCAGGTACTCGCACGCAGCAGCGATGTCTTGCGGCTGACCCACACGGCGAAGCGGTGCAGCTGCAGCCACGTTCTCTTTAACAGCACTCCATTCCGCTGTCCATGCCGTGTCAACAAGACCCGGTGCCACCGCATTCACGAGAACATCCGGCCCAAGAACCTTTCCAAGAATCGAGGTCATGTGCACAATCGCCACCTTCGATACCGAATACGGAACGCTGCTACCCACGGGACGCAGGCCGGCCACTGAGGCAATATTTACGATTCGTCCAGGCGCAGCGGCCTTCAAGTACGGCATTGCCGCTGAGATCATCTGCCAGGTGCCGATCACGTTGACATCGAGAACGCGGTGCCACACCTCCGCAGTCACGCCCTCAATGTCGTCAAGTTCGACGTATGCAGTCGTGCCGGCGTTGTTGACGAGACCATCGATCCGCCCCCAAGCGGAAATCGCCGCCTCCACAACCTGTGCGCAATCCTGTGGATGAGAGATATCACCTCGCGCGTAGATCATGTCGTCGTTGGCCGCCGCCATGCTCTCGCCTACTTCGTCATCACTCCTCGAGTTGATGACCACTCGCCAGCCACGGGAGAGCAGCAGCTCAGCCACGCCGCGACCAATGCCGCTCGTCGAACCGGTCACGACGACTACACGCTTGTCGGCGACTGTTTCCATGGAATCCACTCCTCTGGGTGATGATTACAGGTTGTCTCTATTGCCGAAGGGTAGGTGGCACCGCTGGTGTCGACTTTGACAGTTGACAGCGCCCCGTCCTACAAGTTGAATAGAGAAAATAGTCTATATTTCTTCTGGGTGCAGCGCGAGGATGCATGCCTCAGCGGTGCTCCCCCGGGATCAACCCGCTCGAGTGGTGCACTTCATAGATGGGCTGTGGCAATGGCGGATGGGCCTGTACTCGCACTCTGGTCAACCAGGGCGGTCAGCGGTGGTGAGTGCCAACTGAACTCTCGCCTGCGCCGCAATCGAATTTGAGTCCGTTGGTTAAAGAACTGTTCCCACAACCATCAATGCAAAGAGAAATGGAATCACCACAATGAGATTCAGCAGTGCCACTTCGCAGACACCTCAGAAGACCAAATACAAAATGGGTCTACTTCTTCTGTCCGCCGTGGTCTTGGCAGCGTGTGGTGGTGGGAATAGCTCTTCGTCTGAATCTCCCACATTGAATTTGAATGCCGCTCAAAAGGCATACGTGACCGGTGGTTTCTCACAAAGTGGAGACATCAGTGGATACTGCGCGGGTTCAAAAATCCAAGAATTCTCGCCCACAGTTTCAGGGGAAAGCCTCGCTGGTCTTCCTGCTTTGATCTCTAGCGAAATTGAGAAGGACAGTCTCGTCAATCCGACTAAATTCTGCAGTGCCTTCTACAACAGTAATGCCGGACAACCAGACGGTGTTGAGAAGATCTACTGGGATCCTTCCACAATCGGACTGATGACCGACGGGAGTAATCCTCCTAACTACGTCTATTCCGATCTACAAGCCTTCCCAACCTCAGTGACCGTCGGAAGCCAAGGAACCGCTTCTACCTACGTCAACTACTTTGGTGGTCCTGAGCCGGTCACCAAGGGCGCGTTGACGTGGTCGATTGAGGCAGATACTCCTACTACTCTCACGTGGATCACGGTCGACACTGCAACACTCATCGCCTCGAACGAGCTGGCATACACGAGCACCACTAGATACCGGCTCAATGCCGACAACTCCGTCACGGCCTTGGATAAGGTCATTGACGCCAAGGCCGCATTTACGCAGGGCGCAGGGGATCTTGTTATCAATGAGAAGTACTAACAAAAGATCTGCCAACTTTTCGTAAGTTCTTGTAGACCAGCGCTCTTCGCGCACGTTTCAAATGTCGGTGCTACCCCGGAGCCGTTTGGTCTCGCCTCGCGCCTTCTTTTCCTTGATCCGTCTCTCTGTGGCAGATCTAGTCGGCTTTGTGGCCCGTCGTGTTCGTGGTGGCGGAGCCATGGCCATTCGCAGGACTTCAGCGAGCCGCTGTTCGGCCTCACGGCGGTTTTGGAACTGGCTGCGATGTTCCGATGCCGTGATGGTGAGACAGCCGTTTCGTAGCCGATCAGCAAGCCGTTCCACCGCGCGGTGACGAAAGTTCTCAGGAATGCTGGGGCTGCGGGCAAGGTCGAAGGTGAGTTGCACGCGCGAGTCGGTGGTGTTGACTCCTTGACCGCCAGGCCCGCCGGATCGAGAGAACGACCACGACAGCTCAGCCGCCGGAATGAATACGCTCCCGCGAACCTGCAGCCCCTCCTCCATGGCGTAAGCATGGCGCAGGCGCGAATTTCCTCAGGCGAATGGCTTTGGTCTCCCACGTGCTGTTGACCCAGAGCGGCACTTCGGCAGGACGCATGTCCCTCACGGTCTCTATCGGCGAATCGGTGATGTGCCTGACTCAGCTCGCAGTTGCGAGAAGTGCGGCCTCAAGTGCATGCATCTCGGCGGGCTTGAGCACTGAGCCAGCCAGCATCAGAGTGCCCTCGTAAACCTCGGCCGGCGCACCGGCTCGAATGCCGGCCAGCATCGAGATGCGCTCATGCGGGTTCATCGCCGGCAACATAAACGCCTGCATCTGCGCCATCGCCTCGGGAGTGACCCCACCCAGAAGGTTCTCGTGCAGTTCCATAACGCCCTCGGGCCCGAGCGTTCGCTCGAGCATGGGCATGGCGATGCGTTCTTCGATGTCCATGTGGGTCAGGTAGGCGCCGATAAAGCGGCTGGTGTCGAGGTGGAGCACTTCGAGAATGTGGCTGGCCTCATCTGTCTCCTCCGCACCGGCCAGTGCCTCGGCCAACTCGACAATGGAGTTCAGAATCGGCTCGAACGCTTCGTGCTGAGCCTCCAGAACCTCACCCACCTCCGGCGCGTGCTCGATCAGGACTGGAACGATCCAGCGCTCCTCGTGGCCCGCGTGCGACTTCAGGTGGCGATGGAGATTGTCGGCGAAGGCATGAATATCGGCACGTTGCTGCCAGTCGTCGGCATCGGCTGCACCGATCTGCATCTGGAGAGCGAACAGCTGGCTCCGCAGCTCCTTGTGTACGGGACCATAGAGGGAGTGAAGCACAGTGGTGAAGGTGGCAGGGTCGCTGACGGTCAAGGTCGTCACGACACTGGCGGCTTTTGACATGGAAATCCTTGAGGCTCGTCGGACGTTGCAGGCGAATCCGCCAATGATGCACTGCCGTCACAAATGTCGCGACCCTTGGCGAATCTCCTCCCAAATCCTGACGACTCTCCTCCACCAAATGAAAGAACCCAGGGGTTCACCCTGGGTTCTTTCATTTGGTAGCGGGGAGAAACTGAGGATGCACGATCTTTGGGTTGCATGCCCTGCAAGTTGCCCTCACAAACGGCCATTTCTGCACCCCCTTCTGCACTCCCCTGGGGCTGCAAGCCTGCACCCCCATCGCCCACTTTAGAAATCACGCCGCCGGGTGAGACCAGGGCTTGATCTTCTTTAGCTCAAGAGCAAGCTCGCGTTGGGCAACCTCGATGTCGAAGGCAGCCTGGGCCCGCAGCCAGTAGCCGTCGGAGAGGCCGAAGAACCGACAGAGGCGAAGGTCCGAGTCAGCGGTAACCGCACGCTTTCCGCTGACGATGTCACCGATGCGCGGAGCAGGCACACCGATCTCCTTGGCCAGCCGGTAACGAGACAAGCCCATGGGGACCATGAACTCTTCCCAGAGCAACTCCCCTGGCGTAACTGGGTCTAGCAGTGCAGCACTCTTCGCCATAGCTCCTCCTCCTTCTAGCGATAGTCCACGATCTCGACGCCGACAGGCCCGGCCTGAGTCCATCGAAAGCAGACACGCCACTGATCATTGATGCGGATACCCATCTGGCCCTTGCGATTGCCCTTGAGTGCCTCTAGGCGATTGCCCGGCGGGACCTTTAGGTCATCGATTCGGCCAGCAATATCCAACTGCCGCAATTTCCTTCGTGCGATCGGCTCGAAGGACGTGAACATGCGAACTCGCTGGCCGGAGGCCAGCCGCTCGGTGTCGCGGTCAGCGAACGAGACGATCACAGGAATATAGTAACGCAGCCCGTTACTATCGGCCAGCTCGCGGGAGCGCCGAGGGTCCTGCCCTCGAGCGGGCTATCAGCTCAAGGACTGGGGAAGGAGAATTCACGGCCAGCGCTCGATTCTCACCGTTCACATTTCCCCGAAATAATCGCTAGCCAGCCAACTTCTGCCGGTACTTCGCAACGAGCGAGCTGACGATCTCGGCCCACGTGGTCGGCTCCAACGCGAAAGTAGTGCGCGCCGCCGAATCATCAAGGATGTAGGGACGCTGCCGCTGGTAGTCGGTCTCCTTCACTTCGCGAATCGTGGGCTGGAAGATGCCCATCACCCCCAGGATGAAACCAGGCACAGATGAGGACTTGATCGGGCCGGTTCCGGCATTGGCAGCGAGGTCGTTGACCACCTCGCGCGCCGACTTCGGCGGGTTGCTCGGCACGTGCCAGGCACGTCCCCATCCTCGATTGTCATTAGCCACGGTGATCAGAGTGCGCGCAACATCGATCGGTGCTGTCCATGAATGCGGCTGGTCGATGTCACCGAGCAGCTGAACTGACTTGCCGGCAAGGACTCGAGGCATCACGCGATCGCCGAAGAAGCTACCTGGGCCGGCGCAGATGTAATCCGAGCCACGAACCTCAGTGGCACGGATGCGCCCCGCATCGTGAGCTGCCTTGGCCAACTGCCACATCTGCACGCGCACCTTCGCCTTCGAGCCAGTCGCGGCGAGCGGCAGGCTCTCAGTCATCGACACCTCGACAGGGCCATAGCCGTACAGATTCGACACGGTGGCGAGCACGGCACCTGTGGTCTCGGCGTAATCGAGCATTGCTGTCGCAATCGGCGGCCAGAGTTCCGACCACTTGTCATAAGCAGGGTTGGCGCAGTTGTAGATGACTACGGCATGCGGCTCCGCCGCCAGCAGAGCATCGAGGCTCGAAGCGTCTGCGGCGATCTTGCGGATGCCGGCGTGGTCAGGACCGCTGCCACGGCGAGAGGCCAGGACGACCGGTCGTCCGGCTTCGGCGAGGAGCAGGGCTACGGCCGAGCCGACCTCGCCGGCTCCGACGACCAGGTGCGTGCCCTCGAGGGGCGTGACGGTGAGGTGTGACATGGGGGCTCCTAAGTGGACCATTGCTCCGCTTTCGGAGCACTGCTCACATTAACCAGCACTTCGACACAAAGCAAGAGCAGCGCTCTGGTTTGTTGCCACCGCTCTGAAAATGGAGGAAACTCGTGCCATGCCGACCTCGACCGCCCCCAGTACCGCACGCGAACGGGCACGCATCGAGATCACCCAGGAGATCCTCAATACGGCACGCGACCACCTGACAAAGGACGGCGCCGCTGCCCTCTCACTTCGGGCAGTGGCCCGTGACCTCGGCATGGTCTCCTCGGCCATCTACCGCTACGTTCCCAATCGCGACAGCCTTCTCACGATGCTCATCATCGATGCCTACGACAGCCTCGGGGCTGATGTCGAGAAGGCCGAGCGAACCGTGCGACGCGAGGCCCACCTCGAGCGATTCCTCACCACATGCCAAGCAGTGCGCACCTGGGCACTCGCGCATCCGCAGGAGTACGCCCTGATCTACGGCTCACCGGTGCCTGGCTACGCGGCCCCCGCAGACACCATCGTGCCTGCGAGCCGCGTGCCCGCAGTCCTCATCACCATCCTGATCGACATGCATTCGCGCGGCAGGCAGCCGAAGCCGACACCTGTCGAGCCGCTCGTTTCAACGGCTATCGCCGACCTCCGCATGTTCTCCGGCGGACTACTCCCCGACGACCTCCTGCTGCGCGGCATGGCCGCCTGGAGCAGCCTGTTCGGCGCAATCTCGTTCGAGCTCTTCGGCCACCTGCACAACGTCGTCGCAGATGGCTCCAAGTATCGAAAGGCTTACTTCGATCACCAGATGCGTCAGGTGGCCCTTGGCTTGCGGCTTGGATAGTCACCAGAGCAAGTTCGTTCCACAATTCCGATGAAACGCTGGGACTTAGACCGTTCGCATTGCCGGACGGGGCTGACCCGTCAGGCTCCTGAGTTCACCTCGGCGCATCGCTCCCCCGCGTCACTCCAGGCCACCACCATGCTCGGGAGCAGGGCGCAAAGCAAGGTGAGGGACATGGTCAACCCGAGAGCTTGAACCCAGGTCGTGGTGAGAGTTACTTCGTCATTCTCAGAGACCAGGACGAATACGACCAGACCGATGGTCAACAATGCGCACACGATCCATCCCAGGATCAAGTAGGCGTAGAAATACGCACGATTACGCACGGCGAGTTGCCGCTCATCCAAGAATCGCTCCGGGAGTTCGGCCACGGTGCGAGTCGAGATGCGCAACACCCACCAACTACCCCAGGCCGCGATCGTTACGGCAATGCCCATGATGACGCCTGCCTGCCCGAACGAAGGGATGATGGCCACGCAGAGAAGGGCACTGATGACCGCGAGGATTCGCCGGCTATTGCGCGTGCGCAGCCGCTGGAACTTGTGGTCACGCTGGATGCGCTCAACCCTGCGCTCGAGATCGGCTTCCTTGCGTTCCTGCCGGCTCGTCGGTAGATGCGGCATGGTCATACTCCTTTGCGGGACTTGGTGAATGGCAGTAGCGAGAAGAGTTCTTCGAGCGGGACATCGAGCACGGAGGCGATGTGCAAGGCCAGGGCAAGGCTGGGTGAGTACTCACCCCGTTCCAGGTAGCCGATGGTTTGGTAATGCACCGAGACTGCGTCGGCGAGCTCTTGGCGGCTCAACCCTCGAGCGACACGCCACTCTTCCAATCGGCTGAAGACCGCTGGTTCCTCGGCTTTGCTCCTGCGTCCCATGAAGGCAGCATAAATGCTACATAGCAATAATGCAACATCGAGAGTTGCGGCGAACAGGCACAAAGCCCTGACGCACGCCTTGGAATTCGTCAGGCCTCACGCAGGCCTAGCTGCTTCATCACGTAGGTGTTCATCGATTCGTGGTGTTCTGCAGCTTCAAGCGCCACCTTCTTATGAAGGTCGGGCCCCAGCCGCAGATTGAACTTGCCGGAGAATGCCCGCTCATCCCACGGAGCCGGAATCGCCTCACCCTCGGCAAGCATGTCCTTCAGGACTTCCTCGACCACGGAAGTAAGCCCGGTCAGTGCGCCTTCACGTGAATCCGCGATCCAGGAGAGCGACGGGAACTCCACGACAGTTGCAATGAACTCCGCATCCTTTGCCGACCATGCGAGCCGATAGGTGTAGTGATCTGCTGATGGCAGCGCCTTACGCTTCGTTGCCATTGGACTCCTCCAGTTTCCGGATCGCCGCCATTACCTGACGCACCTGATACTCCTTGGCCATGCCGTGATCGTTCTGAATGTTTACCCGCGGATCGCCGGCCCACGGTGTCTTGAACACTGCATGCGATGAGCCCCTGCTACGAGCTTGTCCGAAGTAGTGCTCGCACACCTTGAACAAGTCCGCGTACCTGACGCTCCTCGGATTTCGGCGCATTGCGTCGACGATCTTCGGAATGCCAGACATGTTATATGGTACCGCCCATAGTACCAAGGGGAAAGGGTGGAATCTCAGTGAAATGAAGTAAGGCCCGAGC
>CANFQC010000042.1 GCA_947449035.1 Actinomycetota bacterium
ACCTCCGGCACCGTCACTGCCGGCGCAGCTAACGGAGCCACTCTCCCGCTGACCGTCACCGGCGTCGCCGCCAACGCATCCGCCACGATCACCACGACCGTGACCCGCACCGGCTACACCAACGGAACAGGCACCGTCACCGGAACCGCACTAGCTCTTACGCGGTAGCGCACTTCCCCATGGTCAGCCGGCCGAAAGGCCCATCGGGCCGTAGACCACTCGGTCACCTTCGAGCAGGCTGACAGAGTCGGCGCCGGAGGCCAGCAGGGTCGACCAGCTCTCACCCATCCACGCCTCAGCGTCGGCCTGGGTCGGGAATTCGGTGTGCGCCTCGGAGATGCTCAGGTCAGTGCCATCGAGTGCGTGGCAGATCCAGGTGAAACCCATCACTTCCTTCCGTCCTGCGCTCTGCAGGCCCAAGCCCACTGTAGGGTTCAGGGACAACTGAATCGACGTATTCGAGTTCCAGGGGAAGTCCGGTGTGAATCCGGCGCTGTCCCGCAACCGTGATCCCTCATTGAGGGCGAGTCGGAGCACCTGGCGAATACGAGCGGCTCCATCCGTCGAGGTAACGGGACGAGTCAGGTCTTTCCTGAATTGTCCCTCCGTGCATTCATGCCGGGGGGATTGCGCTTTTCAGGACTCCTGCAAGGTTCACGAACCGCTCATTGAGAAATGCAGGAAATAGATGACACGCACGATTCGCACCATCGCCGCCACCGCGGCACTCGCCGTGGCGGCACTTGGTCTCGCTGCACCCGCGCACGCTGCAGCCACAACCGGTCTCTACGGCGCTGCAGATCCCAGCTTCGATGGCGTGTACCGCCAGTCGCTTGCGATCATCGGACTCACCTCCAACGGCGTAAAGCCCTCTGCTGCAGCAATCACTTGGCTGATCAACCAGCAGTGCAAGGACGGCAGTTTCCAGGAGTTTCGTGCCGACACCACGAAGCCGTGCGACACCGTTGACGCTGCCAATGGCAAGGGCCCGGACTCCAATGCCACGTCGCTCGCATTGCTCGCACTCATGTCAGTCGATAACACCAATCTCGCTACGAATTCCGTCATCAGTTCGGCCGTGAATGCCGCGGACGCCGCTGGCCTGTGGCTTGCCAAGAATCAGCATTCCGACGGTGGCTGGGCGTACTACGCCGGCTCCCCCTCGGACTCGAGCTCCACCGGACTTGCCTTGGCGGCACTGGGTACCCAGGCACCCAATCGCCAGCAGCCGAATATCGTCAAGGGCAGCAAGTTCCTTGCTTCTCTCATCACTGCATGCGGCGCCACTGATGGCGGTGCACTGATGTACCAGAAGGGCAGCAAGCCAGACGGGCTCTCCAGCGCTCAGGGCCTGTACGGACTTGTCGGCAGCGTTCCGGTGCGTTCCGCGAGAAAGCTCGGCCCCGCGCCAAAGTGCGCAGGTAATCCGACGAACAAGATCGCCAGTTACCTCTCGTCGAAGCTCGCTGCCAACGGCAGTCTTGCCTCCTCATTCGGTGACGGTCCGGACTACACGGCCACCGCAACCGCCGTTATCGATCTCGCAGCGGCAGGCGTGGCCAAGACTGCTGTGGCCAAGGGCACTAATGCACTGAAGGCAGCTGCAACTACCTACGCGACACCGACCACAGGCACCAATGCCGCAGCACTCGGCTTGCTGCTTTCCGTCTCGAAGGCAACCGGCGCGAATCCGAAGTCCTTCGGCGGGGTCAACCTCATCTCGGCACTCGTGCAGAGCGAGCAGAAGTAATGCGCTCGACCCGCGTCGCAGCAGCGTTCCTCGGCATCGCAATTCTCGCGATGACGGCGATCGCGCCTGCCGCACGGGCCGAGTCCGCATTTCGTTACTGGACCTACTGGCAGGGCAACGTCAGTGGGTGGCAGTTCGGCACCCAGGGCCCTGCGACAAGCAACCCCGCTGACGGCGCCGTGGAGGGCTGGCGATTCGCAGTCACCGGAGCCGCCGGAAGCCTGGACAGTCAGCCATCACTGAACCCTGCTACGGCATTCACAGAGTTGTGTGGTTCCACTCCCCCGATCTCGGGCAAGAAGCGCGTCGCTCTTGTCGTGGATCCGGGTTACGCCTCGGAGTCACCAGAGGGTGAGAAGCCGATTGACGCAGTCAGCACCTGCGTTGTGGCTGATGAGAATGCCAGCGGCTACGACATCTTGCGTTCACAGCTCACCGTCAGAGTCGAGGGCGGCCTCGTCTGCGGAATCGGCGGCTTCCCCGCACATGAATGCACGCCAGTCATCGAAGTAAGTGAGCAGTCCGCAAAGCCCACGAGCGCCGCTGCCGCTGTCAACCAGCGCCCAGACAAGGACTCACTCACCTCCTTCGGGTCGATTTCCCTGACCGTGCTCGTCGTCATCTTCGGAATCGCATTGGGCATTGCGTTGTGGTGGAGACGCAAGTGAGCGATCAACGATTCGCACTCGGCGCTGCCGCGATCCCGCGGTGGCTACACCCTGGCGCGTGGTGGGCATGGGCGCTCGGCCTTGCCGCTGCGGCGAGCCGCACCACGAATCCCCTGCTACTCATCTTGATCGTGTGCTGCGCGGCGATCGTCGTATCAGCTCGCAAGCCCGATGCGCCGTGGGCGCGATCCTTCGCTTTTTTCCTGCGGCTTGGTGTCGTCATCATCGTCGTGCGGGTGCTCGCGCAGATTCTCTTCGGTGCGTCACTCGGTACCACCGTGATCCTCGACGCCCCCGGCATCT
This sequence comes from Actinomycetota bacterium, assembly GCA_947449035.1. Lineage (GTDB taxonomy): Bacteria > Actinomycetota > Actinomycetes > S36-B12 > S36-B12 > CAIKZY01. The sequence goes on from CANFQC010000042.1 coordinate 2,722, forward strand.
CACTTCCTGACTGGTTCGCCGGTGTGCGCCTGGGCGGTGAGATCACCCTCGAGAGCCTGCTCTTTGCCCTGTTCGACGGTATGCGTCTTGCCACGATCATTGCGTGCGTCGGTGCGGCGAACTCACTCGCATCACCCAGTCGGCTGCTCAAGTCTGTTCCTGCAGCGCTGTACGAAGTCGGTGTGAGTGTCGTGGTTGCGCTCACCTTCGCTCCCCAGCTCGTCAGCGACATCTCGCGGGTGCGCACAGCTCGCCGCCTCCGCGGTCGCACCACGCACGGAGTGCGAGCAATTGCCGGATCCACTGTTCCCGTCTTCGAAGGAGCCCTCGAGCGCTCCGTGCTGCTCGCCGCAGCGATGGACTCGCGAGGTTATGGCCGCACTGCAGGCATCACGCCGAGCGCGCGCAAGCTTGCGTCCGCATTCCTGCTCAGTGGCCTGGTCGCCGCATGTATCGGCACCTACGCGATGGTCGCCGCTGGCTCACCTGCCGTTCTCGGCCTCCCTCTTCTTGCGGCCGGCATCCTGGTCAGCATTCTCGGCATCACCATGGCCGCCCGGCGCTCGGTCCGAACGCGCTATCGGCCAGATCCCTGGTGGCTGGCCGAGTGGCTCGTGGCCACAGCAGGGCTGTGCGCGGCTGCGGTGTTCGTATGGGCTGCTTGGTCGCACCTGATCGGCATTGATACCCCCACCGACCCGGCGCAGTGGCCGCTCCTCCCGCTTGCACCCGTGCTCTCGTTGGCCATCGCATGCACGCCCGCCATCACTGCGCCCAGGCTTCCGAAGTCTCTACGACCCGTGCACGCGCGCGAGAAGGCGGCGATCGCATGATCGAGTTCGAAAACGTCTCCATCACATATGACGGTGCGGATGCTCCAGTTCTGTCGCATGCCACGGTGTCGATCCCGGAGGGTGAGCTCGTGCTCGTCGTCGGGCGCACCGGCAGCGGAAAGACAACCTTCTTGCGGGCCATCAACGGTTTGGTGCCGCACTTCACCGGCGGAACTCTCTCCGGTCGCGTGACCATCGACGGCCGCGACACGGCCACTCATCCTCCGCGCGAACTCGCCGATCTCGTCGGCATCGTTCCCCAGGATCCGATGAGCGGGTTCGTCACCGACACCGTCGAGGATGAAATGGCGTACGGCATGGAATGCCTGGGTATCGAACCTGAGGTCATGCGCCGCCGTGTCGAGGAGACCCTCGACCTGCTCGGACTCGCTGAGCTTCGCAATCGCGCACTGCTCTCGCTTTCCGGAGGTCAGCGTCAGCGCGTGGCCATCGGCGCCGTCCTGACCTCGCACCCGAAGGTGCTTGTGCTCGACGAGCCAACCTCGGCCCTCGACCCCGGCGCTGCCGAGGAAGTTCTTGCCGCCCTTCAGCGACTTGTCCACGATCTCGGTATCACCGTCGTGCTCGCCGAACATCGACTTGAGCGAGTCGTGCAGTACGCCGATCGGATGATCGTGATTCCCGGTGCAGGCGAGCCGCTCGTCTTCGGAACTCCCGCCGACGTCATGCGACTTGCGCCGATCGCACCGCCTGTTGTCGAACTCGGCCGACTTGCCGGCTGGAGCCCGCTCCCCCTTTCGGTGCGCGATGCGCGACGCGCCGCCGGACCTCTTCGTGATCTCCTGATCGGGCGCACTCCGCCGCTGCGGGTGGTCGATGGTGCACAATCGCGTGAGGAACTCGCAGCAACCGAGAACCTGGTCGTGCGTTACGGCACTTTCACTGCACTTCGTGGCGTGACCACCACTGTTCGGCGCGGTGAGATTATCGCGCTCATGGGTCGTAATGGTGCTGGTAAGTCGACCCTGCTCTCCTCACTCGTCGGACTGCGCAGCACAGCGACTGGTGCGGTCTCGACTAGCGGCCATGACCCGCGCACACTGAAGCCGCGCGAGCTCGTGCACTCGGTCGGACTCGTTCCCCAGGATCCCGGAGACCTACTCGAAGCAACCAGCGTCGCCGATGAATGTCGCGCGGCAGATCGTGACGCCGACGCTGAAGCCGGCACAACGCGTGCACTACTTGCCCTGCTCGCCCCTGACGTGCACGACGGCACGCATCCGCGTGACCTCTCCGAGGGACAACGACTGCTGCTCGCGCTCGCAGTTGTGCTCGCCGCGAGGCCTCCACTACTTCTCCTGGACGAGCCCACTCGCGGACTCGACTACCCCACCAAGTCACGGCTCGTCACCATTCTCAGCGATCTAGCAGACGCAGGTCACGGAGTCGTGCTCGCAACACACGATGTCGAACTCGCTGCGGAAGTAGCCACCCGAGTGATGGTGATTGCTGACGGGGAGATCGTGGCCGATGGTCCGACCTCTGAGGTTCTCATCTCCTCGCCGATGTTCGCTCCACAGGTGGCCAAGGTCCTCGCGCCGGGGCCGTGGCTCACGGTCACCGATGTGGCATCAGCACTTGACGGCGAAGCAGTCTGAGATGAACGGCGTACGCGTGCATGCGATGAGACTCGGAACAAGATCGCGCATCACCATTGCGCTGACCTCCCTCATCGGCATCATCGCGTTCGCATGGCCGCTAATTGCCTCACCAGGGTCTTCAGTCGTTGCGCATAGCGGCGATGCGCCGTGGCTTTTCGCGATCATCGTTCCGCTGCTCTTGCTGGTTCTTCTCGCCGAGCTCTCCGATGGCGGCATGGACGCGAAGTCAATTGCGCTACTCGGAGTCATGGCTGCAGTCATCGCGGCACTACGCCCCCTTGGTGGTGGCATCGCAGGACTCGAACCAATCTGGATGGTGCTGATCCTCGGCGGTCGCGCCCTCGGCCCCGGCTTCGGTTTCTCCCTCGGTGCGATCTCACTCTTCGCTTCCGCACTGCTCACGGGCGGCGTGGGGCCGTGGCTGCCCTTCCAGATGCTTGGAGCGGCGTGGGTCGGACTAGGCGCGGGCCTGCTCCCGCGAGCAACCGGTAAGCGCGAGCTCTGGCTACTAGCCGGATACGGAGCCATCGTCAGCCTGCTCTACGGCATGTTGCTCAATCTGTGGTTCTGGCCCTTTGTCTCTGGCTTGCCTGATCAGATTGCCTTCGCAGCGGGTGCTCCTGTCGGCGAGAACTTCGTGCACTGGTTCCGGTTCACCATGGTCACCAGCCTCGGTTACGACATCCCGCGTGCGGTGCTCACGGTCGTACTGATCTTGATCGCAGGAAAGCCGGTGCTGATGGCCCTGCGTCGAGTCTCGCGCAAGGCCGCCTTCGAGCCTGCGGTCACTTTCGTCCCGGAGCCAACGAGCGCATGAGAATCCGACTTCTCGGGACGGGCTCAGCTGATGGCTGGCCGAATCCGTTCTGCGAGTGCCGGTCCTGCACATCCGAACGCCGCGCCGGCCGCACCCGCGTTCCAACGTCAGCTCTCGTCGATGACGTCATCATGATCGACAGCGGCCCGACTGCTCCGTACACCGCATCGCGAGGTGGTATCTCGCTGCGAGGCGTAGAGCACGTCGTGCTCACCCACGGTCATCCCGATCATCTGGCCCCATCGATTCTGCTCTGGCGCGAGTGGATTTCCGGGTTACCCATGCTTCACGTCTGGGGCCCAGCGATGGCAATCGACCTGTGTCGCGACTGGGTCGGGCCTGACTCCCCCGTGGAATTCCATGTCATTGCCGCCGGTGACCGCGCAAGTCTTGCTACAGCCGCGGGCACCTACGACATTCACGCACTCGAGGCCAATCATGATCCCCGCGGGAACGACGCCATTGCCGGCGAGGCCCTTCTCTTTGACGTGCAGTCACCTCACGATGGACGCCTGCTCTACGCCACTGACACTGGTCCATTCACTCCACGCATTCTCGACGCCATCACCGATCGCCGCTACGACGCCGTGCTCATCGATGAGAGCTTCGGCGATAAGACCGACCACGGCACGGGTCACTTCGATCTCGTGAGCCTGCCCGCCAGCTTGCAGGATGCGCGTGCATGCGCAGCGATCACCGACACCACACGAGTCGTGGCGGTCCATCTCAGCCATCACAATCCCCCGGCCGCGGAACTACGAACACGATTGCGATCAATGGGAGTCGAACTCATGGACGATCTTGATGTGCTCGACACCAACGCAACAGCCACGCCACTGCGCCATCTGATCACCGGTGGCGCACGCTCCGGCAAGTCCTCGTTCGCCGAGGCGCAGGCGAGCACCTTCGAGGCTGTCTCGTACATCGCTACCGGAGGCGCTCGAGCGGGTGATCTCGAGTGGACTCAGCGCATCGAGGCTCATCGCGAGCGACGTCCGTCGCATTGGACAACAGTGGAGACCACTGATGTGGCCGCGGCGCTACACGCAGAAGATCTCGGTTCCGCAGTGCTCGTCGACTGCATCGGCCTCTGGCTGACCGCGCAACTCGATGATGCGAAAGCGTGGGGGCGCGAGACCGATCCGACCATGCGAGTGCAGGTGCTCGCTCGTATCGATGCACTTGTCGATGCGGTGAGCGCCTGCCCTTCTTCGATCATCCTCGTCACCAACGAGGTCGGAATGGATCTCGTACCCGCTGATCCCGGCGGACGGCTGTTTCGCGACATGCTTGGAATTGCGAACACTCGACTCGCCTCCATCTGCGACCCCGTCACACTCGTCATCGCGGGCCGCGCCCTCGATCTGCCCAGGAGTACCGCATGACTGACCTCGCCGCACTTGCCGACCTGATCTCTGTCCCAAGCCAGTCGTCCGCCGACGAGGCACGCACTCGCCAGGGAATGCTCACTAAGCCAACCGGAGCGCTTGGTCGTCTCGAGGATCTCTCCATCTGGGTCAGCGCAGCGCAGGGCGTCTGCCCACCTCATGCCTTCATTCGCCCCCGCGTGGTGATCTTCGCCGGTGATCACGGGATCGCCAGAACAGCTCAGACCTCGGCCTACCCGCCAGAGGTCACGGCACAGATGGTGCTCAACTTCGTCAATGGCGGTGCGGCCGTGAACGTGCTCGCGCGGCAAGCAGGCGCCAGTGTTCGGATCGTCGACGTCAGCGTCGATGCCGATCCCGCGTACGCGCACGACATTGATCCTGACGTCGTTGCGCACCGAATTCGCCGCGGCTCGGGTTCGATTGATCGCGAGGATGCGATGACCACTGCCGAGTCTGTGGCTGCGTTCGAACTTGGGCGACTCATCGCCGATCAGGAGATCGACGCCGGTGCTGACCTGCTTATCCCCGGTGACATGGGCATCGGGAACACCACACCCGCGGCTGCGATCATCGGCCTGCTCGCCAATGCCGATGCCGCCACCGTGACGGGCAAGGGCACGGGTATCGACGACGCCACGTGGATGCGCAAGTGCGCGGCGGTGCGCGATGCGATGCGACGCGGCAAGGCGGTCAAGGGTGACCCCTTGGCACTTCTCACCACGATTGGCTCCCCCGACTTCGCTGCGGCGACGGGCTTCCTTCTTCAGGCCTCAGTTCGCGGCGTGCCCGTGATCCTCGACGGCACCATCAGTACCGCCTGTGCACTTGTTGCCGACCGCATCAGCCCCCATGCCAGGTCCTGGTGGCTCGCAGGACATCGCTCCACTGAGCCGGCGCAGTCGATAGCACTTCAGCGTCTTGATCTGGAGCCGATCGTCGATTACGGCATGCGCCTGGGCGAAGGTACTGGCGCACTGCTCGCACTTCTCATCGTGCAATCGGCCACGGCAACCTTGCGCGAAATGGCCACCTTCGGCGAGGCCGGAGTCAGTGACCGAGATGCCTGATGCTCTGCGCCTTGCCATCGGCACCCTGACGCGTTTACCCGTGCCTGCACCGCGCACTGTCGATCGTCGTACTGCCGGACGCGCGATGAGTTTCTCACCACTGGTTGCACTCGTGCTCGCCGTTATTTGCGGCCTGCCCCTGCTCATTGCACATGAGCGCCCCTTAGTCGCGCTTCTGCTGAGCATCGCGGCCTTTACGTTGCTCGCCTGGGCGACGCGCGCACTTCATCTCGACGGGCTCGCCGATACCGCCGACGCACTCGGCAGCGGGAAGCCTGCTAGCGCCGCACTCGAGATCGCGCGCAAGTCAGACATCGGTCCATTCGGCGTACTGGCTTTGATCTTCGTCGTGCTGCTCGACATCGCCGCCGTTGCTTCATTTGCCCACCCGCGCGATGCCTACGTCTCGTTCGTCATTGCGATCGTGACAAGTCGCGTTGCCCTCGTGTGGGCGTGTACTCGCGCGTGGCCCGCGGCTCGCCCCGACGGACTCGGCGCGATGGTCGCAAGCTCAGTGCCGACGTTCATCGCCGTGGCCTGGACGATCGTGGTCATAGCACTTGGCTGGTGGCTACTGAGCACTGCCGGCGCGATCAGCGTCGCGCTGGGAATCCTGGCGGGAATCGTGTTGCTCGTGATCGCACGACGTCGACTCGGCGGCATCACGGGCGACGTACTCGGTGCCACGATCGAGATTGCAACTGCAGCGACGCTGGTGGCTCTTGCGTTGCTTTAACGCGTAGAAGGCTGCACGAATGGGGGCTTAGCCACCGTGAACGAGGAAGCCCGACCTCGTACGTCAACAACCACGGTGTCACCGATCTCGATCGAGGAATCGAGGAGCGCAAGACCAATACCCTGCTTGAGAGTCGGAGAGAACGTGCCGCTGACGACCTCGCCGATCACCGGACCTTCGAGCGAGTCGTCGTGCACGTTCATGTGAGCGCGCGGAATACCGCGGTCGTTAGCGAGAATTCCGCGCAGCCGACGGGCCGGACCAGCTGCCTTCTCGGCGAGCAGTGCATCGCGGCCGGCAAATGCGGGCTTGTCCCACCCAATCGCCCACCCGAGACCAGCAGTGACGGGCGAAATGGTCGGGCTGATGTCTTGTCCATGAAGCGGGTAGCCCATCTCAGTGCGCAGAGTGTCGCGTGCACCCAGGCCGGCAGGCAGGCCGCCAGCAGCGACCGCCGCCGCTACGGCTGAATTCCAGAGATCAACGAGGACCTCATTCGGTGCAACGAGTTCGAACCCGTGCTCGCCGGTGTAGCCAGTGCGGCACACCACCACAGGCGCCTCGTTCCAGCGGGCCATCTCCATCGACATGTATTCGTGTCCGTAAGAGAAGCCGAGGGCGTGCAATACGTCATCGCTCTTCGGCCCCTGCACGGCAATGATGCCGTGAGTGAGGTGCTGATCATCGATGGTGATGCCCGCCGGCGCTGAGGCGCGAAGCGCCGCAATCACCGTGGCAGCGTTCGAGGCATTCGGGATGATGAAGACTTTGTCATCGGCCCACTTGTAGACGATCAGATCGTCAATGACGCCGCCCGACTCATTGCAGAGCATCGTGTACTGCGCTTTGCCGGCAGGAATTCGATTCAGGTCATTGGCGAGCACTGAGTTGAGGAAATCGACAGCGCCCTCGCCGTAAACCGCCACCTTGCCCATATGCGAGACGTCGAAGACACCTACCGCGGTGCGCACCACCGTGTGCTCGGCGACCACGCCGGAGTACTCGATGGGCATGTCCCAGCCGCCGAAGTCGGCGGTCTTCGCGCCGAGGGCCACATGAGAATCGAAGAGGGGTGTCTGGCGAAGGTCGCTGCTCATACTCCGACGCTACCGTCCTCGGCGCTCTCCGTCGCGAGCACCTCACCGGCCCGACGACCTTTCGTTAACCCCATGAGAATCGACACTCCCAGCGCTGCAAGAGCAAACACGGGAATGAGCATCGAGACACCGGTCGGAAGCGGAAAGGTCGTTATCGCGATGACGGCAATGACGATCAGGACTCCAACGCCGGTCAGGCAGGCCCAGCCACGACGGCGCGAATTCCACAACACGACGGTGGCCCCTGCGCACACGGAGCCATAAGCAAGCATGAAGAGCGTCCCCGCAATGCCACTGACGAAGTTGAACGGCCCGAATTCATCGTTCGGAAACATCAGGTTGGTGACCGCCGTGATCACGACGCCGAGAACGAGTACCACGGTTGAGGCGCGCAGCGGTGCCCCATTGCCGGCCACCTTTGACAGGCGAGCGGGCAACACCCCGGTACCGGCAAAGGTCGCGAGAATGCGAGAGCACGCAACGAGGCCGCCGATCATGCCCGCAAAGCACGAGGCCAACAGTCCAATGACAAGGAACGTACCGATTCCATCCGCGACATAGTCATCAGCAATTGCCGCCGGGAGCGAGGGACTCTTCATGAACGTTGCCATCTGATCGGCCGAAGTTCCGAAGGACCACACGCCCACAGATGTGACGACGAGGAAGAACAGCGTGCAAAAGAGAGCGGTGAAGACGATCGCGCGCGGCACATTTCGCCGTGGATTTCGAGTGGATTCAGCTGTGGCAGCAGCACCTTCGAATCCCGCCACGGACAGCACTGCGAATGTCAGTCCGAGTCCGATCGCGGATGCCGACAGCCCCGAAGGAGACAACGCCGAGAAGTCAATGTGTTGCCCTTCAGGACCACCCGAGGTGACGAGCTTGAACACTGTGATCGCGCACACGAGAAGGACGACGGCGATCGTGGCGCCTTCCAGGGTCAAGAGCACGTGACCCACGCGGCCTAGTGGTCGCTGCGCCATAACGAATGCAACGGCCAGAGCAACACCCGCACACAGCAGCATCACCGAACGCCCGGTCATTGACCAGCCGAACTGCTTGCTGATGGCATCGATTCCGATGCCGAAACCTCCGACGTAAATCGGCACAATCAAGAGATACGTCAGTAGAAGCAAGAAGCCCGCAGCTGTGCCGGCGCGCGGGCCAATGCTCGCCGTCACCAATCCAAAGATTGATCCTCGGGAACCAAATCGACGTGTGAGCACAGCAAAGGCGATAGCGATCACGGTGACCGGAACGAAGGCCACCAGGAACATGGTCGGCACCGCAGCACCGACCTGGTCGGCCATGGCCTGAGGGTTCAGGCTGATGGCCATGGTCGGGCTGACGAGCGCCAAGGAGAGTGCGACTGCCCCAAAAAGACCCAGGCTCCGCTCGTTCTTCACTGCGGCAGAGTAGTGCCCACGGATTCAGTGCGGCGGCTAGAGTCCTGCGCATGACTCTGACACTCGCCGCCACCTCCCCCGCTGCCACCGTCTGCGACGCACTGCTCATCGGCATTGCGCCCGCGAAGGGCAAGTCCGTTGATGTTTACGCGCATGGCCTGACCGCCGCGCAGACGCGCAAGCTCGCTGAGGCGTTCGCCTCGGCCGGCGCGACCGCCAAGGCCGGGGAGACCACGCGCATTCCGGCACAAGCCGGCATCAAGGCCAAGACCATCATCGGCGTCGGCCTCGGCGACTTCCGCAGCATGAAGGGCTTCGAGTCGTACCGTCGCAGCGTCGGTAACGCCGTGCGAAGTGCAGCAGGCATGAAGAAGATCGCGATCATCGCGACCCCTGATATCCCGCACCTGCGCCCCCTCGCACTCGGCGCCCAGCTCGCCGCGTATTCATTCACCGAGCACAAGGGCAAGTCGAAAGGCGCAGCTCCGGTGCAGAACATCGTGCTTCTCGTCCCCGGCGCGGTCACGCCCGAGCAAAAGGAGCTCATTGCCGAGATCAACGTCATCTCGTCCAGCGTCTTCCTCGCCCGCGATCTTGTGAACACTCCCCCGAACGCACTTCCGCCGGTCGCACTCGCCAAGGCTGCAAAGGATGCCGTGGCCGGTCTGCCGGTCAAGGTCACTACCTGGGATGTTGCAGCGCTCAAGCGCGATGGTTGCGGTGGCATCCTCGGCGTCGGCCAGGGTTCGACCAATCCCCCGCGTTTGGTCAAGCTCGAGTACGCACCCGCAGGTGCGACCAAGCACCTCTCGCTCGTCGGCAAGGGCATCACCTTCGACACCGGCGGCATCTCCATCAAGCCGGCTGCCCAGATGGACGAGATGAAGGGCGACATGGGCGGCGCGGCTGCGGTCATCGCCGCGGTGAAGGCAATCGCCGAGCTCGGCCTGAAGGTCAAGGTCACCGGCTGGGTGCCTACCGCAGAGAACATGCCGAGCGGAGACGCGATGCGTCCCGGCGACGTCATCACCATGTTCGACGGCACCACTGTCGAGGTGTTGAACACCGACGCTGAGGGCCGCCTGATTCTGGCCGACGCCCTCGGCATGGCCGTACTCGAGAAGCCGACCCTGCTGATCGATGCAGCGACCTTGACCGGTGCACAGGGCATCGCCCTCGGATCACGCATTTCCGGCGTGATGTCCAATGACGACGATGCCCGTGCCCAGGTGTGCGCCGCAGCCGACGCCGCGGGCGAAGAGGTCTGGCCGATGCCCCTCTCCGAGGACTTCCGCCCGGCTTTCGACTCCGCGACCGCCGATCTGGCCAATATCGGCGACCGTTTCGGCGGAATGATGGGCGCCGGAGTATTCCTCCAGGAGTTCATCCCCAAGGGCCAGCCCTGGGTGCACATCGACATCGCCAGGCCCTCGTTCAACGAGAAGGGCGCCTACGGATACACCCCCAAGGGCGGCACAGGCGCCGCAGTGCGCACCTTCATTCGGGTTGCCCAGGAGTTTGCGACAGAATAGGGGTACCGGATCACGACGATCCGGGCGTTCGCGCACCTCGTACAGATAGTGGGAGCCCCCGTGGCACATGCAGACCTGGTAATCCTCGGCGGCGGCAGTGGCGGTTACGCCTGCGCCCTTCGAGCATCGGAGCTTGGTCTTTCGGTCATCCTGATCGACAAGGACAAGCTCGGTGGCACCTGCCTGCATCGCGGCTGCATCCCCACCAAGGCGCTGCTGCATGCTGCCGAGGTTGCTGACTCCGCACGCGAGAGCGAGCAGTTCGGCGTCAATGCATCCCTGCATGGCATCGACATGGTCAAGGTCAACGAGTACCGCGATGGTGTTGTCGGTCGTCTCTACAAGGGCTTGCAGGGTCTCGTGAAGAGCCGCAACGTCACCTTCGTCGAAGGTGCCGGCCGTCTCGTCGGCCCGAAAACCGTCGAGGTCAACGGCGAGCAGTACACCGGCACACACGTCGTTCTCGCGACCGGCTCATACGCGCGCACGCTGCCCGGCCTCGAGATCGGCGGTCGCATCATGACTTCCGACCAGGCACTGAACCTCGATTACGTTCCCGCCCGCACCATCGTGCTCGGCGGCGGCGTCATCGGCGTTGAGTTCGCCAGCGTCTGGAAGTCCTTCGGAGCCGACGTCACCATCATTGAAGGCCTACCGCGCCTGGTTCCCAATGAGGACGAAGCCTGCAGCAAGGCGCTTGAGCGTGCCTTCCGCAAGCGCGGCATCAACTTCTCGACCGGCGTGCGCTTCGCATCCGCGACTCAGGATGACAATGGCGTGCACGTCACTCTCGAGGACGGCAAGACCTTCGACGCCGACATCCTTCTCGTCGCTGTCGGACGCGGCCCGAACGCGAGTGGCATGGGCTTCGAGGAGCAGGGCGTCGCCATGGAGCGCGGTTGGGTTCTCGTTGACGAGCGCCTGCGCACGAACATCCCGAGCATCTTCGCCGTCGGCGACATCACCCCGGGTCTGCAGCTCGCGCACCGCGGCTTCCAGCACGGCATCTTCGTCGCTGAGGAGATCGCCGGCCTTCATCCGATCGTCATCGCCGACATCAACATTCCGCGAGTTACTTACTGCGAGCCGGAAATCGGTTCTGTCGGTATGACCGAGGCCGAGGCCAAGGCCGCACATGGCGACGATGCGATCACGACCTACGAGTACAACCTCGGCGGCAATGGCAAGAGCCAGATCCTCGGCACCGCGGGCTTCATCAAGCTCGTGCAGCTCAAGGACGGCCCGGTCATCGGTATCCACATGGTGGGCTCACGCATCGGCGAGCAGATCGGCGAGGCGCAGCTCATCGTGAACTGGGAAGCGCATCCCGAGGATGTTGCCAACCTCATCCACGCTCACCCGACCCAGAACGAGGCCATGGGAGAGGCGCACCTGGCACTCGCAGGCAAGCCCCTCCATGCTCACGCCTAGATAGACGAGCACGACCAGCACCATCACCGCACTACCGCGTAGGACCGAACCGGCACCGCGCACTCGACCAGCAGTACCTCGGACAAAGGGCCACAAGCCCGAATACGAAGGAGCAGCACAACATGTCGGTTTCGGTCACCATGCCCCAGCTGGGCGAGAGCGTCACTGAAGGCACGATTACTCGCTGGCTGAAGAACGTCGGCGACACCGTCGTGGCTGACGAGCCGTTGCTCGAGATCTCCACCGACAAGGTCGACACCGAGATCCCCGCACCAGCATCCGGTGTTCTGTTGTCCATCAGCGCACAAGAGGACGAAACCGTTCTCGTCGGCGCCGAGCTCGCCGTCATCGGCGCTGCTGACTCCGCGCCCGCTGCCGCTCCGGCTCCTGCGGCACCCGCGCCAGCGCCCGTTGTCGAAGCGCCCGCTGCTCCGGCTCCGGTTGTCGAGGCACCTGTTGCGCCTGCCGCTCCGGCCGCCGGTGGCGCCACCACCTCTGTCGTTCTCCCCGCACTTGGCGAGAGCGTGACCGAGGGCACCGTCGTGCGCTGGCTGAAGGCTGTCGGCGATGCAGTCGCCGCTGACGAGCCGTTGCTCGAAATCTCCACTGACAAGGTCGATACCGAGATCCCTGCACCCGTTGCCGGCACCTTGGTCGAAATCACTGCCGGCGATGACGCCACTGTCGCGGTAGGCGGCCAGCTGGGCCTCATCGCTACTGGCGCTGCTGCTGCTTCGGCACCTGCAGCACCCGCACCCGCACCTGCCGCACCCGTAGCCGCACCTGCACCCGTTGTTGCTGCACCTGCACCTGCAGCTCCTGTCACTGCAGCTACTCCTGCTGCCGATATCGACAACTCCGACTCCTACGTCACCCCGCTCGTGCGTCGCCTAGCTGCGCAAAATGGCGTTGATCTGTCGACCATCACCGGCTCCGGCGTCGGCGGACGCATTCGCAAGCAGGATGTCCTCGCCGCCGCGGCGCCGCAGGCAGCTGCACCGGCCGCCGCAGCGCCGGTGGCCGCGGCTCCTGCAGCACCGTCCGCACCCGCATCGCTTCCCGTCTCCCCGCTGCGTGGTCGCACCGAGAAGATGCCGCGTCTGCGCAAGGTCATCGCCGAGCGCATGGTCGAGTCGCTGCAAGTCTCTGCGCAGCTGACCACCGTCATCGAGGTTGACGTCACGCGCATCAACACCTTGCGCGGAAAGGTCAAGCGCGACTTCGAGGCACGCGAGGGCGTCAAGCTCTCGTTCCTCCCGTTCTTCTGCAAGGCCGCCGTCGAGGCGCTCAAGCAGTTCCCGCAGGTAAACGCCTCCGTCGACATGGCCGAGGGCACCATCACCTATCACGATGCAGAGAACCTCGGCATTGCTGTCGACACCGAGCGCGGTCTGCTCGTCCCGGTCATTCGCAATGCGGGCGATCTCAACATCGCCGGTATTGCGCGCCACATCGCCGATGTTGCCGAACGCACCCGCACTAACAAGGTCTCCCCCGATGAACTCAGCGGTGGCACCTTCACCGTGACCAACACCGGTAGCCGCGGAGCCCTGTTCGACACCCCGATCATCAACCAGCCGCAGGTGGCAATCCTTGGCACCGGTGCAGTGGTCAAGAAGCCCGTGGTCGTCACCGACAACACTGGCGCCGATGTCATCGCCATTCGCTCGATGGTCTACCTGGCACTGTCCTATGACCACCGGATCGTCGATGGCGCTGACGCAGCACGCTTCCTCGGTGCCATGAAGCTGCGCCTCGAAGAGGCGGCCTTCGAGGCCGAGCTCGGCCTGTAGTGCATCATCAGCCGACCTGCGAGAGGCTGAGGCCATGAGAATTGCTGTCACCGGATCATCAGGCCTGATTGGCTCCGCCCTCGTTCCGCATCTGCGTGCCGCGGGCCATGAGGTGCAGCGCGTCGTACGCCGCGCGTCATCCGCCCCTGACGAAATCACCTGGGACCCCGCCAAGGGCACCATCGATCTCGCCGCCCTCAACGGTGTTGATGGCGTCGTGCATCTGGCGGGCGCAGGCGTCGGCGATCACCGCTGGAGCGACTCCTACAAGCGCGAGATTCTCGATAGCCGCGTCGACAGCACCACCACGATTGTGCGCGCGATGCAGCAGGTCGAGCATCGTCCCCGTGTTCTCGTTTCGGCTTCCGCTATCGGGTGGTACGGCGACACCGGCGATCGCATCGTCGATGAGACTGCACCGGCGGGTACCGGATTCCTGGCTGATGTGGTGCGTGCCTGGGAAGGTGCATCGCAGGTGGCGGTCGAATCCGGCATTCGTGTCGTGAACCCGCGCACCGGCCTCGTGGTGGCGAAGTCAGGTGGCGCCTGGGCGCGCATGTTCCCTCTGTTCAAGCTCGGTCTCGGTGGCAAGCTCGGCAACGGCAAGCAGTACTGGTCATGGATCTCGCTGCGCGATGAAGTCTGCGCACTGCAGTTCCTGCTCGAGCAAGAGCACCTCAGCGGGCCGGTCAATCTCACCGGACCGAACCCCGTCACCAATGCTGAGGTCACCTCAGTCATGGGCCACGTTCTCGGACGTCCAACTCTGCTGCTCGCGCCTGCATTCGCACTCAAGGCAGCGCTTGGCGAATTCTCGACCGAAGTGCTCGGCAGCACGCGAGTCGTACCCGCTGTACTCGAGCACGCACAGTTCGGTTTCCAGGACACCACGATCGAAAGCGCGATCCGCACGGCCCTCGATAGCGAGTAGCCATGGCCGAATCGCACGACGTAGTCATCATCGGGGCCGGCCTAGCCGGTCTCGCTGCGGCACGTCAGTTGTCAATTCACGGGATTGATGTCGTCGTTATTGATTCTGCGGATGCAGTCGGCGGTCGAGTGCGCAGTGATGTCGTCGACGATTTCATCCTCGACCGCGGCTTCCAGCTCTACAACCCTTCCTATCCTGAAGCAGCCCGTGTTCTCGACCACCAGGCGCTGCACCTACAAGCCCTCGTGCCCGGCGTAGTGGTGAGCAAGGGCACGCACCGCATTCACCTCGGAGATCCACGACGCAAGCCAGGTTGGGCCCTGCAAGGCGCATCACGTCGCACCGGCTCCGCGCTGTCGAAGATGCGCTTCGCATCGTATGCCTGGAAGCAATCGCGTCGCCCGGTTGCCGAGATCGAACGTGCAGCCGATCGTGACGCCTATAGCGCTCTGCGCGCCGCCGGCATCGATTCCACCTTCATCGAGAGCGTGCTCCGTCCCTTCCTCACCGGGGTCTTCCTCGAAGCAGGACTCAGCACATCACAGCGTTTCCTCGATCTTGTGTTGCGCTCCTTTATCCGCGGTGTGCCGAGCGTGCCTGCTGCCGGCATGCAGGCAATTCCTGTTCAGCTTGCTGGATCACTTCCGACCGGCAGTGTGCGTCTCGACGTGCGGGCCGAGAATGTCACCGGCGCTCGCGTGCGCACCGACGGCGATGACCTCGATGCCAGTGCGGTGATCGTGGCCACCGACCCGGTTTCTGCCGCCACGCTCATTCCCGGACTCACCATCCCCGCAGGAAACTCGGTCACGACCTGGTACCACTCCGCTCGCAGCAAGCTCACCGGTGGCGACGGGGTTCTCGTGGTCGATGGAGAGCGTCGTGGCCCGGTGATTAACTCCGTCGCGATCTCCAATGCCGCACCCGACTACGCGCCTACAGGGCGCACGCTCGTGTCGACCTCGACACTTGGCACCGATTCGTCCGCTGAGGCTGAACGCCGCGTGCTCGAGCACCTGGCAGTGCTGCACGGCACAAGCACTCGCGACTGGGAACTCGTCGGCGTCTACGCAATTCCCTACGCACTGCCCTCGATGCTTCCGCCGCTTCAGGTGCGTCAACCCGTCGACCTCGGCGACGGTCTGTTCATCGCTGGAGATCACCGAGACACGGCATCAATCCAAGGCGCCATGGTCAGCGGTCGTCGCAGCGCGGATGCCGTCCTCGCGCATTTGGGCGTTACCTCGATTACCGGTGCGGCATGACAGCTACGACCTCACTCGATATTCGCGAGATCGGCTTCGGCGACGCAGCTGTCGAGTACCAGGCCGGCTGGGATCTC
>CANFQC010000043.1 GCA_947449035.1 Actinomycetota bacterium
AGACTGCTTTCGGCGGCGCGGTCGGTGACATTCCCGTTGTGGGACTGATCGACCAGGATCCGATCGCTGATGTTGGCGTGTTCAATAACGGCATCTGGAAGTGGCAGCTGAGCAGCGGTAAGCCCAACCCCGACGATAACTTCGGTCAGGCTGGCGACCTGCCGATCGTCGGAGACTGGAACGGTGACGGGCGCAGTGATCTGGGTGTGGTGCGGGCGGGTACGTGGATCCTGCGCATCACCGGAGAGACCAAACGCCCAAAGTGGATCGCCAAGTCCATTGACGTGCAGCCCGCCCCGGAGGCAAATGCGATTGTCGTGAGCTTCCAGTTCGGAGATCCCACCTCACTCCCGGTGGTCGGTGACTGGAATGGTGACGGCAAGTCAGATCCGGGCGCCGTTACCGGCAGCACGTGGACTGTTGCAATAAACGGTCTCGAGAAGCTCAAGAAAACTTCAACCGCAAACGTGCCGATCGCCGCAGGCCAAACTCCTCTAGTCGGCAATCGTGCAACCGCCCTCGGTCATTGCCCGACGACGACGATCGGCATTGAGAAGTCGGTGAAGGATCTCGTTGGGGCAGTAAAGCCACCGGCGAAGCTGCGCGGTAATCCGAGCATGCCCGGTGGTCAGCAGATTCTCGCGACTGTGCAAGACGGTCTGCGTTACGCGATGGTCAATGACCTCACCAGCCGCCTGAAATGGCGCGTGAATGAGCCCTATTACGACATCGTCAATGTCGGTGCGAACCTCGAGTCGGGTATCCGCCGTGCGGCGAATGAGGCGCAGGCGGCTGCCATCATGCTGACCACGAGCAAGTGGACCACCGTCAATGGCATCTCCCGCGCCCAACTACTGAACTTCGCGAAGTGGCAGCTGCGTTCCATTGCCTGCTCTCATCGCGCGGTCAGTGCCGGTGGCTGGGGCAACAGTTGGCAGTCCGCCCTGTGGGCCTCGACTGCAGGCCAGGCGGCGTGGCTTCTGTGGCCGGAACTCACCCCGCAAGAGCGCGGTTATGTCGTGGCGATGGTCTCGGCTGAGGCCGACTACGTCGCGGCGCGCGGACCTCGCTACTTCCGCGATCGCGACGGCAAGGAGAGCACCCCCGGTGACTCCAAGGCTGACGAGGTTTCGTGGGATTCCACGGCTCCGGCACTAGCCCTCGCGATGATGCCGAATCATCCCCACCACGACTCGTGGATGCGCTCATTAGTTGAGAACGACATCGCTGCCTTCGCCCGCCCGAGTGACCTCAAGAGCAATCAGGTGATCAACGGCGTGAACCTCGGCGCATCACTTCCGGGCACCAATGCGAACGAAGATGGCACGATCACTAATCACGGCATCGTGAATCCTGACTACACCCAAAACGTCTTGCACCTGTGGTGGGGGGCATCGATGCTGCGTCAGGGGAACCAGCCCGTGCCACAGTCGTCATTCCTCAACACCGACATCATCTACCGCGCTCTTGCGGTGCTCGACTTCCCATCTCCGCCTTACGCCGCTCCCGGCGGCACCAGCTACAAGCCAGGTGGCCAGATCTATTACCCACAGAAGGTCGGCTGGGGCATGCGCCGGCCGGCAACATTCTGCGGCGTTGACTCTTTCGCCGCGATCTACACGCCGAAAGACACCAACGCGAAGAAGTTCCTGTTCGACCACGCGGCCGACACGCATGCGCTACAGCAGCGCTTCACGGACGGCCACATCTACCTGCCTGGTAATGCCGAAGAGGGCTATAAGTACGGCAAGGAAGAGTATGCACTGAGTCAGATGGCGCTTGCCTGGTGGGCAGGGGCGGTACCGAGTGGCCCGAAACTTCGCGTGATCACCAAGGCGATCCCGGGCGTCAATCTCAATCCGCGGTAGCGACTAACCGTTCAGGTACTCCATGCGCGCGGTCAAGTGCTCGAGTGAATCGACGTCGCCTAACAGGGAAAGCACTGAGACCTCAAGCCGCCCATTGAGGTACAGGTAGAGATCCGATGCCGTGCCGCGAACTGTCACGGACGAATTGAGTGCGCCACCTAGATTCCACGACCCCGGAGCGTCTGTGGCCTCGAAGGTGATGAGTGGCAGATCGATGTCTGCCATCCATGGCACTCGCACTGCAATCCATTCGGGAATACCCGCCAAGCAGATATCCCGATCGAGCGCCGGTGAAGTCATCACGGCGCCTTGCGCATCCCAGCAGTGCAGTGCAGCCTCGTAGACCTGATGCTCCCCGACAGCACCGGCTATAGCCGGCTCCGCCCACCACACCTGGCAGGGGGAGTCATACGGCTTGGCGCGCAAGGCGGCGACCAGCTCATCAGTGCATGAACGTGCCCAGGCAATGATGTCGTCGCCTTCTGTGTACGCGGCTTCGAAGTCAAGCGTTTTCGAAGGATCAGCCTCGAGAATCGTCAATGCCCAGAAGTGATGGACGTCAGCTAAATGCAGCACGAGATCTCGAAGCGTCCAGGCGGGGCAAGACGGCACGGGGAGTACCGCGGTGTCGGGAGAATAGAGCGACAGCATCGTCTCGGACGAATGACGAATGCGCTCAATGTTGAGTTCGGTGTCCACTCTCACCCCAATGATCGACGGAAGGCCAGGCAGGACTCATACGAAGGAAGCAGGCCTGAAGCCAAGGCCTCCGCCAGCGTCGGCGCCTCCAGATCCTTGGGCGACATCAGCGCAGCAGTGCCTTCAGGCCACGGCAACGCCAAAGCCGAATCGAGTGGAGTAATGCCGTGCTCATGGTCGGGTGCATATGGCTCGGAGCACAGATAACCGACTGTGGCGTCGTCGGTCAGGGCGCAGAACGCGTGCCCGAGGCCCTCGGAGATATAGAGCGCTTTGCGCGAGGTCGAGTTCAGCTCGACCGCGTCCCACTGTCCGAAGGTCGGCGAGC
This sequence comes from Actinomycetota bacterium, assembly GCA_947449035.1. Lineage (GTDB taxonomy): Bacteria > Actinomycetota > Actinomycetes > S36-B12 > S36-B12 > CAIKZY01. Next base: position 2,896 of record CANFQC010000043.1, read on the forward strand.
CGACGCGAATATCGACGACCACGTCGAGAATCGCTCCCGAGAAGCACTCCACGTACTTCGCCTGTCCGACGGGTACGTCAGCGAAGTGAATGCCACGCACAGTCCCAGCTGATGAACTTGAGACGTTCATTTGCTTCAGGGTGAAGGGGTGCCCGATGGCCTCCGACAGGATGTCGGCCTTAAACGCCTCCAGGAATACCCCGCGATCATCGGGGCGGAGCACTGGGGTGATCTCCCAGAGTCCCTCAATGGCTAACGACTCGACCTGCACGCCGTGAGGCTATCGTGAGCAGGTGAAGATCGCCATGATGGGCACCCGAGGTGTGCCTGCTCAATATGGCGGTTTCGAGACCGCTGTCGAGGAGATCGGCAAGCGTCTCGTGCAGCGCGGGCATCAGGTAACTGTTTACTGTCGCAATCCCGGTCAGACGATCACAGAGTACGAAGGCATGCGGCTGGTCAACGCCCCTGCAGTGCGTCACCGCATGGCCGAGACTCTTTCCCACACGGCTGTCAGCACGGCCCACTCGATCATTGCCGATCACCCCGATGTGGTCTTCCTTCTCAATGCGGGCAATGCTCCTCTGCTTCCCCCGCTCAAGGCCGCCCGCATTCCGACGGCAATCCATCTGGATGGGCTTGAGTCCAAGCGCGAAAAGTGGCGCGGTACCGGCGCGAAGTACTACCGGTGGGCTGAGAAGGCTGCGATCAACTGGGGTCAGGAAGTCATCGCCGATGCCCAGGCGATTGCCGACTACGTGCAACGCGACTATGGGCGCACGTGTGTTGTGATTCCTTATGGCGCCGAGATCATCGAACCGGGAAGTGATCGCCTCGCTGAACTCGAACTCACTCCCCAGGAATATCACCTCGTTGTAGCTCGCTTCGAGCCTGAGAATCACGTGCTCGATGCCGTCCACGCCTACCGCGAGAGCAACGAGCAACGCCCACTCATCGTCGTCGGTAGCGCTCCGTATAGCCAGTGGTACGTCGACAAGGTTCACGATGCTGCAATGAGCGATTCGCGCATTCGGTTCACGGGTGGCATTTACGACCAAGAGCTTCTCGACCAGCTTTACGCGAATGCCGTGACCTACATCCACGGTCATTCCGTCGGTGGTACGAACCCGTCTCTACTTCGTGCGATGGGTGCCGGCGCACCGGTAGTTGCCTATGACGTCGAGTTCAACCGTGAGGTCACCGCGAACACTGCGCTTTTCTGGCGCGATGCCGACGCCCTCATCGCGATCTTCAACCAGGTTGCGAATCACCAGCTTGACGACAAGCTCGCGGAACTTCCCGCAATTGAGAAGCAGCGCATCCGCGATGCGTATCAATGGGATGCGGTCGCTGACGACTACGAGAAGCTCGCGAACAAGATGCTCGCAGACAAGGGAAAGAAGCCCAGGGCGAAGAAGGGCATGAGCGACACGAAGGCGAAGAGATGATCGCGGCCGTTCTCGTCACGCATAACTCGGAGCGCTGGATCCGGGCTACGCTCGAGAGCATTGCGAATCAGACACGGAAGGCCGACCACGTCGTCGTCATTGACGACAATTCCACTGACGGCACGAAGACCATCCTCGCCGAATTCGGGATCGCGCCAATCGGGGCCAGCACCACTTCCACGGATGTCACGACGCGAGTTGCCCAGAACTTCCAGCAGGGCATCCGTGAGACTGCGGATGCCGACATAGTCATACTCGGCGATCACGATGACATCTGGCACCCGAGGCGAATAGAGCGCCAGTCGACCCTCCTGGAAACTACGGACCTGGCGAACACGAGCACTCTGATGGTCGCCTCCGACGGCACCCTCGTTGACGAGAGCGGCGTCGCCACAGGCGGCACCCTGCGCACAGCATTCCCTGTCGCCGATGACTGGAATGCTCTGCCCGCCAATGAGCAACTCGCTTTCGCCCTCAGGCATTCACTCGCCACTGGTGGGGCCAGCGCCATAAGACCTTCCTACTTCGCGCAGCAGGAGATCCCCGCGGGCTGGCTGCATGACCGATGGTGGAGTCTCCTCGCGACCGTGCGCCTCGGCATGCTCATCGACTCCCAGTCAGTTATCGACTACCGAGTCCACGGCACGCAGCAGGTGGGTCTTGATACCGGACATCAGGGCTTGAGCTCCGCTGGCAAGGTGAAGGCGCGGTCCGCCAGTCTGAGAACCAGCATGCGGAAGGCGAAGGACCTCAGCACGTCTCTGCGCGCCCAGTGCGCCACGCCTTCCTTACACGCGCAGCTGACGATGCCGAAGCTAGTGAAGGCCGGCCTGTCCTAGGCTGAGGTCATGCTGCTGCTGGATGTAACCGACCTGGTCGAGTTCCTCCAGCGCCGTGAGTCGGTTTCCGGAGTGCAGCGTGTTATTGCCGAGACGGCCCCCCTCATGCTCGGTGACAACGCCTCGACCCCTGCAGCAGCCGTAATCCTCGATCGCCCTCGCGGAGTGTTCGTGGCTCTCACCGCCGCCGAGACCTTGGCACTGATCCTGACGGGCGCGGCCAGCCACAATCCAGCACCGGACCGCGAGGCCATCTCGGCTACGGCTTCGTCTGCCCTAGCCCGTGCGCACACTGCGAACCCCATCGAGATTAATGCCGAGACAGTCATGGTCTACCTGGGAGCAGTGTGGATTAATGACGCATTGATGCTCGCTGCACGTGAAGTGGCGGCGAAGGGTGCCAAGAGTGTCTATCTGCTCTATGACCTCACTCCGGTTCTCGAGACCGGCCACACTGCTGCCGTCAATCGTCTCTTCGAGCGCTATTTGACCCTCCTGCTCCAGACAGCGTCCGCGGTTCCCTCTATCTCGCAGTCAAGCAAGAACGACTTCGACGCGTACGCCAAGAACCACGATTACCCGGAAGTACACGGGGAAATCACGGGACTGCCTTGCGGACTTAAGCCAGGTAAGTACGACACGAGCGAGTCACCATGGCCGCGCGAGTACGCACTCTTCGTCGGCACCGTCGAGTCACGCAAGAACCACATCCTCGCGTTCAATGCATGGAAGACACTCATCGCCAAGCACGGTGCAGAGAATGTTCCCGATCTGATCTGCGTTGGCCGTCTTGGCTGGAATGCCAATGAGTTTCTCGAGGAATACGTTGCCACGAAAGGGTTGAGTGGCAAGGTCTCGGTCCTTTCCAACAGCGTGACCGATGAGGAGCTCGCCCGCTTCTATGCGAACGCTCAGTTCACCGTCTACCCGAGCCGTTACGAGGGCTGGGGTCTCCCTGTCTCCGAAAGCCTGGCATTCGGCAAGGTCGCGATCGTCGCGAACAACTCCTCACTCGGTGAGGCAGGCGGAGAGCTCGCCACGTATTTCGAGTCAGGAAATGCTGACGATCTGGTTGCCAGGATCGAGTCAGATGGAATGAATGCGACACAACGTGAATGTCTCGAAGTGCGAATCGCATCCGAATTCCAGGACATCGACTGGAAACAGGTCACTGATGCCATCATGCGCGACATCACTTATGCACACTCCATCGAATCGAGGAAGCCGATGTATCCGAGCATCGAACTAGGCCGAGAATACGTTCTCACTGTCGGTGGGCAGGCTCCTGATTCGGGCTATGCCGATCAGTATCTCGGCCACCTGCAGCGCGAAGCGCTCACCCCAATGCTGCGCCAGATGCGCCGAACTGACGACTTCTCAGTGGTCGATGCTGCCGTGATCGGCACTTTCGGCTCCCCCCAAACATGGGGAAATGAGATGCGCCCGGGCTCCCGTGCTGACTTCCGGCTCACCCGCCCTGTCGATGGCCCGCTCAGCATTCTGATCTCGACCCGCTCCATGCCGGGCGTCGCGCAGATTGACGCCATCGGACCTGGCGGCCCTGTGCGCGATGAGGTCTACCTTGGTTCGGTTATCACCCTGCCTCTTGGTGATGGCAAGGCTGGTGAACCGGCCCAGGTCACCCTCACGGTCACGGATGCGACCGATTCAATCGAGGGCTTCCTCGGAATCCGCTCCTTCGTGGTGCTTCGCTCCGACGACCTCACCACTCAGAACCTCGCCCTCAAGGCTGCGGCAGACGCTTTGCGAGCTGAGCTCGATTTCATTCAAGGCACCCGCAGTTGGAAGGTCACTGCGCCACTGCGCAAGATGAAGGGCCGCTCCGCGCAATAGCGCGAAACGGCCCTTCCAGAGCAGGTGTAATCAGCTGTAATTGATCACGAATGTCGCACTGTTCGGGCTGAATCCGTTTCCGCCAGGTGATGACGCGGTCAAGGTGCAGGAGCCACGACCGCTGGGAACGACGAGGGTGTTCGCCTGAATGAAGCACGGGCCACCCTCGGAGAGATTGACTGCTGCGCCTGAGCCGGACTGCGTGGACACCGGCAGTCGTGAACCTGCCTTTGCGGTTACGGGAACATTCACCTTCAGAGTTCCCAGGTTCGGGGCAGACACCGACATCGGGTCAAGTGCTCCTGCGGCAGACACGGAGATTCCCTGCGTTGCGACTCCGCTAATCGTGTTACCGGTGTTGGAGACATTCGCCTGGACGACCTGGTAGCCGGTGACTGAGGGAGTCCATGCGGTGGTGGCCACGCCGTTTGAATTGAGCCCGACACTGCCGCCAATGTAATTGGGGGTATTTCCGTTGATGATGCTGAAGCCAGCTGAACCGGTGAAGTTCGGGGCGTTGTTCACGACAGCACTCAAAGGCACCGGCTCACCAATGGTGTACTGAGTGGGAAGGCGAAGAGTGACGAGCGGCACTGAGGCAAGCACGTTCGTGCTGTCTGTGCTCGAGGAGGAGAGCGCACCAGCGGTCTGGTTATAGGTCGCGGTGAAGTTGTACGTGCCGACAGATGGCGGAGTCCAGACGAAGGTTCCGTACGAGAGTCCGCTTCCGTAAGGCTCGAGGGTCGTTGACCCGTAGGTCGTGCCGGCACCATTGGTAATCGTGACGGTTCCGGTCGGCTGGTAGTTACCGGCGGTGGGAGCAACGGCAACGACCATCGTGGTGGGAGTTCCGGCCTGCGCCTGATTGACCGCGGCAAGCACAGTCACGGTTGATATTCCGGCCTCAGTCACGGTCAGTGGCGCTGCCTTGCTCAAGCCACCAAGCCCCGAGATTGTCCACTGGCCTGGCTGGGAGGGAGTCCACGAACTTGAGCCACTGCCATTCGCGTTGAGGAAGAAGGCCAGTTGGCCGATTCCCACGCCGTTGTATGTCAGCAGGGCGTTCACGGTCTGGTTTGCAAGAGTGGGAGCCGAGACGGAGACAGTGGTCGCGATGCCCACCGTGCCATTCGCAGCGGCGATGATCGGGGCTGGCTGTGTCTTCTTCTTGGCCGCCGAAGCTCCGTCTGCAAGGCCAAGGGAAGTCGCGCCCAGGACGAGAGCGGCGCAGCCGAGAACAGCCGAACGTCGAGCCCAAGTGCGGGTGGCAGTGCGTGAGTTCATGTTTCCTCCTAGTGGGTGCTACGAGGGTACCCATCGTTGACCAAATTTTGAGGGACGAGAGGGTGCTCGCCGCGTCCGCAGTAGCTAGTGGCCCCGATTGCGCGCGGAGAGCGCGCAACCGCGCGCCCCAAGGGGGATTCCCTCATGGCGGATAGACTCGGCGGGTCATGCGGAAGAGAGGTGGTCGCCCGTGCTGACCGACCTCTATACCCGTCGGGCCCTGATTTGGGCCTTCGCGAACCGCGACTTCAAGACCCGCTACCGCGCCAGCATCCTCGGCTGGGGCTGGTCCCTCCTGCAGCCCCTGGCCACACTTGTGGTGTTCGCCGCCGTGTTCTCCATGGTTTTCCGGGTTCAGGCTCCTCCGCTCGGCAATGGCGAAAGCACGAGTTATGCCGCATTCCTTTTCACCGGAATCGTGACCTGGAACCTCTTCTCGAGTTTCCTTAACCTCTCAATGACCCAGCTCAAGGCCAGCGGCGACTTGCTCAAGAAGGTGCAGTTCCCGGGCTGGGCGCCTGTGCTCGGCGCAAGCATCGTGCAGCTCGTACAGGTGGCTCTCGAGATCATCGTGCTGATGGGCCTGTTCGTATGGCAGCGCAATATCGGCTGGACCTGGATCCTCGCGATTCCGATTCTGATCGGCACGGCGCTCTTCGCTCAAGGCATCGGCCTGATTCTGGCGATTCTCAACGCTCGCTTCGGCGACGTGCAGTACATCGTGGCTGTTGTTCTCGGTGCGCTCTACTTCCTGACTCCGATCCTCTACCCGATCAGCATGGTGCAAGGCCACAACGTGCTTCTCTCTGCCGTCGTGAAGCTGAATCCAATGTCGTGGTTCGTGCAGAGCATGCATGACGTTATGTACTCGCTCACCGTGCCTACCTGGTGGGTTATTCCTGGCCTGCTCATCGGCGGCTTCGTGACCTTCTGGATTGGCTTTGTCATCTTCAATCGCGCGAGCGAAGATCTGGGGGAGTACCTATGAGCACTCCCGGTAAGGCAGATCTCGCGGTTTCCATCTCCGGCGTTGGGAAGAGATTCAAGCGTCACACTGATCGTCGCGGTTCTCTCAAGGAACTTATCGTTCGCGGTCGTGCGAAGAATGAAGAGGACTTCTGGGCCGTTCGTGATGTGTCGATCGACATCCCCAAGGGAAGCGTCTACGGCCTGATCGGTCATAACGGTTCTGGCAAGTCGACTTTGCTCAAAATGATCGGCGGCATCTACCGGCCGACCACGGGATCGATAGTCACGGACGGACGAGTTGCTGCGCTCATCGAGCTAGGTGCCGGTTTCCATCCCGATATGTCAGGTCGCGAGAACATTCAGCTCAACGGCTCACTTCTCGGGATGTCGCGCAAGGAGATTAACGCGGTCACTGAAGAGATAATCGACTTCAGCGGACTGAGCGAGTTCATCAACGAGCCGGTCAAGCACTACTCGAGTGGCATGTATGTGCGCCTCGGCTTCGCCGTCGCGGTGCATATGAAGCCCGATGTGCTGCTCGTCGACGAAGTGCTCGCTGTTGGTGATGAGGAGTTCCAGCGCAAGTGCTTTGATCACCTCTACGCCTTGCGCAAGGCCGGCAAGACGATCATCGTCGTAAGCCACGGCCTCGGTCAGCTTGAAGGTCTGTGCGACGAAGTTGCCTGGCTCGAGCACGGCCAGCTGCAGCAGGCCGGAAACACGACCGACACCATCGCGGCCTATCTGCACCGCGTGAATCGCGACGAGGCCGCACGTAACCCCAACATCACTGCCACTCGCCCAGAGGACGATCGCGCAGGCAATGGCGTCGTGCGAGTGACCAAAGCAGAGATCGTCAGCGCTGCGGGTGACCCGATCAATCATGCTGAGACTGGCGCCACCTTCAACCTTCGCGTTGGATTCGCTGTCAGCGAGTCGATCCTCGGCCCGAATCTACGTATCGCCCTGCAGCATGATTCTGGCCCGCTCGTGTCGATGATCAGCAACCACGCAGTGGGCTATGACTTCGGCACTATCGAAGGTGAGCAGCTCGTTGATGTGGCCATTGAGGGAAATCCGTTGCTGCCTGGCCGTTACCGCGTGCACATAGATGTCTTCGACTACACCGGCTCCACATTGCTCGACACCTGGAACGACGCCATGGAGTTCCCGGTGCGCAGCCAGAGCGGTGAGATCGGCCAGGGATTCGTGAAGCTTCCGGCCCGATTCACCAGTCACTAGGCAGCGACCATGGTCTCCGAGAGCAATCCGCTCATCAAGGTGAAGCGTCGCGCCGGACGCGTGAAGCGCTACATCAAGCGCAAGGTGTATGAGCGCAGTATTGGCAAGCAGTACAAGGCATGGCTTGCCGAGGCCGCGACTGTCGAAGCTGACACTGTCGATTTCCCCTTCACCATCTCGATCCTGGTGCCGGTCTACAACCCGCCGATCGACTTTCTTGATGAGTGCTTGCATTCAGTACTCAAGCAAAGCGCCAGCAACTGGCAGCTCATCGTCGTGAATGATGGCTCGACTAAGCCCGAAATTGCGCCATGGCTCGAGAAGTTCGCACGCGAGCATTCGGGTGACGATCGAATCAAGGTCAGCACGAAGACGAATGGCGGCATTTCGTCGGCCCTAAACGCTGCTCTCGAGCAGGCTACGGGCGAGTACATGGGCATGCTTGATCACGACGATGTCCTCGACCCGCGTTGCATCGAGACCTTCTCGATGGTGGTCGAGGCGAATGGGCAGCCTGATGCCGTGTATTCGGATGAAGACAAGATCAACCCGCGCGGCGAGCACTTCGAGCTCTACTGCAAGCCCGATTTCTCACCCGAGCTTCTCCTCACGCAGATGTACCTCTGCCACTTCACGATCTTCAAACGCGATCTAGTCACCAACGCCGGTGGCCTGCGCACCGAGATGGATGGCGGTCAGGATTTCGATCTCGCTCTCCGTCTGCTGCCGAGACTGAAGAACGTGATCCATATTCCGCGACCGCTCTATCACTGGCGCGCCTGGAGTGAATCGACAGCGCTGACCATCGACGCCAAACCGTGGGCGCAGGATGCTGCGGCCCGCGCTCAGACAAGCCACATCGATCGTACTTTTGGCGGTGGCACCGTCGAGCCGAGCCGCATTCACGGCCTAAATGAGGTGCATCCCCGGATCACGACGGCTTCCAAGGTGTCAGTCATCATTCCGACCATCGGCATAAAAAATGACAAGGGCAATGCCCGCTTCATTGACGATTGCGTCGCGAGCCTGCGCAAGCACGAGGCAATCACAAACTTCGAGATCGTCGTCGTCACCACTGGCTCTATCGAGCCGGTCGCCGGGCTGACTGACGCCGATCGCACTGTGGTCTATGAGACGAATACCTTCAATTTCGCACAGGCGATCAACCTCGGTCGCGCGAATTCCACCGGTGACTACCTCCTGATCCTCAATGACGACACGACTGTCGAAGAGGCGAATCCGATTACCCGCATGCTCGAAATCGGGCAGATCGACGAAGTCGGGATTGTCGGCGCGAAACTCACCTACCCGAATGGCAACCTGCAGCATGTCGGAATCGTGATGCTACCCAGTGGTCCGACTCACTGCCTGATCTCGCGGCCCGGGAAGGAACCCGGCTATTTCGGCTCGACTCTCACCCCGCGCAACTACTCGGCCGTGACAGCAGCGGCGATGCTAATCCGCACGAGCGTCTTCGACGAGCTGAATGGTCTCGATACTGCTTTTGCTCATGATTTCAATGATGTCGACTTGTGCCTCCGAGCTCGGAAGGCCGGTTATCGCGTGGCATGGACCCCATACGCTCACTTCACCCATTACGAGGGTGCGAGCATCGTGCGCAAGAAGCCTGCGCCTGCGGAAAGTTCGATGTTCAATGAGCGTTGGAGCGAAAATTACCGCGTCGATCCGTACTACTCCTCTGCACTAAACCAGAATCATCCTCGTATGTATGAAGCGTTGTAGGAGATGAGCATGGAAACCTTCAAGTCGCCCCGCGGCCGCGTGCTGCGCGCGTATGGCGACCTCAGCCTGCTCACCATGGATCGCATGAACGTCTTCGGCGATCGAATCGACTTCGACCCGCGCATTGTCAGCCTGAGTCTCACACCCGGCCCGAATTCAGCCGGCACTTGGCTGCGCTCGACTATGCCTGCCGGTGCGGTGGTCGCGATTGCAGATGACGCTTGCGATCTCGTAGGCGAGCCCATCAACGAATCTGCCGAGGCAATAGCTGCCTGGGCCTCGAGGGCAGCTGAGCGCGGACTGTGGCATGACTGGTACCTCACCAATCACAAAGATGTTCTCAAGGCCACGCCGCTGCTCACTCCTGCGGAGATGGATTCACGCGAGAACAACGACCCGAGCAGCGCTCACTTCTACGCCAAGAATGAGGCTCGCAAGGCGGGCGGGAAGCTCCGGATCGCTGTCGATGTGGCCTGGCTCGGCCCGTATGAGACCGGTGCGCAGGTGCTCACGACCGCGGCAATCAATGCACTCGCTCGGGACGACCGCGTGGGGGAGATCATTTTGGTCGGGCTCAGCGATCTGCCCGGTTACGCCGAGCACCTCATCACTTACAGCCACGTCCGCATCTCCGACAGCAGTGACGGTTCACTGCCGGCCGACATTGTCTGGTATCCGAACCAGATCGACGGACGCAGCGATATCACTGATGCCCGGTTGCTCGGGCGCCGAGCGGTGACTACTTATCTCGATCTGATTGCGTATGACATTCCGCGTTACCACGGCTCAAGTGAGGGGTGGGCGGCGTACCGCAGTTTGCAGCGAAAGATCGCCCTCAGCGTTGATGGTGTCACGACGATCAGTGCTGATGTCGCGAATCAACTGAAGCAGGAGGTGCCGCTTCTCGAGGCCGATCGAATTAAGGCACTGCCGCTCGGGCTTGATCACATCACCGTTGCACAGGCGCCTGAGTGGCCCGATGAGGATCTCGCTGATGTCGTGAAGGCACTTGGCGGAAAGCGTTTCATCACAGTGCTCGGCAATGACTTCGTGCATAAGAACCGTGACTTCGCGATTGCGGTATGGCAAGAAGTGCTGCGCAATGGTGAGTCATGCGATCTCGTGCTCGCCGGACTGCACGTGAAGAGCAGTAGCTCGAAGGAGCAGGAAGCTGCCTCACTCAAGAAGCACACCGATCTTCGCGGAAGTGTTCACTCAGTTGGCCACGTGAGCAGCGCAAGCCGCGCCTGGCTTCTCAAGAACGCGAGTGCAGTGCTCTACCCGAGCAGCGCCGAGGGCTTCGGCTTCGTGCCCTACGAGGCCGCAGCCCTGGGCACGCCGAGCACCTTCACCAACTTCGGGCCGCTGAAGGAGATCGCCCAGCTCACTGACCTGCCGAAGACGTGGAGCATCGAGGCGCACGCTGCCGATGTCAGCAGGTTGCTCAACGACCAAGGCGCCGCGAACCGAAGGGTGGCAGCTCTTGGCGAGGCAATCCGCTCCTACACCTGGCAGAGGTTCGCCGAGGGGCTCATCGAGTTCTTCCTCGTAGTGTCCAACGGGGCACCGAATGCGAGTAGTGCCGTTGCCGACGGTGCCGATGCCGTCGCCCTGGCGACGGTTCTGGGGAGTCGGTCGTACCGGGCCCTCAAGCCACTTCGTGTCGCGGCGCGACGGGTGAAGCGCAACTAGGGAAGCCTCAGCCCGCTCCAGCCGCCGGCGAGGTCAAACAATTCAAGGGTTCGGTCAAACCTCCTCTCAATCTGTACTAATCTCCCACTTCTGGTTAACAGAAGGAGGCGAGAAGATGTACGCACGAGAAACAACCCTGCTCGCCTCCGCGCCTTCTCGGCGTGACCTACCGGCCTTGGCGACCCATTACACGAGTGGCGTGATCTGGATCACAGGACGCCCGAATGTCGGCAAGACCACGACCGGCGATGCCTGCCGGAACGCCTTGGTTTCTCGTGGAATCGGCAATGTGGTCAGGCTAGATGGTGACGCTATTCGCCAAACCCTCAATCTTTCTGCCGTTGAGACCCACGAGGACCGCATCGCGTTGGGCATCGCCTACGTCGACTTCGCCACTCATCTCGCGAGACAGGGAATGTTGGTCATCGTCTCAGCGGTGGCGATGTACGACGAGGTGTATGCAGCGATCAACAGTGTCGAAGATGTCGATTGCCTCCTCGTGAAGCTCTGCACATCATCGGATGCTTCTGCTGCCTTCGTCGGCAATCAGGTCGTGCGAGCCAACGATCCATTGCGCACGGCCGAACACATCCTGGCGCTAGCGGGGAAAGTCGGGCTTGTCCCCTCCGAAACCGCGATGGATTCCTGGAACACGCTTGATGCCCTGCAGGGGTATTCGCGTGATCGTCAAGTTCGGGTTCGCCACTGGGAGAACTACTACCGCACTCATGAGGCGCCGTCTGAGCCCTCCTCGTTCGCGACAGCGTTCCTCGAGATTCCCGAGGTTCAGCAACTTCTCTCAACTGAGTCCCCTCGACTCCTGGATTTCGGCTGCGGAAATGGCCGCGACTCGAAGTTCCTCGGTGGGCACTTCACTGTTCTTGGAATTGATTCCGCGGATGCGGCTGTCACTTCTGCTCGTTCGCTCTGTCAGGCAGATTCCGCGAATCCGATTTTTCAGCAGGTTCAGCTAGGCGATTTCCCGGGGATGCTCGAGAGCTTTCAGCCGCATGTGATCTATTGCAGGTTCGTCCTGCACGCACTGACCGCTCAGGAGCAGGATCTCTTCTTCGCATCGATCGCCAGCTCCCGTGCCGCAGGCACCTTGCTCGCCATTGAAGTCCGTTCAAGCGACGACCCCATGGCCTCACGTGGATCCAAGCTGTCCGAAACCGAGAGAGTATTCGGACACTACCGACGCTTCCTTGATCCGGATGAACTGCGATCAGCAATTGGCACAGCCCACCTCGAAATCCTGCGCTTTGAGTTCGGTCCAGGGCTCACTCCTCTGGGGGACGATGACCCCAGCGTCATCAGGGTGCTTGCGAAAACTAGGTGACAGCCTTTCCAGACCTGCCTGTAGTCGTGATTGCACCGACCATGCGATCGGGATCCGACCTCCTGCATTCCCTTCTCGATAGTCATCCGCAAGTGCTCCAGATGCCCGGGCACTGGAATCTCTACGAGTTCTGGACGCGCCTCTCCAACGTCGCGGACTCAACTTCGGTTGTAAATGAATTCATTCGGAGTTATCCGGAGAAATTCGACGGATCAGTCAATGAAAGAGAGCAGTGGGACAAGCTTGGCGAGAGTGGAGACTCGAGTTTTCACGTGGATTCGCAGGCCTTTCAGGAGGCGGCGGTAGAGCTTCTCGACGATGTGCCTGAGCTAACTCCGGCGAAGCTGGCAATTGCGCTGACGACCGCCTACGCGCTGTCTCGGGGCACGCGTGTGGATCAAGCTCGTGTCCTTCTTGTCCATGCCCACTACTTCACCGAACTCTCGCGATATGAACAGGATTTCAGCGAAGCGACGATTCTGTGCACGGTCAGGGACCCTCGAAACGGGGTGCTCTCGTGGTTGAAGACTTTGGATCGGCATGACTCGCTCGATGAGGAGACGGTTGCATCGCAGCTTCATCGTGTTCTCGTGAATTACCTGCTGACTGTTCCGGGCCTAGACGAATGCTCGAACGTGATTTTTGTGAAGCTCGAAGATCTGCACACCATGGGCGAAACGACCATGCACGATCTTTCGCATGCCGTTGGCATCGACTTCGATCCGTTGATGATGGTTTCCACGGTCAACGGTCTGTCGTGGCACGGCGATCTTTCCTCTGCCGCGTCGATTCGCGGACTTCGATCAGACGCCCCCGCGTTGAAACAGCAATTTCGGACTGAGATGTCACGACAGGATCGGATGCTGATTGAGGGACTTCTCTCAGAGCCCATGAAATGCCTTGGTTACCGCGTGAGCCGAGGTTCACGGATTTCGGGATACCTGCTCGGGCCATTTCTGTCTCTCAGAAAGCTTGATCTCGAACGCCGGCTGCACGACATCGGTCGGCAGCGTTTCGGATGCGATGGGCGAGCCTTGCGGAATTATCGAGTCAAGCGACGTCGAGCCTGCCTGATCCGCTACGGCTCGCTCTTCAAGAGACGCCCCACGGTTGGAGTGATTCTTGGAAGTGGACAGGAAGTTCGCTGGTAGGTGGTGCAAGTCTTCTGTGCCACACGGTGTGCGTGTACTCCGTCAGCTTTGAGTCGCGCTAGCGCTTCGAGAGCGCCTGCAAGTACTCGCCGTAGCCACTCTTGAGCAGCGGTTCGGCAAGCTCGGCGAGTTGAGCGGAGGAAATCCATCCATTACGCCATGCAGCTTCCTCGCAACAGCCCACCTTGGTTCCCGTGCGATCCTCCATGACTCGCACGAACTCCCCTGCATCCTGCAGCGAACGGAAAGTGCCGGTATCGAGCCATGCGGTGCCGCGTTCAAGAACGGTGACGGTGAGCTTGCCTTGTGAGAGGTAGTGATCGTTGACCGCAGTGATCTCGAGTTCGCCGCGTGCGGAAGGCTTTATCGCTTTCGCCACCTCGACTACTGAAGCGTCGTAGAAGTAGAGACCGGGTACCGCGTAGTTGCTCTTCGGTGATCGCGGCTTCTCTTCGATCGAGATCGCAATGCCATTGGCATCGAACTCCACAACCCCATATTCAGACGGATTCGCGACTTCGTAGGCGAACACGTGCGCGCCCTGTTGATTCGTCAGCGCCGAGAGCTGCTTGCCCATTGCCGGTCCGTAGAACATGTTGTCGCCGAGAATGAGTGCTGCTTGATCACCGGCAAGGAACTCCTCCGCGATGAGGAAGGCCTGCGCCAGGCCTTCCGGCTTCGGCTGAACCGCGTACTTGATCGTCATGCCCCACGCCGCGCCATCGCCGAGTAGTCGGGAGAAGGACTCGGAATCCTCAGGTGTCGTGATGATCAGGATCTCGCGGAGGCCGGCGCTCATCAGGGTCTCGAGTGGGTAATGAATCATCGGCTTGTCGTACACGGGCAGCAGCTGCTTGCTGACGCCCTTGGTGATCGGCCACAGCCGACTTCCGGTGCCCCCGGCCAGGATGATCCCCTTCATTGGCCGAACGTTACCGACTGCCGCGGGGGAAGAGACCGCGAATGCTGCCCTTGGCCTTGCCCCAGCGGTCATCCTCGACCGTGACGGCAAGGGCGGTGTTCATCGCGAGGCGGCGAAGGGTGCGGAAAGCATGGGTGGGCGATTCTGCGAATTCCCCTGGGGCAAGGCGTAGTCGGTTGCGCACCATCGATTCGCGACGTTGTGGGGAGTGTCCTGTCGAAACAACGTGGCGCCCGAGGATTCTCACCGAACGCGCCTCACTGCCCAGCGTGTGGGCCAGGCGCACGTCAGGGGCCACGATCACCGAGTAGCCGGCCTTGCGAAGGGCCAGGCATGCACCGGAATCGACCCCATCGATGCCCAGGCGCTCGTCGAAGCCACCCACGTCAGTGAGGCCTGGTACCGACCACAGCGAACCGGTTTGGAACACTTCTTCGGTAACCCAAAACCCCTGCTCAGCCCTGGTAGGGTAGCTCAGATCTCCGCTGGTATCGCCAATGACTCCAGCCCCAATCACTCCCGGTCGAAGGGCTGTTGGGTCACTCCACAGCCCGGATTCAGCGGGCGAAGCGGCCA
>CANFQC010000044.1 GCA_947449035.1 Actinomycetota bacterium
ACCTCGGCGCAGCGCTCGATCAGGATCTCGGCAGCCTCGACATCTTGCGCCGCAAGGATCGCCACCGAGCCTTCGGTGATGATGCCGGCCTTCTCACTGGCGATCTCGATGACGGAGTCGCCGAGATATTCGTGGTGATCGAGTCCGATCGGCGTGACGACATTGACCATGCCGTCGGCAACATTCGTGGCATCCCAGGTTCCGCCCATGCCGACCTCGATGATCGCGACGTCAACGGGAGCGTCGGCGAAAGCGGCGAACGCGATCGCGGTCATGACCTCGAAGAAGGAAAGAGGGATGCCACCATCGGCAACCGACTTCTTGTCGACCAGCTCGACATAGGGGGCGATGTCCTCCCACGTGCGGGTGAAGCGCTCGATCGAGATCGGCTCACCGTCGAACACGATCCGCTCACGAGGGTCGATCAGGTGCGGGGAGGTGTAGAGCCCGGTGCGCAGACCGCACGAGCGGAGCAGAGACTCGATCATGCGGGCCGTGGAGGTCTTGCCGTTGGTTCCGGTCACGTGGATGACCGGGTACGCGCGCTGGGGGTCTCCGAGTAGCTCGACCACGGAAGCAATGCGAACCAGGCTGGGCTCGATCCGGCTCTCGGGCCAGCGGCCCATCAGGTCGGTGATCAGGCTCTCATAGGACTGGTTCATGCAATGAGTCTAAAGGGGCGCATCGATCCTGCCCTCCCGCTAGATTCTTGACATGGCATCCAGTAACGACGTTGACGTCATAGTTCTCGGCAGCGGCGCCGGTGGCCTGACCGCTGCACTCGCAGCAGCCCAGAGTGGGGCAAGCGTTGCGCTCTACGAGAAGGCCGAACTCCTCGGTGGCTCGACCGCGATCTCCGGTGGCGTGCCTTGGATGCCCCTCAATCATCATCAGGATGAGCTCGGCATCGAGGACTCTCGCGAGGAAGCACTTACCTACCTCAAGGCGCTTTCCCTCGATCGTATGGATCCGGCTATGGCCGAGGCCTTCATCGATGGTTCGCGCGACACGGTGCAGTGGCTCGAGGACTCCACCGCTCTCGCGTTCTCGATCATCCCGATGTACCCCGACTATCACCCGGAGCATCCCGGCGGTAAGCCGCAGGGCGGACGTTCACTCGATCCCGGTCTCTTCAGTTTCACCGCCCTCGGTGAGTGGCAGAGCAAGGTCGCGAAGAGTCGCCGCAGCGCTCACCTGAAAATCACCGACACGACTCTTGGCGGTGGCACCGGATTTCTCGACCCAGAAACCCAGAAGCACCGCGAGGAGAATGACCTGCGCGGATGCGGCGCCGGTCTTGTCGGCCCGATCATCAAGGCGCTCCTCGAACTCGGCGTGAGCCTCACCGTCAATGCACAGGCAACGGACCTTCTCATCGAAGACGGACGAGTCGCCGGTGTTCGCGTCAATGTCGATGGCGTTGAGCAGACAGTTCGCGCACGTAAGGGTGTGGTGCTCGCCACCGGTGGCTTCGAATGGAACGCCGACCTCGTGCGCTCGTTCCTCCGCGGCCCTATGACCTCACCTGCCGGCGTTCCGACTAACACCGGCGATGGACTTCTGATGGCGATGCGCGCCGGAGCGAGCCTTGGCAACATGGCGCAGGCCTGGTGGGTGCCAACAGTCGAGATTCCGGGCGATATCGCCTTCGGCAAGCAGCGTGCGAATCTCGTCAATCGCGAGCGCACCCTCCCCGGTTCGATCTTTGTCAACGGCAAGGGCAAGCGCTTCACCAACGAGGCGAGTAACTACAACGCCCTCGGTGGTGCCTTCCATCAACTCGACTCCACTGACTTCAGCTACGTGAACCTGCCGTGCTGGCTCATCTTCGATGGCCGCAATGCGCGCACCTACGGCTCATTCGGCACTCCCCCGGGTCAGCCGATCGCCGACTGGATCACGCGTGCACCATCAGTTCGCGAACTCGCCGCGAAGATTGATGTCGATCCTGACGAGCTCGAGCACACCATCGATCGCTGGAACAGTTTCGTCGCGCGTGGCGATGACAAGGACTTCGGCCGCGGGAAGAGTGCTTACGATCGCTGGAGCGGAGATGGCAACCATCGCTTCACGGTTGAATCGACGCTCGGCCCGATCGACGAGGCACCGTTCTACGCCGTGCGCGTGCATTCGGGCACCCTCGGCACCAGCGGTGGCCCGCGCACTGACACGCGCGGTCGCGTGCTCGACACCACCGGCGCGGTGATCCCCGGGCTTTACGCAGCAGGCAACGTTGCTGCAGCTCCGACAGCGATGGCTTACGGAGGCGCCGGCGGAACGCTCGGGCCGATCATGGTGTTCGGGCGGTACGCAGGGACAGCCGCAGCCACTGACTGATCACGTACCGAGTGGGGTCTCGCCTCTCGGACGATCGGCGTCGCCCGTGCGGAAGTTCGACATGTCGCCCGCCATCGGGGCACCCTCGATTGTCGTGGTGCCCTCGTGCACGCAGACGCGGTGACTGATGCGCCACTCACCGTCACGGCATTCGTAGCGATCGAGATAGCGGCCGAGCCACACTGACCACGGGCCGCCGTCCTTGGCTAGCAAGTACGTGACGTTGTAGATCTCGCCGCGCGCGTGGGTGGCGTCGTCGAACTCGATGCTGTGGTTGTAGTTGCAGTGCATCGATGCGGCCCAGCGGTCGTGGGTGCCCACGACACGGTCAGCGAACTCATGGCCATTACCCACGAAACGACCGTGATCGTCAGTGGCGTCAGGCCAGTAGGCGCTCTTCATCTGCTCAGCATCAAGACGATCGACTCCCCGCGAGTAGCGCAGGACGCACTCGCGGATTGCCTCGCGGTCGGCAAGCTGCTGAGGATCAATGCGCATGAGCGGCCGCCGATTGCCCGGCCACGCGACCCATGGTCACGCAGTTGCCATAAGAGTTACCGCTTCCGACGTAGCGCGGGCCGATGACACCGCCGCATACCTCGCCGGCAGCGTAGAGCCCTGGGATCACGCGGCCATTCTCGTCGAGAACCTGACCATCACGATCGATACGCACGCCGAATGCAGTGAAACAGCAGGTGGCCGGGCGCACCTCAACCGCATAGAACGGTCCGTCGGAGATCGGTTCGAGGAACTTCGGATCCTTGACGTAATCACGATCCTCCCCCGCGGCTGCGAGTTCGTTTATGCGCTCAACCGTTGCCTCGAGTGCGCCAACCGGCACGTGAATACTCTCGGCAAGCTCGGCGAGGGTGTCGTGCTTGTGAACCTTGCCCTCCTTGAGCATCAGGTCAATGACATCAAGATTCCAGTGCGGGCTCTGCCTCTTCGTCGAGCCGGGGATCTGCTGCTTGTAGCGAGCAACGCCGAGTTCAGTGGCCTCGACGAGGGAGCGATGATCGAAGATCGCGAAGGCAGAATCACCCTGGGCCTTCAACAGGCCATCCATGATCCCGTAAGGAGCGGTCTCGTTGCAGAAGCGATGACCATGACGATTGATGAGAGTGAGCCAGCCCGGAATGTAGGCCTCGTACATCTTGTCGAAGTCGGTGTGCAGAAGTCGCAGGCCGCGATCGAAGCCGGTGAGCTGCGCATTCACGCTGCGGGTGAAGTCGATGGCATCGCCGCGGGCGCCATCAGCGCCGATGTAATACGACCACCCCGTATCGAACACACTCGGGAAGTACTCGCTGCGCTTCTCTTCGCTCGCTCCGAAGCCGCCTGACGCAATGATCACCGAGGCTGCAGTAATCGTGTCGTCGCCGACCGCAATGCCGGTGACCTCGCCGTTTTGCTCCAGCAGTCGATCAACGCGCTGGCCTAAAGCAATTTCAATGCCGCGATCTCGGCAGTGGCGCGTCAGCACATCAATGACGGCCTGCCCGCGACCGATCGGGCAGTGCACGCGCGGCTTGGTCTCATCGCCGCCGTAGACAAGCTGGTCGTAGAACTCCACGCCCAGATCGCCAAGCCATTCGACTGCGGCGCCTGCCCGCTGGGTGAGTCGCTCGACCACGCCGGTTTCGACCTGCCACATGTTCAAGGTCATGTAGTCGTGGAAGAGCGCCTCCCAGTCATCGTCAATACCGAGTGCGCGTTGGTAACGCGTGCCCGCTCCCATCATCAGTCCACCGGAGAGCCGCGATGAACCACCGACAATGCCCTCGGCTTCCGCCACGAGGATGCGTTCCGCGCCTGCCTCACTCGCGGCGAGCGCGGCTGCAAGTCCAGCAGCACCGGAACCAATGACGATGACATCCATGTCACGTGTTGCTGCATCGATCATCAGTGCTGCACCTCGGAGAGCGGAACGGAGATCGGCGGGAAGACACCGGCGTTGGCCGTGACACCGCCGTCACACATGAACACTGCGCCTGTCACATAGCTAGAAGCCGGTGAACCCAAGAAGTAGATGACCTCGGCCTGTTCCTCCGGGCGACCAAGACGCTGAAGAGGGATATTGCGGCGGAACTCCTCGAGATGCTCGGGGGTGATGCGCCCACCTTGAAGGATCGGGGTCATCGTGGGGCCAGGACCCATGGCATTGACGCGCACACCTACGTGGCCCCAGTCGAGGGCCGCAGCGCGGCAGACATTGATGACGGCTGCCTTGGAAGCGTTGTAGGCGAAGCGAATCGGATCGCCGCCTAGGCCTGAGGTCGAAGCAGTCGCGACGATCGAACCGCCTCCTCGCGCAGCCATGACTGGTGCGGCGTGACGAATGCCTGCGACAACACTGCGGACGTTCACCGACATGATCTGGTCGAAGGTGTCCATGACGTCAGGAGCTGCCCACTCGGTGCGCTTGGCAATGCCGGCATTGAGAACAGCAGTGTCGAGGCGCCCGAACTTCTCGAGTGCTGTCGCCACCATGCGCTCACTCGTCGACTCTTCGCTGACGTCGCCGATGACGGACGTAATGCCGCGAGCAGACGTCCAGTGAAGGGCTTCCTCGTTCAGATCGACGGCAATGACGTCATAGCCACGATCAGCGAACATCATGGCGGTGGCCTGACCGATACCGGTGCCTGCACCGGTGACGATGGCAACGGGCTTGCTCACGTGCGCTCCCTGGTCGAGAACCCGGATTTGACCCTTACTGGATCAAATCTCAAGTTACTCCCTGAAGGCTAGCGAACTTCGAACATCTCGTACACGAGTTGGTCACCTTCACTTCGGCCCTGACCCACGGCCTGGATGCCGTTGAGCCAGGCGTAGCGCTCGTCGGAGGTCTCGAAGGTCGGCGCGACCGTATAGGTGCCGCGTTCGCGATCGCATCGGCCCATGTAGGTGACGTAAATCAGCGCACCATCGTCAGTCTCAATGAGTTGGCGCACGTCGAGCAGCATGATGTGCCCCGCAGTGGGGATGGCCCAGTCGCCGCCGGCACCGATGATCGACCCCTTGATGCGCTCACCCTCCCATCGGCCATCGGCAATCGACCCAATCACTCGGCGGCTAAAGGGGGTCTCTCCAAGTCGGCGAATGTCGCCTCGGGTGACCGTGACCGTGGCAAGGGGAATCAATTCGAATGGAGGCATGCCCCATTCTCGCGTGTGGGACGGTCAGGCCGTCACGAAATCGATGATCTCCTCGACGCGACCGAGCAATGAAGGTTCGAGATCCGCGTAGGTGTTGACCTTGGCGAGGATGGCTCGCCAGGCGGCGGAGGTATCGTCGACCCAGCCGAGCTTTGCGCAGACACCTTCCTTCCACGGCGTGCCCTTGGGAATGGTCGGCCAGGATTCAATGCCGAGTACTGACGGCCGCACGGCCTGCCAGACATCCACGTACGGATGACCCAGTACGACAACGTCCTCGGAGTACTCGGCCAGTACCGAGTCGGCGATGCGGGTCTCTTTGGTGCCGGGAACCAGATGATCGAGCAGGATGCCAATGCGGCGATCGAAGCTCGGGTTGAAGTCGCGCACTGCTCGAAGAAGATCGTCAGCGCCGCCAAGCTCTTCCACGACAACACCTTCGACGCGAAGATCTGCACCCCAGATCTTCTCGATCAGCTCGGCGTCCTGCTTACCCTCAACCCAGATGCGTGACGCACGGGCAACTCGGGCGCGAGTGTTGACGACGGCAACGGAGCCAGAAGCTGTCAGGCGAGCGGCTGCAGGTGCCAGCGGGTTCGGCCGCACCAAGGCGATTGGCTCGCCTTCCAGAAGGAAGGGGTCAGTGAGCAGGAACATCTTGCGACGACCGTGACGATCCTCGAGATTGACGCCCCAGCCACCTGGGCCTTTCTGCAGGCCGACGATCGCACCGCACCAGCCGGTGTGCGGGCACTCGAGCACCATGCCGATGTCGGCAGGCACCTGCACCGGTGGCCGACGAGCTTGGGTATGGCTCACCGCGAGGACGTCTGAGCCGTAACGATCAATCACATCCGAAACTTAGGCCCCACGAGTCACAGAACTCGCAAGGCGCGCCTCGGCACACACCTCCGCTCCCCCTAATATCGGGACAACCACCGACCCCACCGTCTCGGGAGAACCCATGTCATCCATGACCCGCCGTACCGTCATCGCCATGGCCGCCGTTCTGGCCAGCGCCTCAGTGCTCGCCGCACCCGCACAGGCTGCCTCGACAGCAAAGGCTTCCGGCGACGTCTCGGTACGACTCGACGACAGCTTCCAGGCGAAGATGTTCAAGGCGGGCGTCTTCATCTACGACGCGAACGCCGTCTCGGTCAGCATGGGCAGCAGCGGCGTTTTGAGCATCAAGTTCCCGCTCACCGGATCGTCCACCGCGAAGGCCACCACCACGATCACCGTTGATCCCGAGACGGGCGGCGCTGAGTTCTACAACGGCCCCGCCGTGACCACTGTTGGACTCGGCAACCTGGTAATCACCCGCACCGGCACCACCGGCACAGTCAAGGGAAAGATCATTGGCGCGTACGACGCTGCCACGGGAAAGCAGTTCGCGAAGTCCCTGACCGTGTTCACCATGTCGGCAGCTCAGACCACGAAGTCCGGAAAGAATTGGACAATGGATGCCAACCTCACCTTGACGAAAGATGCCGCCAACGCGCTCAACTCCCAGTTGAACACGAAGGTCTTCAAGGCCGGGGCATCATTCGGCTCGCTCTCAGCTGACGTCAACGGTTCCTGACCGCATTCGCATCACGTCAGGGTCTCGCGCTTGGCCCAATGGATATCGTCATGAAAACCGCAGGCGATGTAGTGCGCGCCATTCTCAGGCAAACAACCGGCGTTCACGGGTGGGGGAAATCAGAAAGCCCGGATCGGGCGAATTGACAGCGAGAAGCTCTTACTGGCGATGTCCTGATCGCCAATATTTAAATTCTCGTACCAGGCGTAGGATCCTGCCTCAGTCGAACTCCAGTAAAGGGCGCTGGCAAACCCGTACGCGCCCGCGGCGAAGGGGGCATCTTGAGTCGTCCCACCACTGCCGTAACAACTCTCGGTCGGTTCGGCAGGTGCGGTTGGGTTACGCGAGTAGTTACACATCGCATTGAGCTCATTCTTTGACGGCAAGAACCAATCCGTGAGCCCGCCGCCAGCGTAGGCACGCGCTGAGACCCCTGCACCCCAGTCGCATGCAATCGGCTGCATCATGTTCGTATTCGCACTTCCGTCCCCGACAAAAGGTTGATCCGCGCCAGTGATGTTCGAGACGTCACACCACTCTAGAGTCGGTAAATCGTTATCGGTGCCGCTCCAATTCTTCGGGGCCATCTCATACGTCTTCCCACCTGAGATGAGGAACACTAAACCGCCACCAGGGCCGATGTCTCCTAGTACACAAGGGCCACCGCTCTCGCACGATGGCGACGAATCTTTAGCCCATGTGATGCTCCGCGTGCACGTCCACCCACCTGTGCCGCCATTCGCCCACTGCTCCCAAGACGGATGCCACGACGAATCCGCGCCCCAGGACGATTGCCACGGCGTCTCGCCCGGCTGCGCCGTGCACGCCTCAGTCTGGCTAGCCCGCTGATACGACTGATACTGAATCGAATCCGCGGACGCAGTATTCGCGCTCAGGAAGCATGTTGAGACCACTAATAGCGATGCCACACCGGCAAGTGCACCGCGCACGCCTACTCGCATGAGAAGAAGCCCTTCTTGAATCATCGATGGTCGTACGCCCCGCGGCGAAGTTAATTTGAACTCCATTTCTACTGCATCGGCGGAATTCTGGTGTCCGAATCCACCCCGAACCTCCCGCCATCAGGAGATTCAGCAAGCAGGCGGGCGGCCTCGGATTCGCTGGCCACCGACCGTCCTTAGCGAGAGGACGAGTCGGTGCGTTCGCGAAGTGGGTCAGTAACTCCGTCCCAGCCTTCGTGAGCTGACCGCACCGTGTCGAAGAATGCGGCTACGCGATCGCTGCGCCCGTAGAGCTCGGTGAAGCCGCCGATCGCTGTTCTAGTGTCAATGTAGATCGCGGGCTGACTCGTGAGCATCGAACCAGCGATCTCGAATCCCGCATCGGTGAATCGGGCGACCTGGCCGGCCAACTGCTCCGGCGGTACGAGCGCGCACACGTGATGAAAGCCGCCCTGACCCGGCGCGTACATGTCGCGGTAGATCGACTCCCCCGGATCGTCCTGAGCAATGAGCTGGATCTGCGCCGGGCCAGCCTGACCGAAGGCGTAATGCACTCGAGTCTCACTCGTCTGACCGCGATAGGTGAGCTCATTGCCGAGGTAATTGCGCAGCACATAGAACGGGCCCGCTCCCATCACCTCGACCCAATGACGTATGCCCTCGTCGAGATCGGGCACCACGTAGGCGTACTGCAGGATCGGGTGCTGCAGCAATCGGCCGGTCACAGCGAGCTCGACTTACTGCGGGTACGAATCGGATCAGTGACGCCATCCCAGTTCTCATGGGCTTCGCGAATCGTGCGGAAGAGCTCGTCGATGTCTTCATTGAAACCGTGAAGTTCGACGAAGCAGTCCAGCTTGTCACGGCAGTCGAAGTAGGCGACGGGCACATAGGACATCAGGCCGCTGGCAACGGGGTAACCCGCGGCCTCGAAGCGCGCGATTTCCGCGGGCATGTCGGCGGCTGGCACGAGCACGCCGATGTGATGGAAGCCGCCCTCGCCGTCGCCGTACATGTCGCGATAAATCGAGGTGCCGGGCTCATCGTGCGCGATGAGCTGGATCTGCGCTGGCCCTGCTTGACCGAAGGCGTAGTGCACGCGGGTGGTACTCGGCTCCCCGCGGTAGGTCAGTTCGCGACCAAGATGGCTTTTGCTGACGAAGAACGGGCCGGCGCCCATCACCTCGACCCAGTGACGAATTCCTTCTTCGAGATCGGGCACGACATAGGCGTACTGCACGATCGGATAGCGGATGAGCGGCTCGTTCATGATGTCCTCGCTAGTCGTCGAGCAGTGAGGCGAGAGCGTACGCCTGCTTGGTTGCGAACAGGAGCCTTCTGGGGGCAAAGGCATCACCGATCAGGTGCACACGGGGGTGCTGACCCTTGAGCTCTTCGTAGAGAGAAGCTTCGGGAATACCGCCGCAGGCGAGGACAACGGAGTCGACGTCGCTGATCAGCTCACTGCGACCGGAGTACGCATGACGCACCTGAACCCCATCGTCGTCGATAGCCGTCACGATCTCGGTGAAACGAAACTTGACTCCACCGTTGTCGAGTCGGGCGAGGATTCCGCCGATCGAGTAACGGCTGAGTAGAGGTGCGGGACCATTCGTCGCATAGATCACCGTGACCTCGTGGCCCGCAGTCGCCAGGAAGTCGGCAATTGCGAGGGGAGGCATGTGATCGTCTTGCGCCGCGACGAGTACTCGCTTACCGGGCTTGGCAGTGCCATCAAGAACCTCGCGCATGTCGTGCACATTCGCGCGATCAAGGCCTTCGACATCGGGATAACGCGGGTTAGCACCCGTAGCGACGACGACAACATCGGCATTGGTGCCAAGAACGTCGGCTGCCGCCGCGGAGTGGCCCATGCGGACGCTCACCCCGACTCGATCAAGTCGACGCTGCTGCCAGTCGAGGTAGTCGGAATACCCTTCGTAGGTCGGCGCATTCACCGCAGTGCGCAACTGACCGCCCAGGCGATCTGACTTCTCCCAAAGCTCCACGCGATGCCCGCGCTCTGCGGCGAGAGCTGCAACCTCCATGCCTGCGGGGCCACCTCCGATGACCAGCACGTGACGCGCGGTGCGCAATGACACCGGCCAATTTTCCTTCACTTCGGTGCCCACATGCGGATTCACCGAGCAACTGAGATTCAGTTTCTCGGAAAGTGAAGCACTGATGCAGTCATTGCACCCGGTGCACGGGCGAATCTGATTCGCGAGTCCTTGCTCCGCCTTGCGTACCCACTCGGCATCAGCAATAACGGCGCGAGCCATACCCACAACTGCAGCGTTACCGTTCGCGATGATCGCTTCAGCGAGCTCCGGTGTCGTGACGCGACCTGTGTAGGCAACGGGCACGGTGAGTGCGCGGACGAACTCACCGGACATGTCAGCCCACTGGGCCGGCGCGTAGGCGTGCGGCTGGATGTAGCTCGGATTTCCCCAGTTACTCCCCACCACCAAACTGACGAAGTCGATCAGCCCGGATGCCTCGAGATACTGCGCGATCTGAATGCCGCCGGCAAGGTCGTAGCCTCCGGGCATCTCCTCGAACATGTTTAGACGCACACCGATGGTGAAGCTGTCACCGGTGAGCTCGCGCGAGGCGCGCAGGATCTCCATGACGATGCGCATGCGATTATCGAAAGTGCCGCCGTATTCGTCATCGCGACGATTGGTGAGCGGGGACATGAACCACTCGAGAATGTCGTCATGGTTGAGGTGGAACTCAACGCCATCCGCACCGGCGGCCTGAGCCTCGCCGGCACTCCAGGAGAATTCCGTGACGTACCAGGCGATCTCCTCGCGAGTGAGGGCATGCGGCACGGCATTGAGCATCGGGGTGCTGAGCACCGACGACGGCGCATTCGGCAGCCCACCCTGGCTCACCAACTGGATGGTCAGCTTCGCACCGGCACCGTGGATGGCCTCAGTGAGCTGGCCGATTCGGTCGCGAAAGTGCGGGAGGCGGATGTAGCCCTTGGTCCGGGCACCCACGCCGACCGGGTCGAAGCCGGGCACGTACAGGTTGTCGATGTGCCCCGTGACGGTGTCGAACCAAGCCACTCCGGCCTCAGCCCGCGTCCGGATATAGGCCACATGCTGGTCGGCCTGCTCCTGGGTTCCCCAGAGCGGCCCCATCAGGGCGGTATGAGGAGGCACCATGACGCGGTTTCTGAGCTCCATCGAGCCGATACGCACTGGAGAGAACAGATTCGGGTACTCAGTCACGTGTTCCTCACGAATCGGTCGAGACAACAGCCCAACTTGTCTAGACGAATTCTAGGGGAGTTCAGCGTCCAACTGGGGTAAACGAGATGACCTCTATGTAAAGGGACCCCATGCCCTAGCGGCAGGGGACTTTTTCTGCTTACCCTGACAGCACGGCTGCGACAGGAGGCGCGATGAGTGCTGCTCGGCGAATGCCGCGCGCTCTCATTGCCATGGGCGCATCCCTGGCCGTTCTCACCGCCTGCTCGAGCGCCACCCCCGGTCCCACGGTCGATGCCGGCAACTGCACCGGCGCCTCCCCCGCCGAACTCACCGCAGGCGGAAGCGGCGAATTGTGCGCCGACAACGGCTTCCACCCGAGCAGTGACGGATTCTCCTTCGCCAACTGGGGGGGCACTCCCACGGCTGACGCCATCGACTCCGGCACCCTGATCGCGATGTTCGGCCGCGAGCCTGTCTGTATCGACGACTCAGGCACGGAGTGCACCATGCGCCCGTCAGCGAAGGCCTGGATGGATCAGATGAACGAGGCTCTCGCGAACGGTCGCTGCGAGGGCATGGCCGTGCTCAGTGAGCGCCTCTTCGACGGCCTGGCTCGCACAACTGAACTCGACCCTCGCGCGCAACGCACCATTGATCTCGCACGAACCGAACCCACAGTCGCGCGCACACTCGGCTACTGGTGGCTCACTCAGTTCCCGGCGGAGGTTGCCACCCCCACGTCGAAGTCACGCATGCTTCTCCCCTCGCAGATGATCACTTCGATCATCGACGGCCTTGAGCAGAAGTCAGGCAACACCCTTGGCCTCTACAGCGAATTCGGCGGCCACGCCGTCACCCCGATCGCTGTCGTCAAGGAGGGCTCGAACTTCACGATCTCGGTGTACGACAGCAACGATCCCGGAGTGATCAAGCACGTGGTGGTTGATCCGTCCACCGAGTCCTGGGTCTACGACGCCAAGTCGAATTCTTCCGGTGTTGTCACTGAGCGTTGGCGCGGCACTGGCGCTGGTTCCATGGACCTCACGCCCATGGCACTGCGCACCGGCGCATTCACCGCACCGTTTGGTGATGGCCCGAATGCTGATACCTATGTGACCGTCACGTCCCCCAAGGACGGCACGAACCTTGGCGCGATCATCACTCGCGGCAGCATGGTGATTGATACGCGAGCCTTGAGTGCTGAGCTTCCCGAGGGCGTGACCGTGCATCAGATAACCGGGACCGGTGCCGGAGTAGAGGTCATCATCAATGGTGATGCTGGCGCGATCGAGGTGCACGCCGTCAGCACCCGCGACACCACAATGGCCACCCTCAGCGTCGATGCGCCCGGCAAGCCGATGATCACTGCACGCGGCCGCACTGGCTCCACCCAGAGCAAGTCGCTCTCGATCACGCGTAACTCTTCCGGCGCCATTTCAGTGGAGTCCGGCACAGATGCTCCGGTACGCACGACGATCTCTACCGGCACCGAGAGCGTGCATCTCACCGCACCGAAGTCAACCGACGTGCACCTGAGTTCGGCCGCCACTCCGTCTGCCTCACTCATCGACCAGTTTGGAAGCACACTTGCCAGCTATGACATTGCGGTAAACACACCCCAGCTTGTGAGCACCACTACTTTGGCGCTCAACTCGCATAGTGACGGCTTCACCGTCTCGCAGGCCCGGACCGTGGCACAGACACCTACTCCGGCACCGGTGATCGAGACCCCTACTGCTCCGAGTCCGTCAGCATCCGCGTCGCGCGAGCGCAAGGAGACGTCGGAGTCAGAGCGTGGCAAGCAGTCGGAGCACCCGTCGCAGGCGCGCGACGACACACCGGGTGAGGATGCGCCGTCTTTCGCTCCTTCACCCTCCACAAGCCCGAGTCGCACTCGAACTCCGGAGAAGTCATCGGAGGGCTCAGGAAACTCAGGCGGTGAACACAGCAGTGATGAAGGCGCTCGCGCACCCTCGGCTAGACCCTCCGAGACTCCCAGGCTCGGTGCCTCCGCACCCGCCTCAGCGAGCAGGGGGCCCGCGACTTCGGCCAGCCCCTCGACGAGTAGCTCGCCAACCCCGTCAATCAGCCCATCACCGTCACTGAGTGCAACGCCGTCGGCGACGAGGAGTTCAACCGCGACGCCGACGCCCGCTCCGTCTTCGACAAAGAAGAACGACGACAATAACGACAGCAGGAACGACAAGCCCAAGAAGTCGAACGAGAACGACGACTAGAGCAGGGTGACTGCTCCGGTCGAGCCATCAACCTCGACCATGGCGCCATCGGGAATGCGCTTGGTCACGCCTTCAAGACCTGCCACGCACGGGATACCCAATTCGCGACTGACGATCATCGCGTGACTGCTGAGCGCACCCACGCCGACCACGACTGCACTCGCCACTACGAACAGCGGGGTCCATGACGGGTCAGTCTGCGGCGCGATGAGCACGTCACCGGGCTCGAAGTCAGCGATCTGGCCCGGATCGAGAATGATCCGCGCGCGACCACGAGCAACACCTGACGAGGCGGGCGTGCCGGTGAGCACATCGCCAGACTTCGCCACGTCGAACGAGACATCGGTCTTGCGCGGCAATTCTGAGAGCTTCTTCATCGGCTTGCCGGCCTCGAGGAACAGCGGGATCTCGACGTCGAAGAGTGCACGCCACTCGTTCTCGCGCTCAGCAAGCTTCTCGGTCATGCGCGAGGGGCCGTAGACCAGCATCTCGAGCTCATCGTTGAGTGCCATGAAGATCTGCGAGGCATCGGAAAGGTGACCCTGAGCCGCGAGGCGACCACCGAACTCGAGCATCGCAGCACGAGCCTCGTTGATGACCTTGATGCAGTTCGACTTCGCGAGCTCGCGCCAGCCGGCGAAACGGCGAGCCGAGTCGACACCCATGCGCAACGTGGCGAGGGCCTCGTCAGCACCGGCGAGAGAAGCAGTGACCTGCGCGTAGGCACGCTCGGAACGCTCAGCGCTTTCTGCACGGCGTGCGGCCGGCGAAGCCGAATCCTCGAGCTGGCGCATGCGATCGAGCAGCGAAAGCGCGAGCTCGGGCTTGGTCTCCCACGAGTCAGCGCCCATGTCCCACTCGGACGGGCCGCGGTAGCCGAACTCGCGAATGAACGCTGCGAAGTGCTGGGCGAAGTCGGGGTGATTCGCGCGCAGGCGCTCGTTGAGGCCTTCGATGCCCTCGTCGAAAGCCTTGGTCAGCGGCGCGCTTGCACGAACGAGGCGCGACATGTCCCACAGTGCGTAGGACGGCATTGCCGAGACGACGTCGCCGGCCGGGCCGGTGATGTCGACGACGTTCACCGGGTTGTCGGGGCCGAGAATGCTCATCACGACGGCCGGACCGATTGCTGCCTGTGAGCCGGCAACAACCTCACCACGCCACATCAGGCGCGAGTACGGCATCATCGAACGCGCGTAGGCCACGAGTGCCGCGTTGGTCAGGGTCGAGAAGTCGGGACGGCTGGCACGCAGACCGTCAGCGATGCGGGTTTCCTCATCAAGCTCGGGGAATGTCGAGGTCGTGAGAGTCCAGGTCGTGCGATCGGCAATCTTCTGGCTGAGCTCGGGGTTGATGTCAGTCGGCAGATCCTTGTGCAGCGGTGCATCGGGGTGGCTGCCGAAGAACGCGGCGTCAATGCCCTCCCAGCCGATGCCACTGCGAATGCCCACGAGGCGAGCCATCGTGACGTTGACGTAGAGGTAGCCGTAGCAGAAGGCGCCGAAGGGCCAGGCCTCGTTCTCGATCGCCTCGACTGCGGTGGCCGAGCCGAGCTCGGCGTACGCCAAGGAGCCACCGGGGAACATCTCCGGGTTCCAGAACATGCTGGCACCCAGCGGGGTGATCGGGTCAGGAAGCACATCGTTGGCGTTGAACCGGGTGTAGACCGGGAATTGGATCGCCAGGCCGGTGTCGATGCACCACTTCTCGTCAGACATTCCGTGCTCCATTACTCGTAGGTGAGCCGCAGTCTAAGCACGAGGCTCCGAGCCCGCAGGGAAAAGGGGAAGGGGCTCGGACGCCTCAGCGTCCGAGCCCCTCATTCCCCCGTGATCTAGGCGTGAGCCCTACGTGATCCACTCGTCGAGCACGCTGTGGAAATGACGAATTTTGGTCTCCTGGTACTCCGCGAAGGTGACCTCCTGGAGTGAGTCGGACTCCAGACCCCGCTGGACCATCGGCATGTTGTAGCCGTCCTGGTTGAAGACTCGAGTGAGCAGACCGAGCTCAGGAGCATCCGTCCAGTCATCATCGACTCCCAGCATGTGCATCTTTGCCCCATGGGGCCGATCGTCACCCTCGTAGGGGCTCAGGATCATGCATTCCATGATGCACATCGACGGATCATTGCCATACGGACGGAACCGGTAAAGCGTGCGGTTGTACGAACCCCACGGATGCAGGTTCGGGAACAGCGTGTAGACCATGCTGTCGAGCATCTCGGCATCAGAGAGTTCTTGCGCTGCCTCACCCAACTCGGCCTGAAGGTGAGCGCGGCGGTTGTTCGCAATGTGCTCGCGAGCCGTGATGTCACTCGGGATTGGGTTCATCGGGTCATCGAGGTTGCGATCAGTGAGCGCATCGAACATTTCCTGCTCGGTGGGCTGCCAGTTCAGGTGCGGGCTCGGCACGGCATTTGGCGTTATGGCACGCGAGAAGTTTCCGAAGGTGTCGTAGGTCGCGACGATGTCGCCGATACCCGGCAGCAACTGGGAGTGGGTGGCCACCACGTGCCAGGACTCCATGAATGCTTCTTGTGCAACCTTCCAGTTACAACGAAGAACCTTGGCCACGTGCACCTGCTTAAACCGCTTCTCCAACGGCCACTTCTCGAACTGCTTGGGCATTTCGCCGAGGAAGTCGAGCAGTGGTTCACACTCGGGATCAAGGTTGATGAAGACGAAACCGCCCCAGGTGTCGACTTTCACTCCCTTGAGCGACCAGTCATCGCCGACCTGCGGGAAGTCCCATTTACACGGCATGTTGCGCAGGGACCCATCGATATTCCAGCTGATGCCGTGGAACTGGCACTGGAAGTTGTCGACAGTGCCGTCGACCTCCTTGAGTGTGCGTCCGCGATGCAAGCAGACATTGCGGTGCGCCTTGATGCTGCCGTCGGCCTGCCGGACAACGATCACCGAGATTCCGGCGATGTCGTAGATCACGTACTCACCCTTGGTGGGGATGTCCTCCTCGCGGCAGGCCATCTGCCAGACCTTCTTCCACACCTTCTCTACCTCGAGGTCGTGGAACTCACGCGAGGTGTAGCGAGATGCGGGCACGGTGAGCGCGACGTCTGGGAATGGGCTCTTGATTCGGTAGACACTCGGTACTGTGCGCGAATCGCGATCGAGCACATCCATGTACATCTGGTACTGATCGTTCGCGGAGAGCGGGCTCGTCATGTGGGGCAGCGTGGCGGTCATGCGCTCTTCTCCTTCTGATCGGCCGGAAAGTCCTTGGGATTGCCCGGCGTACCTGCCGGAAGCTGCGGGCCGGCCAGCCAGCCGCACAGATGGATGTCGACCGAGTAGAGATTGCCCTCGACCCAGTGGCCTTCCGAAGTGAAGACGCCATGACGATCACCCTGAGTCACGTCGACCAGTCCGTCAGGTCGCACGTCATAGATGGCCCCACTCAAGGGGTGCCTGCGAGTGTGCATCCATCCTCCGCTCTTAGATCCTGTAGCGAATCTAAAGTAACTAAGAGAAGGGATCACCGGGCCTTTGGTCCCGTACACGCAGCTAAATGTCCTCAGAAATGACGAGTGGCCGGCACCCCGTCGGGTACCGGCCACTCACGAACCTGGGTTACAGCGAACCGCCCGCGAACCAGCGCTCCATGCGCTCCTTGTTGTTAAGCGTCACCGGCTCGAGCAGGAATCCCGAGGGCGAGAGCACGTAGGTGAAGGAGCCGTAGCCATCCTCCGGCGCCTTCTGTGCCGCGATGAGTTCCCAGCCCTGGTTGATGAGCGAGTCGGTGAGCGCGGGCACGTCGCACCACACACCAGCGTGATGGAGATGGCCTGCTCCCCCGTGATCCCACACGGTGCCGGCTACGCCCTCAATGAGCTCGACACGCTGCGGCCCTTCCATCGAGTAAGCGAAGGTGAGCGGGCAGGTGAAGGCACCGCGCTCAGGGGTCCAGCACGGCTGATCCTCGCGCGTGATGACCTGGGTCCAGGTCAGGCCAAGTGACGGGCCGAGATCGGCCATTGCTGCCTTGATGTCAGGTACGAGGTATCCGACGTGGAACATCTCTGCGGCGTAATCGACCATGGTGTCTCCCTGTGGTTTCGGTGCGGTTTCCGTGGTGGGAATCAGAACTATGTGAGCCGTACATCAAAGACGTAAGCGATGCCGGCGGCTTGCGCCGACTCGATTCCGGAGCCTGAATCCTCAT
>CANFQC010000045.1 GCA_947449035.1 Actinomycetota bacterium
ACGGCGGCTGAATGCGGCGACGCGCATGGTGTTGACGATGAGCAGCACCGTGACAACGAGCATCAAGATGGCGATGGCGAGAGCAATGGCCTGCAGGCCGCCGAGCAGTCGGAAGAACTTGTCGAGGATCTGCCGCTGGTCATTGACCTGCTCGATGCCCGGTCGGCCCGCGAACGCTGATGCGACGACGTCGTACTTCGTCGGGTCAGAAAGCTTCACGCGGAAGGACTCAGGAAGAGCATCCTTCGTGACGTTGTCAGCGATCGGCGAATTCTTGAACTGCTCCTTGAAGCGGTCATACGCCTCGGCCGACGACTCGTAGTAGACGTCCTGCACCAACGGGCGAAGCGACTCGAGATCCGCCTTGATCTGATCGCGCTGCTCTTTAGTGACCGCACCACCCGCGCACGACGGCGTATCGCTGCCCTTGCCGCACAGGAAGATCGAGACCTCGACCTTGTCGTACCAGAAGTCCTTCATAGTCGACACCTGCGAGCGCACGAGCAGGCTCGCACCGAACAGGCCGAGAGACACAGCAACGGTGATGATCACCGCCAAGGTCATGGTCAAGTTGCGACGAAGACCACTGCTGACCTCGCTCGCGACGAAGTTAGCTCTCATTGGGCGTATCCGTAGACACCGCGAGCCTGGTCGCGCACGAGATGGCCGCCTTCAAGCTCGATGACTCGGCGGCGCATCTGGTCGACGATGCTCGCATCGTGCGTCGACATCACGACGGTGGTGCCCAGGCGATTAATGCGATCGAGCAGCTTCATGATGCCGATGGATGTGCCCGGGTCGAGGTTGCCGGTGGGCTCGTCAGCGATGAGAAGCATCGGGCGATTGACGAACGCGCGCGCGATGGCCACGCGCTGCTGCTCGCCGCCGGACAGCTCGTCAGGGCGACGCCCCTCCTTGCCCTCGAGGCCAACAACCTCGAGAACTTCGGGAACGACCTTCTTGATGTGAGATGACGGCTTGCCGATGACCTCGAGCGCGAATGCGACATTCTCGGCCACAGTCTTGTTCGGCAGCAGGCGGAAATCCTGGAACACGGTGCCGATCTGGCGGCGCAGCTGCGGGATCTTCCAGTTCGACAGGCGGCCGAGATCCTTGCCGGCAACCCAGACCTGACCGGTCGTGGGGCGCTCCTCGCGGAGCACCAAGCGCAGGAAGGTCGACTTGCCCGAGCCCGAGGGGCCGACGAGGAAGACGAATTCGCCCTTCTCGATCTCCAGGGAGACTTCGTCCAAGGCCGGCCGAGTCTGATTCGGGTAGACCTTGGAGACGTTGTCGAAAAGGATCACGTTGTCAGTCTAAGCCGAGGGACGCGGACTACTGGCCCCGCGACCCCTGGATCCGCCAGCGAACTCCGGCCTCGATGAATTCGTCGATTTCACCGTCGAGAACCGCGGTCGTATTGCCCGTTTCGTACTCAGTACGGAGGTCTTTGACCATTTGATAGGGGTGCAGCACGTAGGAGCGCATCTGATTTCCCCACGAGCCGGAATTGTCACCCTTGAGGGCATCGAGCTTGGCCCGATCCTCCTGGCGTTGGCGCTCGAGAAGCTTGGCCTGCAGCACGACCATCGCGGTCGCGCGGTTCTGCAGCTGCGAGCGCTCGTTCTGGCACGAGACGACGATGCCGGTCGGAATATGGGTGAGTCGAACAGCGGAGTCAGTCGTGTTCACGCCCTGGCCGCCCGGGCCACTCGAGCGGTATACATCGACGCGCAGATCGTCCTCGGGAATCTCGATGCTCTCCGCTTGGGCAATCACCGGAATCACCTCGACACCGGCGAACGAGGTTTGGCGCCGACCCTGATTGTCGAACGGTGAGATGCGCACGAGGCGATGCGTGCCCTGCTCAACCGAGAGAGTTCCGTACGCGTACGGCGCCTTCACTGCAAAGGTCGCCGACTTGATGCCGGCTTCTTCTGCATACGACGTTTCGTACACATCAACCGGCCAGTTGTGACGCTCGCAGTACCGCGAATACATGCGCAGCAGCATCTCGGCCCAGTCAGCTGCGTCAACGCCGCCGGCTTCCGAACGAATCGTGACGAGTGCCTCGCGTGCGTCGTACTCCCCCGACAGAAGCGTGCGCACCTCGAGATCGCTGATCGCTTTCTGCAGATCGTCGACCTCCTTCAACGCTTCATTCAGCGCCGACTCATCGCCCTCGGCTTCAGCGAGCTCGAAAAGAATCGGCAGATCATCGAGGCGACTGCGCAGGGCCTCGGCCTTGCGAATCTCGCCCTGCAGGAATGACAGCTTGCTCGTGACGACCTGGGCCTTGGCCTGGTCATCCCAGAGATCAGGGGCCGAGGCTTCCTCCTCGAGGGCTGCGGCGCGAAGGCGCATGTCGGGGAGGTCGAGAACGTTCTCGATGCTGCCCATCGTGGTCTCGAGGGCGGAGATGGTCTCGGATACGTCGACGGCGGCCACGGGGCAAGACTACGGCCCTCATGAGGGGCGGCCTGACAGCGTCTCTTGGCGGTCTCCCCCTGGACACGTTACAAGTTAACTTGCTACCTTTGTGGCGCCATCCGCTTAACGACACCCGGAGGTGATGTCGATGCCACGTTCAATAGACGAAATCATCGCGCATGCCGATGAGTACGCAGCGCGTTTCGAAAACTATGAGCCAAGAGTTGAAGATGAACTGCCGTCTGGTGCGGTGCATCTGCTCCGGCAAGCAGTTCGGTCGAGATCAGATGCCGAACGGGAGATGCTCGAGGCGGTTATCGCAGCGCGACAGCTTGGTACGCCGTGGTCGCTGATCGGCTCGGTAATCGGTACTAGCGGTGAAGCCGCGAGGCAAAGGTACGGCTCAAAGGTCGTCTCCTGAAAGAGTTCGCGCTCTCGCCCTGATCCACAGGGCAACTCGAGTGACGTCACATCCACAGCTTTCCGACGCCCAGGCCGCATTGCCGAGCCCGCTTCTAGCGTCCCCGCATGGACATCCCCTCGAACCCTCGCCATCGCGGTATTTATGTACTACACTATTAACGCGGCGTGGTTCATGGTTCGACACAGCGCGCTGCGTCATGGCATCACCGAGAAGGAAATCATCCATGCGATCGAATTCGCACTCCTCGAGGAGGACCTTGATGCTGAGCCGCCTTATCGCCGGCTCAGGCTCGGTCCGGACTTCGCGGGCAATCTGCTCGAGGTGGTGACAGTGATGCACGACGACGACGAAGACGGCAGCAACTTAGTGATTCACGCAATGAAGGCACGCAAGCAATACGAACGACTATTGGACGGAGGCCGACGTGAGTAAGGAACGCGAAACGAAGATTGTGATGACTTCAGGGGGCGTCCCGCTCACCGAGGCTGACCTTGACAGACTCGCGGATGAAGCTGAGCGCGGATACGACGTGAGCCAGCTCAGGCCCGTCCGCCCTGGGCGCCCTTCTTTGGGACGGGGAACCTCACCAGCGATTCAGGTGCGCCTGGATCCACGGGCGTACAAGGCGCTGCAAGCTCACATCGCGGAGACCGGGCTCAACACCAGCACTATCGTGCGCGAGGCACTCGCGAAGTACTTGTCACTGCCGGAGTAACTCCGGGCGGCTAGGACGTGCTGGGCGCCGCTGCGGTGACCTTGAGCGGCACGAAGGTCTGCACGCGGATCGGCTCGGGCAGCGGGGTCAGGCCGAAGGTCTCGAGCGAGCCCTGACCGGCCAAGCGCACCAGGTACTGAGCACTGGAAAGCGGCAGCGGATCAGTGCCGTCATCGCAGATCATCATGTGAGCGACGCCCAGGATCGGCCAGCCGATCATTTCCTGGCCTTCGGCCATAACGATCTTCGCTGCCGCGGCATCGAAGCTCTCGGGAACCGGAGTTCCACCGACTGCGGGAGTCGCGATCATGTTGCCGGCCGCATCAGTGGTGACAGTGATCGCACCGATGCCTACCTTGAGCAGCTGTGTGTCATCGACACTGATCGTCGTGCCGTTGATGTCAGCGCTTGCCATCGGCAGTGCGGAGTTGAGCGCCTGGATCGCGGGGAGAACCGCAACTGCACCATCGGTGGCAGTGAGCTCGGCCAGGAGACCTGCAGTCGTGGCGAACTTGGTGCCGACCTCGAGAGTGTTGGTGACTCCGGCAGTCCAACTCTCAGGTGCGGTCTTATTCAGGTAGGTGGTCATTGCATTGACTGCACCACTTCCGCCTTCGAGTGACATGACGGTGATGTCGGAGATACCGCTGAAGTCCGTGCCCGGATTCGCATCGGTGATCAGCGGATCAGTCCAACTAGTGATCGTGCCGTCGAGGATTCCCGCGAGAGCCTTGGGTGTCATGACGACGCCCTCAAGGCCAACAACGTTCAGGGCGAGAACCACGGGGTAGCCAAAGACGGGCACGATGATTGCGCCACTTGGGCACGTCTTGTCAAAGGCGGCGATCTGCTCGGCAGTCGGAGCCATGTCGGTGATGGTCAAGCTCGCCGGCTCACCGGCAGCGACCTCGACCAGGCTTTGGTCGGGGCAGGTGCCCGAGAGGGTGGCGTTGACGGCGTCACTGGCGCCGGCGAAATCCTCGGGGAGGCTCACGTTCTGGGCGCCGGTCTGGCACGTGATGTTGGCCTCGGCCTGGGCCGCTAGCACGTCGGGCGGCAGCGGCGGGGTGCAGGCGCTGAGGAGAAGCGCAGCGCCTGCGGCTGCACAAGCGGCGAGGACGATGCCCCGGGTTGACGTAATCATCCGGAACATCGTCCTCACCTTTGCTCGAGCTATTTGAGAGATTCAGTTGTGGTGGAGCGGGGTGCTACTACTGAATCTTGGTGACCAGGGTCTTCGCGGTGGCGAGAACCTTGCCGCCGACCGGCACGTAGCCGAGCGAGGCTGCGCGCGACGGGCCGCACTTCTGGAGCACGTAGTCAGCGAACTGGCGAACGCCGAGGCCGTTCGGGCCCTTGCCGTCGGTACGAGCCAGCATGTAGCTGAAGATACCCGCCGGGTACGCGCCCTTGACGTTGACGTTGTAATTCAGGGTGATGAGGCCATTGGCACCAACGTTGGTCTGGTTGGCCAGGTTCTTCGCTGCCGAGGCGGCCGACGGTGCGATGAACTCGCCCGCAGCGTTCTGGATGCGAGCAACCGGGTAACCCTTGGCATCGCCGAAGTCGACGTAACCGATCGAACCCTCAGTGGCGTTGATCAGCGACATGACGGTGGCGTTGTCCTTGCCGGTCTGCGAGGAGGCCAGCGGGACGGAGCCCGGGAATGCGGTGGAGAAGTCGTCCTGAACCTTGCCGAAGATGGACGGTGCCCAGGCATTCAGGTACTGGAGGGTGTTGTTCGTCGTGCCGGAGTTACCGGAGCGGTAGACCACGGTGATCGGCTTGGCCGGGATCGACTTCGCGATACGCGGGTTGGAGGCCAGGATCTCCTTGTCGTTCCAGCTCTTGATGACGCCGCCCATGATCTTGGCGAGGGTCGTCTGCTTGAGCTGGATCGAGGAGCCGAGGGTCTTGCCCGTCGTGGTGCTCTTCAGGTTGATCGGGAAGGCGATTGCGCCACCGACGTTGGGGATGTACTCCCAGCCGAAGGTGGGCTCACCCGAGGCGTACTTGGAGTCGGTCTGGGCGTAAACGAAGGTGCCCTTGGTGAAGTTCGACTTTCCAGTGCCCGAACCGGTCGAGGTGTACTGGATCGCGAAATCGCTCTGCGACGCGTTGAAGTCAGCAGCGCACTGCGAAAGGAAGGGGTACGGGAACGAGGCGCCACCACCGCTGATGGTGTTGGCCGCGTGTGCAGGTGCTGCGATGGCAACGGTGGAAGCCGCGATTGCGACACCGGCCAGAAGTGCGAGTGAACGACGCACGAGAATCTCCTTTAGTGGATTGACGCTTACAGAGATGAAGTTATGGACCTCAGGTAACGCGATTTCATCCCTTGTCTTGCGCTGCGCCAACACTTAGATGAACAGTGGATGGACAAGTGAACAGCGGATTAACCGAAGCGGCCATTGACGTAGTCGAGGGTGCGCTGATCCTGGGGATTGCCGAAGATCTCGGTGGTCGGGCCCTGCTCGACGATGTGTCCGGGCTCGTTCTCGGCAGCCAGGAAGAACGCAGTGTTGTCGGCGACGCGCACGGCTTGCTGCATGTTGTGCGTGACGATCACGATGGTGATGTCTTTCGACAGCTGACGGATGGTCTCCTCGATCTTCAGCGTCGAAGCCGGGTCGAGAGCGGAGCACGGCTCGTCCATGAGCAGAACGTGCGGGTTCACGGCGAGCGCGCGGGCGATCACCAGACGCTGCTGCTGACCACCCGAGAGGGCGCCGGCCTCGGAGTTCAGGCGATCCTTGACCTCATTCCACAGGCCGGCAGAGGTCAAGGTCTCCTCGACGATCTGGTCGTGGTTATCGCGCTTCATACCCGAGAGCTTTAGGCCAGAGAGCACGTTGCCGCGGATGGTCATGCTGGGGAACGGATTCGGCTTCTGGAAAACCATGCCGATCTTCAGACGAATGTGCACCGGATCAACCTCGGGTGCGTAGATGTCGCTGCCTTCGTAATGGATCTCGCCGGCCAGCTTCGCGCCGGGGATCAGTTCATGAAGACGGTTGAGGCTGCGCAGGAAAGTCGACTTGCCACAACCTGACGGACCGATGAGGGCGGTGGTCGTGTTCTTCGGGAACTTGATGTTCACGCCCTCGAGGACCTTGCGCTGGCCGAACCAGATGCTGACGTCGCGCGCATCCATCTCGATCTGCTGCTCGGTGGCAGTCGATTCCGTGGTCATGGCGGTCTCCTCGATCGTCGCAATCTGCTCGAACTCGGCAGTTGACATGTTGTTTCCCTCGTTCTCGTTAGTCTGGCTCATCGGCCTGGGCGCTTCGACGACAGGATGCGGGTCACGGTGAACAAGATCGCGACCAGGATCATCAGCACGAGCGCGGCGCCCCAAGCGCGAGCGACGGCGGCCGGGTAAGGCTGGGCCACATTGCTGAAGATGTAGACCGGCAGGGCCGTGATCGGCTCCATGATCGGGTTGAGCACGGTCTTGTCGTTCTTCAATGCCGTCATGAGCAGCGGTGCGGTCTCGCCTACGACGCGAGCAATACCCAAGATCATCGCGGTGATCAGGCCAGTCTTGGCTGCAGGCATGACGACCTTCAGCACGACTCGTGCGCGCGTGGAGCCGAGTGCGAGGGCGCCAGTGCGCAGGTCGTCGGGAACGAGTCGCAAAACTTCCTCAGCGGTGCGGGCGACGGTCGGCAGCATCAAGATCGCGTAAGCCAAGCCGCCGGTGAGTGCACTCTGCTGGAAGACGCCGGTGAGGATGAAGACGGTAAGGATGAACAGACCAGCGACAACCGAGGGCACGCCCGACATGGCCTGCACGAAGAAGCGCACATAGGGAACTGCCTTGCCACGTACCTCAGTGATGTAGAGAGCAGTGGCGACACCGATCGGCATCGAGATCAAGGTTGCAATTGCCACGATCATGATCGTGCCGAGAACTGCGTGGCCGACACCGCCCCACCCGAGCGGGGTACTCGGACTGATGTACTCGTTGTTCTGGCTGATGAACGACCAGCTCATGGCTTCCATGCCCTTGCTCACGATCGACCAGAGCAGTGAAAGCAGGATGATGAAGCTGAACAAGGTGGCGCCGATTGCGCACACGATGATCACGGCGTCGCCGGCGGCCTTTGCACCGCGCTGCGAGATCGCGGCAGCGATGGCAGCGATGATCTGCAGCGGCAGGTAGATGCCGATCATGATGACCGGACCAGGAATCTCGGTGAAGAGGAAGAGCGCACCGATGATCAGGGCCGGCAGGATCACTGCGAGAGCAACGACGCGCTTGAAGCTTCCGGTGCGCTTGGTCCACGGAGTCTGCGGGGTCTGCTTCTGAAGCTCCGGGATGGTGTCGGAGTCGAAGGTGATGGTTGCGCTCATGACTGCAGGCGTCCTGTCCGCTTGACGATGAGGTTGGCGATGACGTTCACCACGAGAGTTCCGGCGAAGAGGAAGAAGCCGGCGGCGAGGAGTACCTGGGTCTCGAACGGACCGGAGGCGTCACCGAACTTCGAGACGATGAGGGTCGCGATGGAGCCGCCGCCCGACTCGAGGATCTGGTAGTAGTTCACGTCGAAGACAAGCTTGAGCACGAAGAACACCGCGATGGTCTCGCCGAGTGCGCGGCCCAGGCCGAGCATGATGCCGCCGACGATGCCGCCGCGGCCGAACGGCAACGCGACGTAACGCAGCATGGTCCAGAGCGAGCAGCCCAGTGCCTCGGAGGCATTGATGAGTTCGGGTGGTGTGCGGCCCATGACCTCGCGAGTGACCGAGGTGATGATCGGGATCATCATCACGGCGAGCACGAAGCCGGCGATGAACGGCGTGCCGTTGAAGTTGCCGCTCGAGTTCTGGAAGATCGGGATCCAGCCGAGGTACTGGTTCATGAGTTCCTGCCAGCCAACCGCAGTCGGGGCGAGCACGTAGAAGGCCCACAGGCCGATGATGACCGACGGAATTGCAGCCATGAGATCGACGACATTGGTCATGACCTTGGCGAGCTTGGCCGGTGCGATGAACACCATGAAAACCGAGAGCAGCAACGACGCCGGGACCGCGATCACCAGTGCGATGACCGACAGCAGGATCGAGCCGTAGAGCATGCCCCAAATTCCGTACTGCGGCGGCGTGCCGAGGGAATCCCAGACGGTCGAGGTGAGGAACGACAGGCCTTGGTCCTTCAGCACGGGGATGGTCTGCGCACCGAGGAACACCGTGATGCCGGCCAGGATGATCAAGGCGGAGAAGGCCAGGCCCGTGATGACGCGATTGAAGATTCGGTCGCCGCGGTGAGAGTTGACGTTCGTCGCGAGATCGCGGAACTGCGGTGTGTCGACCTGAGCCATGGACAGATCTTGGTGAGCCGACATGGCGGCAGGTCGTGCGCCGTGCAAACACCTTCTGACCAACAGGTGAACACCAGATGAACCCCCACGAGGGGCCGATTTCCCTCATAGAGGCGCCAAAAAATGGCCCTTTATAACAATTCGGTATAGCCCTAGACACGCCGTGTGTATAGGCCTGGACAGAAAACCTGTATAGGCCTATACTGCTTTCAGACACGAACACAGCGTTCGTTAGGAGGCACCATGAACATGCACATCTTCAAGCGCAGCACGACGACCACTGTCGCCACCCCGTCCAGCTCCCGTGAGCTCGGCCACCGCGTTGAGTCGACCTTCGATTACTCGACCTGCCACTTCGTGCTGACCTGCACCTGCACCAGCCGCTACGAGACCAATCACATCGATGAGGCCCTCGAGTGGAGCGAAATGCACAAGGCGATGGCCCCCCTGGCTGACCGCCTGCCCGCTTAATCGTGGTGAAGGCAAGCGCCTCGGCTAAGGCCGAGGCGACTAAGGCGCTGGAGAAGGCCACGAAGGACTGGCGCGCCGCCAAGAAGAAGGAACGCGCTGCCCGCGACAACCTCGCCCTGATCGTTCAGGGCTCGGTCGAGGCCGGCATTCTCAGCGAGAGCAAGGTCTCACAACTGACCGAAATCCCGCGGATGACCATTCGCAAGATGCTCGGCAAGGACATTGGCAAGGACTCCGCTCAGGAGTAGCAATCCCGATCACTGACAAGCCCCGGTGCGCACCGCGCATCGGGGCTTGTCTCATGACTGCTCGCGGCCCATCAGCCGACCGAGCACGGCCGGGAGCAACTCGCGGGCCTGAATGTGGAGCGCGGCGGGGTCATCGGCGAACCCGAGGATGGCTGCACGCTCTCGTACGCCGTGCACCACGACGTGACCGTCATCAGTAGCTGTCCAGGTAAGGCTGAGGGCATCTGCGACAGCCGGTGCATCAGCAGGATCAACTCCGCAGAGCACGATGAGGTCACTGCGATGCGCATTGTCATCGACAACCGCCTCGACCTCGGCGAGATCATCAAGCACCGGTGGGATGCGAAAGGCAGTGCCACCTGCTTCAGTGACGAGAGCAGCCGCAAGAAAGCTGAGGTGATCGGCCACGAGGCCGGTTGGGGTCGGCACCCCTGGCTCGACGTACTCAGTGCCGACCGTGACCACCAGAACTCGGGGACGGGGATGCACTTCCACCGATCGGATGCCGGCGCGCGCCAGAGTTCCGATAAGTGGTGGGTCGAGAAGTTGGCCTGCGCGAGCAAGCTTTTCGCCGATGCCGATAAGTGCACCGACACCGATCACAC
Organism: Actinomycetota bacterium; assembly: GCA_947449035.1. GTDB lineage: Bacteria > Actinomycetota > Actinomycetes > S36-B12 > S36-B12 > CAIKZY01. The sequence goes on from CANFQC010000045.1 coordinate 10,218, forward strand.
AGCTGCCGTGGGGTACTGCCTCGAGGATCACTCCCCCCTCAATGCGTCGGGAATGTGCGACAGCGACCACGGTGTCGGCTCCGTCAGGAATCGGTGCGCCACGAGTGACCGCAATGCACGTGCCCGGGATCAATGCCTCGGATGCGCGAAAACCCGCAGGTACGTCGTCGATGACCCTCAGTACCTCGCCTGGTTCGTGGTCATCGACACGAATTGCGAATCCCGCACACTCCGCGGTCGCGAAGGCAGGCACGTCAGCAGGAGCTACAACATCCTGAGCGAGCACGCAGCCCTGGGAATCAAGCAGCGGAAGCGCGATGGGCTCGAGCGCTTTCACATCAGCAAGTAACGCGCTTCTTGCAGAACTCATCTGCTGCATTCTCAGGTCGCTTCACGTGGTCGAGTCGCGACGAGATAACCAATGTTCGATGCGGGCGACGGCCGAACCACTAAGAACATCTTGTGAATGGTACCTCTCGTAGATCTCCTGGGCGTCCTGAACACATGCGATATCGCAAGCAGAAAGCAGGAACTCGATGTCATCGCTGTCACGAATCCCGCGGTTGGCGAAAAGTTTCATGGCCAAGAGCATCGGCGTCGAGCCGATCGAAACCGTCACATCCCCACACCGATAGATCTCGATCCAATCCTCACTGCCAACAAGCGGGATGTAAGCGAGCGCCGCGTCATTGAGCCATTTGTCCGGAAGATCATGATCTATAGCCATCGTCGCGATGACGTCAACCGCCACACCAGCCGGCACGATCACCGCATCGACATCAGAGGTTGCTCGCCGATCTACATCCAGCACGGCAAGCGCGGCACCTCCAACGACGCGTACGCCTGCTGACACGCCTGAATGGTTTAGACGTTGCGCGAGCTCCTCGAGAAGAGACCTCACCCGATCTGAGCTCATTGTCTGCGGCATCAAACACTCTCGAGTACGGCGCGATCGAGATATATGCCGTGCCGGCTTATTGCTTCCGGTGTCTGGTCACGTGCAGCAACACGAAGTGTGGGCACGTTCTCGACATCCCAGAATCGATCAAGTACCCATGCGTCTTCACGAAGCCATGCGGGCAAGGGAAGTTGTGCGTCGCTGAGCGCGCAATCAGTCACCGCCGCAATCAGTGCGTCGAATCGCACATCGCCCGTGGGCCCTGGTGCGGCAATTGCAAGCGCGACTGCGGTCGCCGGATCGGCGGCGCGCAGATCGTCGTTAAGCTGAATAACCTCTCGCCACGCAGTCCGTTCATCATCCGCATCAAGTGCGGCCCTTACATCCTCACCCGCTGCCCAGACAGGCCTAGTACGCGACGGGATGACGGAAAGCCGACTGCCCAGAGCAGCCAGCAGATGCTCAATACGGCTGACTGTCGCATCCTCAGCGCCCGATTCGACTGCAGCGACTCCGGGCTGCCGAACCTTTGCGGCCGTAGCGAGGGCGCGCTGAGTCACGCCGCGGCTGGTGCGTGAGGAGCGGAGGAGCGTGGAGGCACTCATGAGACCCCTTCCTGATACGGTATAGCGTATCAGGAATCCCGGGACGACAAAGCCCTAGGTCGCGTCAGGATCGAAAGCTGGCCTCGGCTGATCCGAGGCTGCAGCCTGCGCACTCCCCTTGGCCTTCGGCGCCGGATCATCAGCCATCAGGCTCGAAGCGATCTTGCGTGGGTGCAAATCAGTAAGACTCTTGACCGCATCCATCGTGTCGCTGAGATCAATGCCGGCGGAATCAGCGAGATCAGTCTTCGCATTGATCGCCATCTGGCGAATCTGGCGAATCCACTTGCCCGCATCGGCCGCGGCACGAGGAAGTCGCTCAGGGCCGAAGACCAGCAGGCCCAAGGCTCCGAGCACAATCAGCTCGCCGATTCCGATGTCGAACACGTCTGCAGACTACTCCGCTGAACCCAGGGTGATCGTGGCGCTGACCGAGCCACCACCGCGGTCGATCTTCACGTCCACCTTGTCACCGGGTGCATGAGTGCGAATTGCGACAACCAGTTCGGTGGCATCGTCAATGAGACGGCCGGCAAGGCTCGTGATGATGTCGCCCTTCTGCAGGCCGGCAGCCTCCGACGGTCCATTCGCCTTGACCTCGAGCACCTTGGCGCCCGGGCCTTCGTAAGTCGTGTCGAGGTTCACGCCGATCACCGGAGTTTGTGACGTACCTGTCGAGATCAACTCTTCGGCAATGCGCTTGGCAGTGTTGATCGGAATCGCGAAGCCGAGGCCGATGTTCCCCGCCTCGCTATTACCGGTGGCCATCGAGGCGATTGCTGAGTTGATACCGATCACGCGCCCTGAGCCGTCGAGCAACGGACCACCTGAGTTGCCGGGGTTAATTGCCGCATCAGTCTGGATCGCATTGATGAACGAGGTGTCGTTGCTGTCACCTGCAGTGACCGGGCGATCGAGTGCGCTGATGATTCCAGCGGTCACCGTGCCGTCGAGTCCGAGTGGCGCACCGATGGCAATCGCCATGTCACCGACCGTGACGTCATCGGAATTACCGATGAGCATCGCGGGCAAGCCCTTCTTCGCGACCTTGACGACTGCGATGTCATATTCGGGATTAGTGCCGACGACCTCGCCCTTGATTCGAGTGCCATCGTTGAAGACGACCTCGAGCTTGCCGCCCTTGGCGATTGCGACGACGTGATTGTTGGTGAGGATGTAACCGTCGGAGCGAATGACAAAACCGGAACCGCTGCCAGCCGAGTTCGCGCCCGTGGCGACGATCGAGACAACCGACGGCAGCTCAGCCGCGGCGATCGAGGCAATCGAAGCGCCGGGGGTGGTGGCCGAGCCGGAGCCTTCGCTGACCTGAGGAATGGTGACCACGGCCGTGGAGGAAGAGTCGATGCCCTGGCCCATGAGATAGCCGCCGAGCCCGGCGAAGATGCCGACCACGAGCGAGGTGACAGCCGCGATCATGATGATCGCGAAGACACCAGGCCCGCGGCGCGAGGTCGCGGGGGCGGAGGCCACGGGAGCTGCCATGGGGGACGGCGCAGCCACGGGAGCCTCGGGCTGGACCGGTGCCGGCTCAGGCGGCATCACGGGCTCGTGGTTCATCTCCGACATGCTTGTCCTCTCACGGTTCCTGGCTCAAACCTATCTGGGGTGAAAGGGCTAGGCTGCCCGTGATCCCAGCAACAGCGGAGGTGCGTCATCGCAACCACATCACGACCCCTGAACGCCGAGTCCTGGACTCTCGCCAACGACTGGCTCGATGAGTCCGAGGCCGTGCGCACGGCTCGCGCCAAGGCAGCCGACCTCGGCTCCGACGCCATCAGCCCATCGACTGCTGCCCTGCTCAGCGTGCTCGCGGCCTCCGTCAATGCTTCTGCTGTCGTCGAGATCGGTGCTAGCACCGGCGTCTCCGGCGCAGCGCTTCTCGCCGGAATGACCGACGAGGGCATCTTGACCTCCATTGACGTCGAGGCTGAGAACCAGCGCGTAGCTCGCGATACCTTCACGGCCCTTGGCTACGACCACGTGCGTACGCGCCTGATCACCGGTCGCGCCCTCGAGGTGCTGCCTCGCCTTCAGGATTCTGCCTACGACATCGTGTTCGTCAATGGCGATCGCACCGAGTACCCCGCGATCGTCGCCCAGGCTCGTCGCCTCCTGCGTTCAGGCGGCTTGATCGTCCTTAACTCCGCACTTGGCAGCGGCGGCCTTGCCGACTCCGGCCAGCGCGAGGCGGGCCAGCAGGCACTGCGCGAGGCAGCGAACACGTTGCGCGATGAGGATCACTGGCTGCCGGCGCTGCTGACTGTTGGAAGCGGCTTGCTCATAGCGACTTTGCGAGCCGCGGAATAAACCTGCGTAGCGCGGAGTAATTCGCACTCACTCGACAATGACATGAGCCCCGCCCCTCAACGAGGGACGGGGCTCATGAATGTCAGGTACTAGGAGAACAGGACCAGCAGTTTCTCGCCGAGCTCCTTGGCCTCGTCGGCATTGAGCTCTACGACCAGGCGTCCGCCACCTTCCAGCGGAACGCGCATGACGTAACCGCGGCCCTCCTTGGTCACCTCGAGCGGGCCATCGCCCGTCCGTGGCTTCATCGCGGCCATGTGGAACCCCTCTCGTCCCCGGCTCGGCCGGAGAACTCGTGCCCGGCAAGGCCGGGAAACTCGTGACTCCCATTATCGCGCATAGGCGGATGACCGCACGGGGCGGGGCTGGGCAAAAGGCCAGATCACGCTAGCGGCGGGGCACCAGCAGGTGAGGTGGGCTACTGCCCCGTAGTTCCCTGCTCATGGGCCGCCAGGCGAGCGCGCAGACGCCCGAGCTCCTCATCGACTTCGTCCATGCGGTAACCGCGAACGACCACGTCGAAGCCGACCTCGGCAGGCTTACGGTCGATCGGGGCCTCCGGAAGTTCGCCCAGTCGGCCGACCGATGCCAGGGCAATGCAGGCAATGACGGCGATGGCCACGACGACGAAGACGAACATCATGGGGATATCCCACCACGACTGGAGCCCGTTGGCGCACTCCTCGGCCCAGATTGACCGGTGACCATAGTCAGATCGCCATGACCGAAGCCCTTACCTCCCCTTTAGACAACGGCAACCCTTCTCGAAGAGCGGGAGCGCACAGTGGAGTCACAGGCGAGAGCGAATGCTCCCGCTGGAAATCGAAGGAGTGCACATGTCACGCAAGAAGAACATCACCGTCGTTGCCAGCTCGATCGCCCTCGGCGCGCTGCTCGCCACCGGAGTCTCCGGCGTCGCCATGGCTGCCAACGGCGACAACAGCTCGGCCTCCCCGAGTGCTTCTTCCAGTGCTTCGCCGGATTCGGGTCAGCACGGCAAGCACGGCCTTTCCGGCAATGCCCAAGGTGACAACAAGGGTCAGCATGGCAAGGGTCGCGGCGGAGACCACGCCGGAATGGGAATCGGTCGCGGTCGCGCACTGCACAGCACCGCAACCATCAAGGACTCCACCGGTGCGTTCGTGAATCTCGCATCGATCCAAGGATCGATCACCGCTGTCAGTGCCACGTCGATCACGGTGAAGGCTGCAGATGATTTCACTGCTACCTACGTCATCAATGCGAGTACCAAGGTTCACACCGACGCGAAGAAGAACAGCACTATTGCTGATGTCGCTATCGGTCAGACCGCCGAAGTGCGTGGCACGTCAACGGGCAGCACGCTCACCGCTGATCACGTGCACGTGCAATCAGCATCGAGCAGCAACAGCCAGTAGTCACTGACCCTCGTTAATGACTAGTGCGGCGAAGCCCAGTCTGCAGCGATCAGGTCGAGTGCATTCTCGATCGTGGGCGACCATTGCAGCTGGGCTTCTCCGTGCTCGTTGACGAAGCCGGTCGTGCGCCAGTGCTTCACTTGCGCGCGTAGGTGCGAGTAGTCGTCCCAGGGATCTAGGGCAACAACCGGCTTGTCATGCATGCGCAGGTGTCTCGCTGTCCAGACTTCCATGAGCTCTTCGAGGGTGCCGATACCGCCGGGTAGCGCGAGGAAGGCGTCAGCTCGGTCATCCATGATTGCCTTGCGCTGACGCATGTCGGTAGTGACGATTAATTCGTCAGCATCGTGGTCGGCCATCTCCATGTCGATGAGCTTCTGGGGAATGACTCCCACGGTGTAGCCACCGCCAGCCCGCACGGCTCGCGCCACGGCGCCCATCATCGAGACCGAGCCACCGCCGGAGACCAGGCCCCAACCTCGGGCCGCGATGGCGGTGCCGACCTCGGTGGCCAGGGCACGGTAGCGGTCATCGATGGCCTCGTTGGCCGAGCAATAGACGCAGATCATTCGGGCAGAGTTCACGCATTCCACCCTAGAGGGGCTTGCACCGCGGGGAACCTAGTTGTATATTCAACAAACCAATTGATCTTTCAACTATTCAAGGAGATTCACATGGCTGACCTCAGCGCAGCGAACGGCACCTGGGTGATCGACGCCGCCCACACCAACATCGGCTTCTCGGCCCGCCACCTGATGGTGTCGAAGGTCCGCGGCCACTTCAGCGCATTCGAGGGTGGCTTCACCATCGACGCCGGCAACATTGCCGCCAGCTCGGCCAACCTCACCATTCAGGCCGCCAGCATCGACACCAACAACGGAGACCGCGACGGCCATCTCAAGACTGCCGAGTTCCTCGACGTCGAGACCTTCCCGACCCTGACCTTCGTCTCCACCGGCGCAGCCGACAAGGGCAACGTCGTCGAGGTCACCGGTGACCTCACCATCCATGGCGTCACCAAGTCCGTCGTGATTCCGTGGGAGTTCGTTGGCGTCAGCACCGACCCGTGGGGCAACACCAAGGCCGGCTTCGAGGCAGAGCTCGAGATCAGCCGCGAGGAGTTCGGACTCGTCTGGAACGTCACACTGGAAACCGGTGGCGTGCTCGTCTCCGACAAGATCAAGCTCGTGCTCGACGTTCAGGCCCTCAAGGCCTAGTCAGCAGTAAGCCAGCTGCGCAACTGCATCTCGCATGAACGCAGCTGATCAAGCGGGACGAATTCGTCCTTCATATGCGCGATAGATGGGTCCCCCGGTCCGAAGTTCAGGGCCGGGGTTCCCATTTGCGCGAAACGTGCCACGTCTGTCCAGCCGAACTTCGGCGCAGGGGTTGCACCAGTGGCTGCAAGGAAATCCATGGTTGCCTGGCGCGAGAGGCCCGGCGATGCCGCAGGGCTGACATCCACGAACTCGACGTCATAACCTTCGAACACCTCGCGCACATGCGCCACTGCCTCATCAACCGAACGATCAGGCGCGAAGCGATAGTTCACGGTCACCACGCATTCATCGGGAATCACATTCCCGGCAATGCCACCGCGAATTCCGACTGCGTTCAGGCCTTCGCGATACTCCAGGCCATCAACCATCGGTCGACGCGCTTCATACGAATCGAGTCGGCTCATGATCTCGCCGGCGCCATGGATCGCATTAACACCCATCCACGGTCGCGCACTATGCGAGCGCTCACCACGCACCGTGACATCGGCGCGCAGAGTGCCCTGGCAGCCTGCCTCAATGCCGGCGTTCGACGGCTCCATCAAGATCGCGAGATCAGCAACGAGCAATTCAGGGTTACTCGCAGCGAGGTGCGCGAGGCCGTTGTACTTGCTCTCGACCTCTTCGCATTCGTAATACACGTA
>CANFQC010000046.1 GCA_947449035.1 Actinomycetota bacterium
AATCTCCTTAACGAGTGACGTGTCAGACGAACTGTCTGTCACGCGGTGAAGCCGTATCGCGCCTGCGTCCTCGTGGGGATTTAGTGCTGACATGCCTTTACCTGGTCTAAGTGTGACGTACATCGGGTGAGATTCCTAACGGTCAGGGGAAATTAGTAGGAATTGCCTGAAAATTGCCCGCCCGAGGCTCAACTGGAGGAGCTCCTGATTCGGGCAGAATCCCGAATGTGATGCCGCGATGTTATGATGCGGTGATGCGAACCACACTGGACATCGACGACGCTGTACTGGCGTCGGCCCGTGCTCTGAGCCAGTCGACCGGCACCTCCCTAGGGGCTGCCGTTTCCGAATTGGCGCGCCGAGGCCTGGAGCCGAGGCTTGAGGACGACGGCTTCCCGACCTTCGCGGTCTCCCGTGAGACTGCGCCGATGACCCCCGACCTCGTACGCGAAGCACTCGACGAGTGAGTGACCTCCTCGACGTCAATGTGCTGCTCGCACTGGCCTGGCCCAACCACGTCCATCACTCGGCCGCGCGCACCTGGTTTGCGTCTGCCCACTCTTCGGGGTGGCTGACCTGCGGGGTGACGGAATCTGGCTTCATTCGAGTGTCGAGCAACGTGCGCGTAACACCTGATGCGCGCACGCCTTCTGAAGCGGCGATGTTGTTGCATCGCATCTGCGGGCTTACAGGTCACGCGTTCATCGCTGACTCCGTGAGTCTTGCGGATTCGCATGAGCTGCTGGGCGAGCTGGCGCATTCGAGCTCTTCTGTGACCGATGCGCACCTGATCCTGCTAGCCCGCGAGGCCGGCTCAGGATTCGTTACCTTCGATCGTCAGGCGGCGCAGATGGCCGAGAAGATCGGTGTTTCCTGCACGCTGCTACATCAGTGATGCAGACTTAAATCATGGCTGATCTGGAAGTGCTTCTCGAGATCTCGTCGACTCGCTCTTTCGCGTGCGCATTGTGGTTCCCGGGCTGGTTTGGTCACGGCAAGAATCCGGATGCGGCCGTCGAGCGACTGTTGGCCTACCGGTCGCGCTACGCACCGATTGCCAAGCGGGCGAAGGCGGCACTTCCCTCAGACTCATCACTCGTGATCGTCGAGAAGCAAGTCGGAAACGGCACCACGCAGTTCGGGGCACCTGGCCAGATCTCTTCCCTCGAAGAGGATGTTCCCTTGACCGTGATGCGCCGAATGCGTGCGTTGCATGTGTCCTGCCGCGAGGAGTTCGATCTCGTCGTTGCCTCGGCGCCGGTTGAGTTGCGCAAAGGGCCTCGTGGAGGCGGTCGCGACACCGCAAAGGTGGTCGAGCACGTGCTCGACGTCGAGAAAATGTATGCGACTCGGCTGCGCAAGGAAACCTGGCCCGAGGCCTATTACCTTCGTCGTTCCGGTTACCACTTCACCGATCACGCCTGGGAGATCCAGGATCGGAGTACTCCGTGAAAGCCGAGCGATGAACTGGACCTTCACGGCGCGAGTGTGGGAGTGGCGCGGGCCGGCACCGCACCACTTCGTGTCGATGCCACCTGAGGCCAGCGCTGATCTCGCTGATGATGCCGCCTCGTTGAGTTATGGCTGGGGCGCCATTCCGGTCGAAGGTCGCATTGGCGATACCGACTTCACGACATCTGTCTTCCCGAAGGATGGCGAGTACATCGTGCCGATCAAGCTGGCGGTGCGCCGGGCGGAGGGTATTGAGATCGGTGACAGCGTGACCATCAGTGTGCGCCTCTCTGGCAGCCGGGCACGGTAGTCACCCCTTCGACCGGAAACTCCCTTGGGCTTTCCAGAGTCTGAGTAAAGTAACCGTGTTGCCCGATCAGGGCCCTGATTTCGACGCGGGAGAGAACATGAGCGACCAGAACTTCGACATGGAGGTCGACGTCGTCGTCCTGGGCACTGGTGGTGGCGGCCTCACCGCAGCGATGGCCGCACACGATTTCGGCGCCGGCGAGGTCCTGATCCTCGAGAAGTTCGGCATGATCGGCGGCACCTCGGCAATGTCAGGCGGCATGCTCTGGATCCCTCTTAATGATCAGCAGGCCGAGCATGGCGTCGAGGACTCCTACGAAGAAGTTGTCGCGTATGTCGATGGCCTCGCCGACGATGGTCATCTCGAAGCCGAGACCTTCGGAGCCTTCCTCGAAGAAGGCCCCGAGATGCTGCGCTGGTTCGGGGAGAAGACTCCGGTCAAGCTGCGCCTGTTTGAAGGCTTCCCGGACTACCAGTCGTGGGCAGAAGGTGCGAAGGAGTACGGCAGCCGCTCACTCGACAACGATGTGTTCCCGTTCGTTGAGCTCGGTTCGTGGGCGAAGTGGGTGAATCCGCCGAAGACCGGCTGGCCGCGTCGCACCAGCATGATCGAGGACTACTACTCACCGGGGCTGAGCGAGGAGGAGCTCGCCGACCGCGAAGCACGCGACTGCCGCGGCCAGGGCCAGGCGCTCATCGGCTCTCTGCTCAAGGGCGTACTTGATCGCAACATCCCTCTGCACCGCGAGTCGCGTGCGCGTCACCTCATTCACGATGGCAATCGCGTTGTCGGTGTCGTCACTGAAGAGGGCGGAAAGGAGTTACGCATCAGGGCACGCAAGGGCGCCATCATCGCGACCGGCGGCTTCGAATGGAACGAGCGTCTCGTCAACTCTTTCCTGCGTGGCCCGATGACCGGCCCCGTCAGCGTGCCGGAGTGCGAAGGCGACGGCCTGCTCATGGCCATGGAGGTTGGAGCAAGTCTGGGCAACATGGGTAAGTCGTGGTGGTTGCAGTCGAGCATGGAGCTCGCTGCCCATGGCAAGGGCAAGGCGAACTATTTGATCGGTAACTCCGAGCGCACTCGCCCGCGCGGCATCCTCGTCAATCGTGATGCCAAGCGCTTTGTCAACGAGGCCGCGAACTACAACGCGATCGGCCCCGTGTTGTTCAACTGGGATGCCAATGAGCACGACTACGTGAACCTGCCGTTCTGGATCATCGTTGACCAGACCTACGTCGATACCTACCGCTTCTTCAACACGACCCAGGCCGGTGTAGCCCCGCCGTGGGCCGTCAGCGCCGACACCATCGAAGAGCTCGGCAACAAGCTCGGCATGGATGGCGCAGTGCTCGACCAGACGGTCACGAAGTTCAACGCCGATGTCGCCAATGGTCGCGATACTGAGTTCGGGCGAGGCGATGCCACGTACGACAACTTCTGGGGCGATCGAAACTTCGAGGGCGCCTACCGCACCCTCGGCCCGATTGAGAATGCACCGTTCTACGCGGTGAAGATGGAGTCAGGTGTACTCGGCACGTGCGGTGGTCCGCGCATGAACAGTGACGCGCAGGTCATCGACTGGAATGACAAGCCGATCGACGGCCTCTATATCTGCAGCAATGCGATGTCGTCACCGACCGCGGGTGTCTACGGCGGTGCGGGCGGAACTCTCGGCCCCGGCATGACCTTCGGCTTCATCGCCGGGCGCCATGCGGCGATGAAGGGTTAGTTGCCGCTCGCCGCGAGCTCTTTCGCCATCTTCTCGATTGACGTCGTGAAGCCCTGGCGTGCCGCTGCGCCGACAGGAGTCGCGAGGAACTGGGGGAGAACCGGCACGTGAACGTCCTCGAACCAATCGAGGCGGCAACTCGAACTTCCGGTCGATGTCACCTTCAGTTCAACGATGCCCGTGAGAATCGGACCGAGCTTCGTCACGTGAACTGTCATCGCCTCCGCATCGAGTGAATCGATGCGCATGCGATCGGGAAGTGCGAGCGGCTTGATGCCGGAAGTCGCGGTGAACTCCGTACCGGCACCGCCGTCGCCACTGTGGATGACGACCTTGGTCAGCGGGACCCAATCCTCGTGGGCCTTCCAGTCGATCAACTCGGCAAAGACCCGATCAGCGGGAAGGGCGATTTCGCGTGTCACCCGAAAGTTGACCTTCGCCATGTCATTGCCTCTTCTTCACTGAATGGGATGCGTGCTGTCTCCACTCTTTCACGCTGAGAGCGTCGAGGCATCTTGGTGGACCGTCGCCAGGCACGGGGCTCGCCCAGTCGGCACTCCCCGTGTTCGCGTGACAGTTTCGGACCCGATTCGCGCAAAGAAAATTCGATTTCTTGAGGAATGGCTGCACAAGGCTCGGTTGCCTTGGATCGGCGGCGATTCGCATGCGAATCTGAGTCGACCGTCCTCATAGCTAGAGGTGAAGAATGCCTGTTTCAGTGATCTCCGTGTCCGGCCGTCGATTGCTCGCCGCCGCCGCAAGCCTTGCTCTCGCCATCGGTGTTGTCGCCGTTGCGCCCTCGGCCATGGCAGCGCCCGCGAAGAAGGCGGTGCTCTGCCTGGGCAAGGGCAGTGCTCCTGCGCTGAAGACTGCCGGTGCATGCCGCGGAGGAGCGGTCGAGATTTCGCTGACCAAGGCTGAGGCAGCCGCACTCATGTCGACCAAGGGCACGAAGGCGCTCTGCGTTGACGTGAAGTCGCGTGAAGTACGCGTGATCTCTGCCAAGACTTCTTGCGCCGCGGGGGAGCGAAAGATCAAGCTGCACAACTCCCCGAAGACCAAGCGAGCTGCATCCGAGACCAAGCTGATCGCCGTGCCGAGCACTTTCGCGAACTTCAGCGTTTCAACCGATGCCACTACGGCAACGGTGACAGCGTCTGGTGCTGACAACGGTGGTTCACCGATCACCGGGATCGAGTACCGCATCGAGCGCGCGAATGGCGGCACATGGTCTGACTGGATCGCCGTCCCGTCGAGTCCCTTTACTCTCTCGGGTCTGACTTCCTGCGCGTATGCGATCGAGGCGCGGGCGATCAACGCACTCGGCGAAGGCATGGTCACCGGTCCGGTGAGCTTCGCGCTGAAGTCCGACAATCCGTGCTCGAGCGCAGCGGTGATTCCGCGCGCTCCCGCGGTTCCGGTTTCGGTAGCAGTGAAGGCAGACACTTTGTCCGACTCCAGTCTCACTGCACACGTCACCGTGGTTGCGGGAGATACGGGTACAGCACCCATCACCGGTTACCAATACATGCTGTCGACAGACGGCGGTCATTCCTTTGGTTCCTGGACCGCGGCTGCACAGTCAGCGAGTGGCACCTTCGACATCGCTGACCTTGAGCCGGGCATCGCCTACGCACTGCGCGTGCGCGCGGTGAACACCGTGGGTGCGGGACTCTCGTCGACTGACACGGAATTCAGTGTCCCGACCATCGCGGCTTCAGGCGGTGGCTTCAGTGCATCCTCAGTCTCCGATTTCACTGTCACTGCCTCGGGTCTGACAGCGGTTCCGCCGTCACTCGTGGTGACCAGCGGAACGGTCACTGTCGCTATTCCCTCAGCTTCGGTCGAGCCTTCGGCGAGTGTCGTCACTGGTTATCAGTGGCGCTGGTCAGCGGTCGGAACCTCGACGTGGTCCAACGCCATCGATGCCGGAGCGTCGGCGACCTTCCCGATCGTGATTCCTGGTCTCTCACTCGGCACCAACTACCTGATCGAGGTTCGTGGAATCGGCGCATCAGGCACCGGCCCGTGGAGCAGCTCGCAGACTCTCGTGACTGCCGTCGCACCTGCCAAGCCGGTAATCACGAACGTGACGCGTGGCGCTTCGGGCTGGGGCGACGCCTACCGCACCGGAAGCTTCAGCATCTCCTACCCGAATGGGAATGGCGGAGCGCCGATCGATGGGGTCGAGGTCTCGATCCCTGGTGTTGCGACCCTGTCGTACAACTCCACGACCACGAATGACTTCTACTGCCGCGATGGTTACACCTATTGCTACGACGGGTACCTCTACTCGTCGTACGACGGGCAGCACACGGTCTCGGTGCGTGCGCACAATGCAGCAGGCTGGTCAGCATGGTCTGATAACTGGGCACTGGCCTGGAACCCGAGCGCACCGACCCTTGGCGCGGTGACACCCGATGCGACCTCGGTCTCCATCGCGGTAACGGCGCCGACAAGCACTGGTGGCGCGAACATCACTGGTTATGACTTCGCACTGTCGACGGATTCCGGCGCCACCTGGAGCACGGCCACCTCAGCCAGCACGGCATCGCCGTACTCGCTGACCGGCCTGTCGGAGTCGACTAATTACGTGGTGCGCGTACGAGCGAAGAACTCCGCGGGCTACGCCTCTAGTTGGGTGACCTCGAGCAGCTTCCGCACGCTCGGTGTTCCGGCGGCTCCGTCGATCACCTCGGCGACGGTGAACGGCACCACGGCCTCGGTGAACTTCACTGCAGGCGCTAATGGTGGATTCGCGATCAGCGGCTACTCGTACCAACTGTCGAACAACGGCAGCACGGCAGCAGGCTCCGCCACTTCGGTGAGCGGCACGTCCTCACCTGTCTCCGTCACTGGGCTTGCCTCCTCGGGTTCGACCTGGGTTCGACTGGCCGCGGTGAATTCGCGTGGCACCGGTCCGTGGTCATCCTGGTTCGAGATCTCAGTGACTGCACCAGCCACCGGGCTTACGGCAACCTTCAGCAACAGCAATCCCGCACAGCCGGTGATCAACGCTTCGTGGGGCGCTGTTGCAGGCGCTACCGGTTACGAGGTGCGCTGGGCGACGTCCGCATACGACAGCAACACTCCTGGTGCTTACGGCACCTCGGTGGCGACCTCAACTACCTCGTACTCGATCCCAGCCACGCTGGGCAACAAGTACTACGTAGAGGTGCGCACCACTGGCGCAAACGGTTCGAGTGTGTGGTCGTCACCGGTGAACGCCTCGGCGCTTGGCTCGCTTGGGACGCTGACGTTGAGCAACCCGTCGGTGGGCGGCGGCGGATTCCATCCCCTCACCATGCAGTGGTCACTCTCCTCCACTGGTGGCTACCGGGTCACGGGCACGTCGTTCTCCTGGTCCAACTGCGCCGGTAGCGGTGGAACAACTGGTGCGGCGGCGTCCGGCACGTCAGGAAGCGTGACGGCGTACGTCGGCAATCTGCCGGTGTCGGCTCTGGCTTGCGCGTCGCTGACTGTGAACACAGCGTCTGGCCCCTCGGCCTACGCGAGCGTGACTTTCGCTGCCCCCGCTGCACCGTCGGGCCTGACCGCAACAGTCACAGGCACGTCTGCAGTCATCGGCTTCACGGCTCCTGCAGCAGTGACACCGGCGACCCAGGGCTACGCCTACCGCTACTCGGTTGATGGCGGCACAACGTGGTCGAGCCAGATCGAATTGGGTAATCCGAACGGTTCGTTCTCACTGCCCAGCCTGATGATGGGCGCTACTTACCAGGTCGAGATGAAGGCCGGCTCCTGGTTCGGAGTCAGTGGCTGGTCTGCGCCGGTGTCGTTCTCCATTGGCTCGGCTCCCGCAGCAATCGCCGGCCTTTCGGTCGTGGATTCAGTGAACGGACTCACCGTTGACTTCACTCCGTCGCCTATGAGCGATCACATCACCGGCTATCAGTACCGGGTGAAGGCAAGTGGTGCTGCTGACTTCGCAGCAGCGGTCGCAGGCGGCACGAGCGCGCCGATCACTGTGAGTGGGCTCACCGCTGGCACTTCATATGAAGTGCAGGTGCGTGCGGTCAACGGCATCGGTAACGGCCCGTGGAGCTCGAGCGTCACGGGCACTGCGTCCTCGCAGCCGAGCGCGCCCACGATTGCGCTCGGTGCTCAGTCGAGTGATCGCACCACGCGATCGGTGACCGTCACCGCAGGTGCATCCACGGGTGGATCCGCGATCACCACCTATGGGTTGGTGAAGCCCGATGACTCCGTCTACATGACGTCGGCCTCGGCGACCTTCGATGTCATCTTGCCGCCGGCGAAGACGATGCTCAACCTACGGCCGTTCGTGACGAACTCCGCAGGGGTGCGCAGTGCCTACGGCGAGCCGATCACCCTCGGTGTTCAGGCGACAGCGCCGGGAATGCCGGGTCTGGACGCCACCTACGATCCGATGACCGGAGTTCTTTCATGGACGATTAACCCAGCTGCCGACAACGGTGGCGCCGATTACTCGGGTTATCAGATGTCATTCGATTCGGGTGACACTCACGATGAGGTTGATGTCGTCGGTGATATTCGTACGGGCATGGTGTCCTTCATGGGCACGGCTAACCCGATGGTGCGAGTGCGGGCCATGAACGATGCCGGACTCTGGTCGCCGTGGTCCCTGACCTACATCGTGCCAATGCCGATGGTGATGATCGATCTCAATGGCACCACTGCTGACATGCAGGAAGAATGTGACGATTCATTGAATCCGGCTCAGTGCATGATGACCGCGATGATGGCGTCGGGCATGCATGATCACGACGGCACCATGATGGACGGCTGCGAGATGGTGCAGGGCAGCGACGACATGATGATGTGCTCGATGAACGCATCCATGTCGATGACCGCATCCATGATGGATGACGAGATGAGCGACTGGATGAACGTCACGATTCCTGACTCCAGTCAGCCTGGAATTGGCTCGAACAGCACTGCGGGCACCGGTGGGGGAACGTCACCGCAGATTCCGGCGATGCCGATGGGCATGCTGCCTGACGTGGTGCTCCCGGGCCGTTAGTTCGTCCGCGGTGGCCTGCCTTGGGGGCTTACTCCCCGAGGTAGGCCCTGCGCAGGCCTTCAACATCGAGCTTGGTCATTTCCATCATCGCCTGCATGGCGCGACGCGCACCATCGGGATCCGGGCCTCCTAGGTATTCGCCCAGTTGCTGGGGGACGACCTGCCAGGAAAGGCCGAAGCGATCCTTGAGCCAGCCGCACTGGCCGGGCTCGCCGCCGTCGGCGGTGAGGGCATTCCAGTAGTAGTCGGTCTCGGCCTGGTCTGCGCAGCTGATGGAGAGGGAAATCGCCTCGGTGAAGGTGAACATCGGGCCGCCGTTAATTCCGGCGTAGGGCCGACCAGCAAGAGTGAAATAGACGACGAGGGGCTTGCCCTCATCGGTGCTCGGATTGTCGCTCGCCGCGCGGTGCACGCCATCGATGCTGCTGTTCGGGAACAGCGAGACGTAGAACTCGGCCGCCTCTTCAGCAGTGCCATCGAACCAGAAGTTTGGGGTGATCATGGCGGAGAGAGTAGCGGGTGAGGGTCACCCTTAGCGCTGTTACCGTCTACTCACCATGATCGAGGAGAGCGAGTGACAGTGATCCGCATTGAGGATGCCGCCGATCCTCGACTCTCCGACTACACCGGGCTCACTGACGTTGCCCGTCGTTCTAAGCATGAGCCATCGATGGGTATCTACATGGCCGAGAGCGAGACGGTTATCCGCATCGCCGTCGAGGCTGGCCATCGGGTCAAGTCACTGCTCATGGCTGAGCGATGGATTGATCCGCTGGCCGATCTACTTCCTGCGATAGGTGCGGATGACGCAGGTGTAACACCGCTCTATGTCGCGGACTACGAGACGCTCGAGCAGATCACCGGTTTCAATATGCATCGCGGAGCCCTGGCCGCTATGTATCGACCCGAGCTTGCGTCACTCGACTCGTTGCTCGATTCGCTGTCGACTATTTCCTCGCCACGCATCGCGATCCTCGACGGGCTGGTCAATCACACCAATGTCGGTGCAATCTTCCGATCGGCAGCAGCCCTAGGTGCTGATGCCGTACTCATCTCGCCTACGTGCGCGGATCCGCTGTACCGACGCAGCATTCGGGTCTCGATGGGCACCGTGTTCCAGGTGCCCTGGACTCGATTCGAGTCGTGGGCCGACCTCGGTGCCGCACTTCAGGCTCGTGGCTTTGCGGCCGCTGCACTCGCACTAAGCGATGACTCGGTCGATCTCGAGGAGTACGCGGCGTCAGCACCTGAGCGACTCGCCTTGATCCTGGGCACCGAAGGCACGGGCATCAGTTCGGATGCTCAGGCGATCTGCGATGCGGTCGTACGCATCCCGATGCGAGCCGACGTCGACTCCTTGAATGTTGCCGCGGCATCCGCTGTCGCCTTCTGGGCGTTGAGGGCCTGAGTTTTTGCGCATGCAACGCGGGTTATCCTGAAACTCAACGCACGTACTCAGGGGAGCAGATCATGGCCAAGAAGGCTGACAAGAAGACCGCCAAGAAGTCGAGCACGGCTTCGGCCTCCGGCAAGGTTGCGGCTGTGGCCGTGCCGAAGGTGATCTGGAAAGACGTCCCCGATGATCACGACTACCCGGCCGCCGTCTCCTACCTGAGCCTGTGTGCTGACACTGATACCGCAAAGCAGCTGGCTGAGAAGTTGAAGACTGCCGAGATCGTGCTGCATCCGGCGAAGGATCTCCTTCGTTCCACCGGGCTGACTCTGCTGCCCGCGAACGACCCTGCCGTGGTTCGCGATCTCCAGAAGGTCGCCCAGGGGCAACTTCTCTCGCCGGTGCTCATCGTGCGTGGCGTTCTTGGCAAGGGTGTGCCGGCTGTAATCGCTGATGGTTTCCACCGTGTGTGCGCCAGCTACCACCTCAGTGAGAACGAGCAGATTCCCTGCCGCATCATCGACGGCATCTGATAAACCGATTTTTGCGGGTCGCGCTCACCTAATTCGACACGTTCTGCCGATATCTTGGGGCGAGCGCGACCACCTCGGCGTGCACTCGTCGACCTGAACTGAGGAGTTCGCATGGCAAACAACCAGGGAGTGCAGCGCCCCTTCGGCGTCACGCTCATCGTGATCCTGATCGTCATCAACGGCATCCTGACCGTGATCAGTGGCCTCATCAGTGCCCTGATGCTGCGTGACGACATCAACATCGTCTACTCATTGATCTTGATCATTCTCGGCCTGATCTACCTGGCAGTTGCCGGAGCGCTTGGCCGCGGAAACCGGGCAGCACGGATGCTCATCGCGGTCGTGACCGTTCTGATGCTGATCGTCGGCATCGTTGGCCTGTTCTCGGGCAACGTTGTGACTGCGATCGTGCAGATCGCAATCTCGGTGATCATCCTTCTGGTGCTGTTCAGCCGTAAGGCCGGCGCCTTCTTCGGATAAGGCTTGTCATGTGGGCCCGGTGGAACGATTCCACCGGGCCTTCATCATGTGGTCATCTTCCTGCGACACAATGAACCCATGATCCGCGGACTGGGGCTGTATTCGCCCAATGAAGCCTTCGACATCCTCGACACCGAGGTTGGCTCAGGTCGTGATCAATCGGCTATCACCGACATGCTGCGCGGTGCTCGTGACCGAGCTGCAGATATCCCCGGCGCCTTCGTCTGGGTAGGCCTCTTCGAGCCGTCCCGCACAGAGCTTCAGACCGCCGCCGAGGTTTTCGATCTCGACCACCTGCTCGTTGAGGATGCTGCTAACTCCTCGCAGCGTCCGAAGTTCGAACTAGACGACGCCGGTCATGGCTTGGCAATTGTCAAGGTTCTCGATTACGTCGAGAGCACGTCTGATGTCAACACGGGTCAGGTGGGCATCTTCGTCGGGTCAAACTTCGTCGTGACTGTCCGCTTCGGATCCACCGAAGATCTGCGCGGCATTCGTGCGCGCGTGCAAGGCAGCCCGAATCTTCGCGCCATGGGACCGATCGGTGTGTTCTACGCGATTCTCGACTCTGTCGTCGATGGTTATGTTGCGGTCTCTGATGAAGTCTCCATCGACATCGAGAACCTGGAGACTCAGGTGTTCTCGGTCGATTACTCGATGAACAGCGTCGATCAGATCTACCGACTCAAGCGCGAGAATGTCGAAATTCGTCGAGCTACGAATCCGCTTACGCCCTTGGCGCAGCACTTGACCGGTCGTCTCGTGCCGTGGGTGCCGAAGGAACTCGACGCCTATTTCCGCGATATTGGGGATCACATCCTGCGCGTGGCCGATGCGGTGGAATCCTCGGACACACTGCTGATGACCCTTCTCATGGCATCAACATCGCTTCAAGACCTTCAGCAGAACCGCGATATGCGCAAGATCTCGGCCTGGGTTGCGATTGCAGCTGTGCCGACCATGATCGCTGGCATCTATGGCATGAACTTCGACACGATGCCCGAGTTGCATCAACCATGGGGATATCCGGCAGTGCTCATTCTCATGGCTGGGTCGTGCTTCGCGATGTATCGCGCGTTCAAGCGCTCCGGCTGGCTGTAACTGTCGCCTTCTAGATCAAGAGGCGAGAGATTTCCTTCAATCGCTTCGGGTTGAGGGTGAACCAGGCCCAGGTGCCGCGCTGCTCGCGGCTCAGCACGCCCGCAGAGGTGAGCACGCGGAGGTGATGGCTGATGGTGGGCTGGCTCAGGCCCATGGCATCGGTGAGATCACAGACGCATGCCTCGCAGTTGGCTGAGGAACGGATGAGTGAAATGAGCTGGAGGCGTGCCGGATCGGCGACTGCCTTAAGGAGCACGGCGAGATCCTCGGCATTTTCGCGGCTCATCGGTTCTGAGGCGCCGGGAGCGCAGCACGCCTGAGTGGGCGTGGCGAGCGGAAGATCGGCAAGTACCCGCGGTCGCGTCTTGGTTGGCATGTCAGCCCCTGATCACCCGAATATCTCTTCATTGATGCCTGTCTATATTGACAGACATCAATGTATTTGGCAAGGATGAGGCATCGTCCATCGGAGGTTCACATGTCCCGCGTGCAGCTCGCCCTCAACGTCTCGAATCTCGAGGCTTCCATCGAGTTCTACACCGTCACCGATGACAACCCGCTCGGCACGAGCACGCTCACCTCGCTCAAGCTGGCCGAGACCGGTGGAGCCTGCTGCGCCCCGGGTCAGTGCTGATGGCAAAGTCTGCGCAACTCGATGCTGATGAGGCTGCTGTCATCGGGCGGCTCTCGACCCTCGACCGATTCCTGCCCATCTGGATCGGCATTGCGATGGCCCTGGGGCTCCTCCTCGGCCGATTGCTTCCAGGCATGCAGGGCGCCCTCGACTCGGTGAAGATCGATCAGACAAGCCTGCCGATCGCGATCGGTCTGATGGCGATGATGTATCCGGTTCTCGCACGGGTGAAGTACGAGGAGATGGGTCATCTCACGGGTGATCGCCGCATGCTCGGACTCTCACTGGTGATGAACTGGATTGTCGGCCCGGCACTGATGTTCGCCCTCGCCTGGATCTTCCTTCCGGATAATCCTGCGTTTCGCACCGGCCTGATCGTGATCGGTCTCGCGCGTTGCATTGCAATGGTGTTGATCTGGAATGACCTCGCCTGCGGAGACCGCGAGGCCGGCGCACTTCTCGTCGCCATCAACTCGGTGTTCCAGATCCTGGGCTACGCATTGCTCGGCACCTTCTACCTGGCGATCCTGCCCGGCTGGCTAGGGCTCGATTCTCAGAATGTCGAGTTCTCGACCTGGCTCATCACGAAGGCCGTGCTGGTGTTCCTCGGCATTCCGCTCGTAGCGGGTTATCTCACTCGCCGCATCGGCGTCGCGAAGAAGGGCCGCGAGTGGTACGACAACGTCTTCGCGCCCAAGATCGCGCCGATCGCTCTGTGGGGCCTGCTCTTTACGATCGTGATCTTGTTCGCGCTGCAGGGAAACACCATCACCGGTGATCCGGGCGCCGTCGTCAAGATCGCGATCCCGCTCATCATCTACTTCGCCATCATGTGGTTCGTCAGCATGGCGGCATCGCGCGCACTCGGACTGAGCTACCCACGTTCTGCGACTGTGTCATTCACTGCGGCCGGCAATAACTTCGAGCTCGCCATCGCCGTCTGCATCGCGGTGTGGGGCGTGACCTCCGGCGAGGCACTCACCGGAGTGATCGGACCCCTCATCGAGGTGCCCGCCCTCGTCGCACTCGTCTATGTCTCCCTCTGGCTCCGCAGAAAGTGGAGCTGGGGCTCGCCATCACTCGTCAGTCAGGAACTCTCATGATGTCAAAGCCATCCGTTCTCTTTGTCTGCGTGCACAACGCTGGTCGTTCGCAGATGGCAGCCGCCTATCTCAACCACCTCGGCCAGGGCCGGGTTGAAGTGCTCAGTGCAGGTTCTGCGCCTGCGAACTCGGTTAACCCCGCTGTGGTGGAGGCGATGCTCGAAGAGGGCATCGATATCCACGCTGAGGTTCCGAAGATCTTGACCACCGAGGCTGTCAAGGAATCCGATGTCGTCATCACCATGGGCTGCGGCGATGTCTGCCCGATCTTTCCCGGTAAGCGTTACGAGGACTGGGTACTCAAGGATCCGGCCGGTCAAGGCGTTGATGCCGTGCGTCCGATTCGTGATGAGATCAAGCGTCGTATCAACGAGTTGCTCGACGACCTGCTCGACTCGTAGCGGCTAGCGACGGTGAACCGTGGCACGCATTTCCAGCGGTCCACGAATGATGAAACTGCGGCTGTAGGCGCCGGAGTCGGCTGACGCCACGATGCTGGTGACCTGCTCGGCAAGAACCTGCAGCGCGACGATGGATTCCATTCGTGCCAGCCCTGCACCGATGCACATATGCGCGCCGCCTCCGAAGGCCAGGTGCTGGCGCACGTTATCGCGGTCGGGATCAAATCGATTCGATTCGTCGTAGACGACCTCGTCTCGATTCGCACTCGCGAGTGACGCCATGATCTGGGTGCCCTTCGGGATCGCCACGCCATCGAGCACGACATCCTTAGTGGTGACGCGCATGATGCTCTGGGTCGGTGACGAAAGCCGAAGAGCTTCCTCGACGACGACCACGGCAAAGTCGGGATTCTCGCGGATACGCTCCCACACGGTCTCATCGGAACCGAAAATCCGAATGGCTTCGGCGATGAACTTGCCAGTGGTCTCATTGCCTGCGACGACAAGCTCGCGCAGCAAGGTGAGCAGAAGTGACATCTGCACGCCTTCACCCTCTGCGGCGTCCTCATCCGCAATTGCCTGAGCAAGACCTGCGATGACTCCGGGTTGGGGGTCGACACGGTTGGCGTCGAGCACGGCCTTCATTGCGAGTTGGTAGTCGAGAAGATCCTCCTCGAACTTCACCCACTGCTCGGGCGTGGGATTAGAGCCGATCGTGGAGATTGCTGCTGTCGACCAGCGGCGAATGTCATTGCGTCGCTCCATGGGCAGCCCGAGCACCTTGGAGATCGCCCAGACCGGCAACGGCTCGCCGAACTCGGCCTGGAAGTCAATCTCAACGCCATCGGGAAGTGCGCTCGCGAGATCCTCCGCGGCCTGCCGCACCAAAGGTTCCAGGGACTGAAGGGCTCGCGGAGTGAAGGCCTTGTTCACCATCTGACGATGCTTGGTGTGCTGCGGGGCATCGCTGCCACCGAGGGCGCTGGTGTAGGGCCAGCCTTGTGCGCGAATTGCGGCGATCTCGTCCGCAGCCTCGGCCGGTGGCGCGCTGTGCTTACTGACGCGCGATGAGTAGGTCTCGGCGTCGAGCAGGATCTGCTTCACGAGGTCATGTCGAGTGACCAGCATCCAGCCATCAGGAGCAGTGGGGCACACGGCAGCCTGCTGACGAATGTGCGCGAGGCATTCGACCGGGGTATCGAGGAATTCGTCGGATCGAATGTTGACCGCAGGAGTGGTCATGCAGTGACCGCAGATGCCTCATCAAGCAGTTGGAGCTCTGCGTCGGAAAGCGTGACCGCAGCCATGGCCAGCAGGTCGGGCAACTGCGAGACCACGCGAGCACTGGCGATCGGAGTCGCGATAGTCGGCTGAGCGGCAACCCAGGCGAGCGCGATCGTGGTGAGGCTGACTCCGTGTGCTGCCGCGACGGTATCCATCGCAGCAAGAACCTTCGGGCCATTGGTGTCGAGGTAGACCTCTGCGCCGGCAGCACGGCCGCTCTCGGTCTCGCCCTTAACGCGGTACTTGCCGGTGAGGAAACCCTTAGCAAGTGAGTAGTAGGGCAGGCTCACCAGGTTGTTGCGCTCGACCACATCGCGCAGAGGGCCTTCGTAGGCACCGCGTTCGACGAGGTTGTAGAGGTTCTGCAGAGCGACGAACTTTGTGAGGCCATTCGCGCCGGCGACATCGAGTGCTGACTGCAGCCGATCAGCGGAATAGTTGGAGGCCGCGATGCTACGTACTTTGCCGGCCTTCACGAGACCGTCGAATGCAGTCATCGTCTCGAGCTGATCGGTATCGGGGTCGTCCTTATGGGCGTAGTAGAGATCGATGTAGTCGGTCTGCAGGCGGCGCAGCGAGTTGTCGACTGCAGTGACGATGTTGTCGGCGGTGAGTGCAGTGAACCCGGGGAGCATGCCGACCTTGGTAGCGATGACGACCGACTCGCGATTGCCACGGGCCTTCATCCAGTTGCCGAGGATGGTCTCGGATTCGCCACCGGAGTTGCCGGGAATCCAGTGCGAGTAGGCATCGGCCGAGTCGATGAAGTTTCCTCCGCCGGCGACGTAGGCATCGAGAACCTCAAAGGACTCCTGCTCGTTGGCAGTCCAGCCGAACGTGTTGCCGCCCAGGCATAGGGGCGAGACTGAGAGGTCAGAGGTTCCGAGTTTCATCATGCCCACATTGTGTCGCACGGGCCTCCTGGCTGGGCGGGAAGGACAGTGACCTGCGTGACATGATTGCGCCATGGCTGATCAATACGTTCCCGACTCAGGCCGCTACGACGGCCGCATGCCTTACCGACGCTGCGGCCGCAGTGGCCTGAAGCTGCCGGTGGTCTCACTCGGCTTCTGGCACAACTTCGGCGATGACAAGCCGCTGGCCACCCAGCGCGCGATCATGCACCGGGCATTCGACCTCGGCATCACGCACTTCGATCTCGCCAATAACTACGGCCCGCCCTATGGCTCGGCAGAGATCAATGCGGGTCGCATCCTCGCTGAGGATTTCGCTGACCTGCGAGATGAGCTCGTGATCTCCAGCAAGGCCGGCTGGGATATGTGGCCCGGCCCGTACGGCGATCTCGGCTCGCGCAAGTACATCCTCGCGAGCCTGGACCAGAGCCTCGATCGCCTCGGACTCGACTACGTCGACATCTTCTACCACCACCGCCCTGATGAGGAGACTCCACTTGAGGAGTCGATGGGTGCACT
>CANFQC010000047.1 GCA_947449035.1 Actinomycetota bacterium
GGCACGGTGGTGGCGAACACATTGCTGGCCGCGAATACGAACTTGACAGCCACGGCGACCATTACTACCGGGCAGGCAACGGGCGGAACCGCACGTCTCTACCTCGGTACGTCGATCATCGCGGCTGATACCTCGATTGCCTCGGGTGACACCGAGGTGACCTTCGATCTCGGGCTCTCCAGCGCTGCGGCGCTGCAGGCGGAGGTCGCTGCCGGTGGTTCGGTCACGGTCGTTCTTCTTGATGCCGCCGGGAATGCATCGCCTGCAAGCACGGCCGTGATCCTCACAGCCGACTACGTGGCTCCCACCATGTCAATTGCGACCGATCGCACCTCCTTCGTCTCCGGCGATACGGCAACCCTGACCTTCACCGTGTCAGAGCCGACGACGAACTTCACTGCGGGTGATGTGACAGTGACCGGCGGAAATCTTGCCAACTGGACTGCTGTAGCCGGTGGAAAGGTCTACACGGCGACCTTCATCCCGAGCTCCGGAGACGGAATTGCCGGCAGCGTGCAGGTAGGTGCCGGAAATCTGACAGACGCTGCGGGCAACCCGAATACCTCGAGTAACACCATTAACTTCACCATCGACACGGTGCGCCCGACTATCACTGCTTTCACATCAACCTCGGCCAATGGCCTCTACAAGCAGGGCGATGCCATCAACATCAGTGCTACGGCATCCGAGCAGGTCAAGGGCGGAGCATCGATCACGGTCACACTCGATACGGGTGCTTCGGTCACCTTGTCGCGGGTCACAGCAGGCACGACTCTCACCGGCACATACACAGTCGGCGCGTCCCAGACATCCAACGACCTCACCGTGACGAGTTTCACGATCGGGGGTGTTCAGGACTCGGCGGGCAATGCGATGACCTCTACCGCGGTGCCTGGCGGCGCGAGCAACATCTCCGACGCCAAGGCGATCATGGTCGACTCACTGGCACCGGATGCGCCCGGTGCTCCGGTCCTCACGGCAGTGGGCGGAACTACCGGGCCATCGAACACGGTCAACGGCACGAATACCGACCTGACCGCGACTGCCACGATCGCCGCCGGTCAGACCGTGGCGTTCGGAGAGCCTTCAGGCGGTTCTGCCCAACTACGCATCAACGGCGTCGTGATCGCCTCGGATTCCACGATCTGGGCTGCTGATACCGGCGTGAACTTCACGATGGGCACCGCGACTGCATCCGCGCTACAAGCCGCTATCGCCTCGGGTGGGGCGGTCACGGTTGTGCTCATCGATGCTGCCGGAAACATCTCTGTCCCGGGCTCGGCAACGACTCTTATGGTCGACTACACGGCGCCCACCGCCACGATCACGAGTAACGCCTCAGCACTTAAGTTCGGCCAGACCGCAAACTTGACGATCACTCTGAGCAAGGGAGCTACCGACTTCGTCTCAGGCGATCTGAGCATTTCGGGTGGCACGATCACCTCGTTCAGCGGTTCGGGAACCTCGTACGCGGCTGTCTTCACGCCGACCGCCGACACGCCTTCGGGCACTGCCACCATTTCGGTTCCGAGTGCTCGCTTCACTGATGCCAGCGGCAACTCGAATGTTGCGGCCAGCAACACGATTTCGATCAGCGTCGATAACGTCCCACCCACAGTGGCAAGTGCCGCGATTGCTTCCAATAATGGCAACGCCACGATGGCCAAGGCCGGCAACACGATCACGGTCACCCTGGAAACCTCGGAGACCGTGACGATCGCCGGTGGTACGCCCTCGATTCCGCTTACCCTCGGTTCGAGCACTGTCAATGCTGTCTATGTTTCGGGCAGCGGCACGAATTCCCTGGTATTCCGCTACACGGTTGTCTCCGGAAACACCGACACCTCAGGTGGAATCGGCGTCGGAGTTCTTGCCGCGAATGGCGCGACGATGGCAGACGGGGCAGGCAACGCGCTGAACGCCGCCTTCAGCGCTCCGTTGAATGCGATCGTCGTCGACACCACAGCGCCGAACGCCCCGCTCATCTCGGGCACCTCGCCGGTCAACGTCGGCACTGCGACCCCGACCATCTCCGGCACTGCGGAGGCAGGATCCACGGTGCGTGTCTACGACACCTCAGTTTCGCCGGTGGCACTGCTCGGCATCGTAACCGCCGGTGGTGGAGGAGCCTGGTCGATCACCTCGACCCTGCTGGCCGACGGTGATCACGCGGTCAGCGCCACTGCGACCGACGCGGCGGGCAACCTCTCGGCCAATGCGACGTCGGTGACCTGGCGGGTGGATCTCACAGCTCCTGCCGCCCCACTTCTCAATTCGATCACCGACGACACCGGTCGATCGGCGACAGACCGCATCACGAATGACACGACCATCACCGTGATCGGCACCGCCGAGGCAGGATCAACCGTTCAGCTCTACTCAGATGGCTCACTCACGGGTTCGAGCGTCACCGCGAATGCCTCGGGTGCTTGGGCCGCGACCACCGACACTCTTTCGTCGGGTGCTGCGACCCTCACTGCCAAGGCAACTGACGCCGCCGGCAACACCTCGGATGCCTCAATCGACCTGCTTGCCACGATCGACACCACAGCACCCACTGCACCGTCTATCGCTGCGCTCACTACGCCTTCAGCCAATGCACTGCCCACCCTCGCCGGCACGACCACCTCCAACGAGATCATCACGATCTACGACGGTGGCACCACAGTTGTGGGTGTAACCGTGGCGAACAACGCAGGAGCCTGGACCTTCACCCTGACCAGCTCTTTGCTCGACGGCTCACATTCATTCACTGCCACGGGCACTGATGTGGCCGGCAACACGAGTGTGCAGGGCGCTGCTGTGGCCTATGAAGTCGATACGACGCCTCCCGCCGTCACCCTTGGTGCGATCGCGGGCAATAACGACATCACCTATGCGGAGAAGCGTGACGGCGTCACCCTCGCTGGCACTATCGAAAACGGCGCCACGGTCGCCGTGAAGATCTTTGGCACCACGGCTGACGGCACTGTCACCTACCCGACTTCTACGACCTGGGCTTACATCATTGATCCGACGGACTGGACAGCCATCGGTACCACCTCGCCGATTCCGTTCGAGATCACCGCGAGGGATGCCCTGGGCAATGCGACCGTGGTTAGCCGCAGTGTCACGGCGAATGTCGCGTCGGTCGCCGCACCAGGCACCCCAGATCTGGATGCCTCCTCGGATTCGGCGGCGCGTGACTACGTGACAAACCTTTCGACGGTCACGGTCAACGTCACCCTGGTCACCTCCGGTGCAGTGCGGGCGAAGGTCGGTCAGGTTCTTGATCTGCTCGATGGTTCGGGTTACGTGATTGCCACTCATACCCTGGTCAGTGGTGACGTGAACGCCGGCACCTACGCCTTCCGTCTCGCGGGTCTTGCTGATGGCACCTACAACCTGGCGGCGCGCGTGACCGACTCAGGTACCGCTGTCGGTTCCTCGACCGGAAGCTTCGTCGTCGACACCAGACCGCTCGATGCACCCGGCACTCCGGATCTCGCCTCGGGAAGTGATTCTGGTGTTTCCAGCAGTGACAACCGCACCAATGTTTCGGCGGGAACCTTCACTGTCTCGATCTCGAGCATCCAGATCAGCGCATCCGGGTTGATAACGGATGACCAGGTGCGGCTCCTCGTCGATGGGGTGGTAGTCGATACGGCCACGCTGGGTGGATCGATTCCAGGTTCCCTGACATTCCCGAGCATTGCCTTGTCTGAAGGCACGCATAGCATCAGCGCCGTGGCGTTCCGTTCGTCCAATGGTGCGACGAGCCCCACATCCTCGATTCTCTCGGTTGTAGTGGATCGCACCGGAAGTGTTGCGACTTCGGCGCCGGATCTCCTGGCAGCTGACGACACCGGCAGTTCGAGCACTGACAACATCACGAGCATCCCGCAGCCGCGTCTCTCGGTTTCTCTCTCGGGCACCGGTGCCGCCGCGGGTGATCAGGTCAAGATCCTTGACGGCGCCACGGTGCTGGGCACGGCGACGGTCACCGCCGCCGACATCACGGCCAGTTTCACCACCGTGGCACTCACCACGTCGCTCGCGGAAGGGGTGAACTCGCTGACGGCACGTCTGGATGATCGTGCGGGTAACGTCGGGACCTCGTCCTTGCCACTCTCGGTGACGCTGACAACGGTGCCGCCCAACGCTCCGACTCCCAACCTCGCGAGTTTGTCCGATTCCGCCACCGTCGGTGATCGCCTCACCAATGACACGACGCCGACCATCAGCGGCACCGGCACTAACGGCCAGGTGATCACGCTCTACGCGGGTGGCGTTGCAATCGGCACCGCGACTGTTTCCGGTGGCGCGTGGTCGATCACGCCGAGCACTCCGCTTGTTGCCGGTCAGCGACCGCTTACGGTGACGGCAACTGACTGGGCCGGCAACATGAGCAATCCGAGTGCGCCACTGGTCGTGACGATCGACGCGACCGCGCCCGCACTCCCGGTGGTCACGGGTATCTCCGTCGACAGCGGCAGTAGCAACTCGGACGGCATCACGAATGACTCGGATATCTCGATCAGTGGCACCGCTGAGGTAGGCGCCGCTATCACCGTGACCTGGAGCGGCGGCACTCGCTCGACGACGGCTGACGCGACCGGCGCCTGGATTATCGCGAGCGTCGGCACCCTGTCAGACGGTTCCTACTCCTTCTCGGTCACTGCCACTGATCAGGCCGGGAACGTGAGTAGCCCTGCCACGAAGAGCGTCACCATCGATACGGTCGCACCTGCAGCCCCTGCGGTGACATCGCCTTCCGCTACCCGCACGAATCCGCCGGCCATCGGCGGCACAGGCGTTGCGGGCTCGACCGTCACGGTCTACGACGGCCCGACTCTCCTCGGCACGGCAGTCGTCAGCGGTGGTGGCACCTGGACGTTCACGCCGAGTTCGGCCCTCAGTGAGGGCACGCATGCGATCTCGGCCACGCAGTCTGATGCCGCGGGCAATATCTCATCTTCTTCGGCATCCTTCGCCGTCACGATCGACACCACGGCACCGGCGGTGCCGAGTGTTGATGCTCAGGTCACCAGCTCACTCACTCCGACCATCACCGGTACCGGCGTCGCGGGCTCGACCATCAAGCTTTACCGAAGCAGCCAGTTGCTCAACCCGTCGACCACTGTGACTGTCAATGTGCAGGGTGTCTGGACCTATCCGGCCACTTTCGGCGCCGCTGGTGTTCAGCTGGTCGCAGCGAGTGCCTCAGATGCGTTGGGCAACACCTCGACTACCTCGAGCGATGCAGCGATCACGATTGACCAGACGGCGCCCGCTGCGCCGGTGATCAGTGGCTCGCCGATCGCGACAAACTCGGCAACCCCGACCGTCACCGGTACCGCTGAGGCTGATGCCACGGTCAAGCTATACGCGGCATCGCTGCTCATCGGCCAGACGACAGCCAACGGTGCTGGTGCCTGGAGTATCGTCACGTCGTCGCTTGGCACGGGCACGTACGTGATCACGGCGAAGGCGACCGACGCGGCAGGCAACACCAGCGTCAGCTCGATCGCGGCAAGCCTGATCGTCGACGTCACCCCGCCCGCAGCTCCGACTGTGAACGTCATCACGGTCTACTCCCTGACGCAGTCGTTGAGTGGCACGGCTGAGGCCGGCGCGACAGTGAAGGTCTATGACGGCAGCACACTGGTAGGCACCGCAACCGCTAACTCCTCGGGCAACTGGTCGCTCACCACGTCGAACCTCGGCGCCGGTGCTCATTCGCTCACCGCTACGGCAACTGACCCGGCCGGTAACACCGGAGTCGCGTCCAGCCCGGCGCGCACCATCTCGGCAACGTATTCGACGATCCTGGCTGCGGCGGACGGCACCGCGAACAGCCAGATCTCGCTGACGGCGTCGCAATTCGCGGCGGAAGGACTGACCCAGATCGACAATGCGGCGAAGGCCTCGCTGCTGAACACCGTGATCGATTCCGCGGTGGTCACCTCGGTCGATACTCCCGCGGAACTCTCAGCCTTGGCCGCGACAGTCGCGGGAATCATGGCCACTGCGGCCGGCGGAACTGCTTCGCCCGCGTTGACTCCTGCCGCACTTTCCGCACTTGGCCTCACGGGAGTAACGAGTGCGAATTTGGCTGATGTGCTCGCGGCGATCGCGGCGACTTCCGACAACGGGTCGGGCGTCGATACCTTCACCGAGCTCTCGGCAGTCGTCGCGAACGCGGTTGCCGCGGCCGCAACCCGCGACGCTGCCCTGGCAATCATCAGTGCCTACACGGGTAGCAACACCGCGCCGACCACCTCGACCTACGTGGACGCGCAGGTGGCCGGCGTGACCTCAGGCAACATCGCCTCGATCAATACCCTGATCGCTGCCATGAGCAGCACGGCTACTGACACCGCGGCTGAGGTTCAGGCGGCGGTTGATGCCTACACGGCGGTGCTCGCCGCCGCGGATGGTCTGCGCAATAACAGCGCGCAACTCGTGGCCTCGCAGTACGCGGCGATGGGTATGAGTTCTATTGATACCGCGGCTGACCTGGCGCTGATGAACCGCATCCTCGACACCGCGACAATCGCGCAGGTTGACACCGCCACCGAGCTCTATGCTCTCGGCAATGTCGTTACTGGCATCATGACGGCCGCCGCGGGTGGTACGACCACACTGACCGCCGCTGACTTCGCCCTGATCGGCGTCACCGGCGTGACCTCGGCGAACCTCGCCTCCGTACTCGGCGCCATCGCTGGCACCGCCGACGACGGCACGGGGGTCGACTCCCTGGTCGAGCTTCAGGCACTGGTCGACCAGATCGTGGCAAGTGCGCGTGCTGCGGCGCTGGCAATCATCATCGGTTACAACGGTACGAACACGGCGCCGACGGTAAATGATTACTTGAATGCCGGAATCACCGGCGTCAATGCCACCAACCTCGCGTCGGTCAACTCGGTCATCGCGACGACGGCAACTGCAGCCAAGGATTCCGCGGTCGAGGTGCAGCTCATCGTGAATGCCTACAGTGATCTGCTTGCGGGCGCCGATGGCAACGCAGCCAACGACAATGTCACTCTCACTGCATCGCAGTACGCCCTGCTGGGTGTCACGGCGATTGACTCCTCGGTGAAGGCCAGCCTGATGAACGACGTCATCGATGGCTCCGCGCGCACGGCGGTCGACACGAAGGCGGAACTCGTGACGATCGCGTCGGTCGTCAACCGACTGTTCACCCTGGCTGCCGGCGGAACGCCCGTGCCAGCACTGACCGCTGCTGACTTCTCACTGCTGGGCATCACCGGCGTAACTGCTGACAACCTGACGGCGATCCTGGCGGCCCTCGCGGCGACGGCCGATGACGGAAGCGGCATCGACACCTTCGCCGAGCTTCAATCAGCCGTCACGAGCGCCGCCAACGCGGCCTCTGCTGCGCTCAACGTGATCAGCGGTTACACCGGCTCGAATAGCGCGCCCACCGTCGCTGATTACGTCGCTGCAGGAGTAACTGGTGTCGAAGCAGGCAACCTGGGTGCCATCAATTCGGTGATCGGCCCGCTGACGGCGGGGGAGACCGACACTCGATCTGAGGTGCAGGCCATCGTTGATGCCTACAACATCCTGCTGGCAGCGGCCGACGGCGTGGCCGGAACCGGCGGCACTTTGACCGCGTCTCAGTTCCAGATTCTCGGGATCACCTCGATCAACACGACCTCCGAGGCCCTCCTGATGAGCCTGGTTGCCGACACTCTCACGGTTTCGCAGATCGATACCAAGGCCGAGCTGGTGGCACTGGCGTCCATCGTCGATCGGTTGATGACCGTTGCTGCCGGCGGCGTTGCCTCTCCGCCGCTGACCGCAGCCGATTTCGCGGCGCTCGGTATTCCGGGAGTCAATGCCGCGAATCTCGCGGGGGTGCTCGCCGCAATCTCTGCTACCGCCGACAACGGTTCCGGTATCGACACTTTCGCCAAGCTTTCCTCAGTTGTCAGCTCCTCGGCGGCTGCCCAGCAGTCTCAAGCCAGGGCACTCATCGCCGGCTACACGGGTGCGAATGCGGTTCCCGCGATTGACACGTATGCGCTGATCCAGGTGACGGGCGTGAACTCTGGCAACCTCGCGACAATCAACTCGGCAATTGCGCCGCTCTCGAGCGCTGCCACGGATTCAACGGTTGAGGTGCAGGCGATCGTCGATGCCTACCTCGCCGTTCTCGTGGCAGCCGACGGAAACCTCGACAATGACCCGGCGGTCACCCAGGGCCAGTTCACCGCGCTCGGCCTGACCACAATCGACAATGCCGCGAAGGTGAGCCTGCTCAATCAGGTGCTCGACTCGCGCCCCTCCTCTGCTGTCGACACCTACACCGAGCTGGCAAACCTCGCCTCGATTGTCGCGCGCATCATCAATGCTGCGGCCGGAATCACCCCTGTTCCCGCGCTTACCGCAGCTGATTTCGCCGCGATCGGAATCACCGGAGTCACCGCCTACAACGTCGACCAGATCATCGCGGCAATCGCGGCAACAATCGACAACGGCTCCGCGGTCGACACGATCAGCGGGCTCAGCAGTGTCGTTGATACGGCCGTGGCCCAGGCCAAGGCTGGCGCCATTGCCACGATCGCGGCCTACGACGGCTCGAACCTGGCACCGACAATTGTCGATTTCGCCAATGCTGCGGTCACAGGAGTCACCTTCGCCAATCTTGGTGCCATCAACTCGGTCATTGCTGTCAGGCTTCCGGCAGTTACAGACTCGACCCTCGAGATTCAGGCCATCGTTGACGTGTACGCGGCGATTCTGACCGCTGCAGATGGCAATGCTTCCGCGACCGGGCTATCGCTCACGGCGACCGATTACGCGCTGCTCGGACTTGGCGGAATCGACGGAGCCGGTGAGGTAGCGCTGATGAATTCCGTGCTCAGCGGTCGCACCAACTCACAGGTAGATTCCTACGACAAGCTTGCCGAGATCGCCCGCGTCGTCACGGCCATGATGTTGACGGCTGCCGGCGGAACACCGGCACCAGCCATTACGCTCGCAGATCTCGCGTTGTTGGGTCTCACCGGTATTGATGCGACGAATCTCAATCTGTTCCTCGTTGCCGTTGCCGCAACCGCATCAGATGGCTCAGGTATCAACACCCTCGCCAAGCTGCAGAGCATCAGCAACCAGGTCAATGCTGACCAGGATTCTGCCCTGGCGCTGATCGCAGCGTACGACGGAACGAATACGGCGCCCTCGCTCGCGACCTTCTTCGCCGCTGGGGTCACCAGGGTCAATGCATTGAACCTCGCGGGTATCAACTCCTTCCTCGCGACGATGGCTCCAGGTGTCACTGATTCCCTGGCCGAGGTGCAGGCGCTAGTCGATGCCTACATCGTGTTGGCCCCGGGCGTCGATGGCATCGACAACAACAATGTCAACCTCACGTTGACCCAGTGGCGGGCCCTCGGTTTCGTCGAAGTGGCCACCCCCGAGGACGTTAAAGCCCTCGACGATCTCTTCGACACCATTGACTGGAGCATCACCGTGGATGCGGGAATCGCGACGGCAAGCGGTCAGGCAGCTCTTGCTGCCCTGAGAGTGGAATCTCGATCCGGCGAGGAGCCTGCGCCAGGCCCGATAACCAGGCCAAGCGCGACCCCGACCCCGACAGTGACTGCCACACCTGCACCTCGACCGACGGTGGTTCCCACGCCGTCCATCACTCGAAAGCCGAAGCCTCGGCCAGCGCCGACAGCAACACCGGTGTACACCGATGCGCCGCAACCGGGAGTCGGCATCGTGGAGGTCTCGCCTGGTCAGGTGGCCGCGGTGGTCGATGGCAACGAGCGGAAGGCGACGATAGAAGTGGTCGGTGCCAGCACGGTGCGCGTCACCCTGCCGAATCGCGTAATTGTGAACCTGAGTTCGATCCTTTCAGATGGCAAGCCCGCCAAGGTGGCCAGCGATGGTGCGCTTCTGGTCGTGCAGGGCAACTCCGTAGATGTCGCAGGCTCCGGCTATACGCCGGGATCACTTCTCGACCTGACGATCTACTCAACTCCCACCCACCTGGGCACCGTTACAGTCGACGCTGACGGCAGCTTCAAGGCGAACTTCCCAATTCCCGCAGGCATTGAGCCCGGCGACCACAGCATCAAGATTGACGGTACGAGCAAGGCCGGTGAACTCACCACAGTCAGCATTGGCGTTCGGGTACTGCCGAAGGCACAGGAGCCGTCCGTGGAGACCGTGAAGCCCTCACCGACGGCCACGAACTCCGCCGGTGTCACTGATGATCCTGGCTTGATCAACGCTACGAAGGCAATCGTGCTCGGAGTATTCCTCTTACTGCTAATTCTGGGCTTCTTCCTTATCGCTGCCCGCCGTCGCCGGAGTGCGTCGAGCTAATCAGCTCACTGAACGTACTTGGTGAATACGAAGCCCTCGTCAGTGATGGCATGGGCGAGGTGCAGTCTCTTCACATCGCCGAGGTCACCGTGGACGATGCCCTCCCCGTTTCCCGCGAGAATCGGCGCAAGCGTGATGTCGTACTCATCGATCAGATTCGCTGCTGCCATCTGAGTGAGCAACATCGGACCGCCCTCGCACACGATGCGCGAAAGGCCGCGGGCATGCAGGGCGCCGATGATCGTGCGCGCTTCGAGATCCGGAATCTGCTGCACGTCGGCATGTGCCTGCGCGCGTTTCAGTTCGCTGCTTGACGAATCGTGCGCTGCTGTAAGAACGATTGGTTGCAGTGCTGACTCGTGGAAGAGCGGGTCCTGCCACGGCAGGTCGAGACTGCGACTGACGATCACGACAACGGAGGCTGGTCGCAGGCCAGCCGCGGCTCTGGCTTCCAGGTACTCCGGCTTTGCCTTCATCGGGTTGTAGCGCTCGGCGCGAATCGTGCCGGCACCGACGAGCACTGCATCGGCGAGCCTGCGGACCTCGCTGAAGATGAGCCGATCAGTGGCGCTGGAGATCGAGCCGCTGAGGCCATCGGCACCTGCGATGGCGCCGTCGAGGGTGGTGAGCATCATTGCTCTCGTCCACGCGCCTTCGGGCCAGGAATAGGCCGCGGCGATGTCGACGGGTGAGGCTGGCTCCTGGCTCGGCCTGAGTAACTCCTTCACCCAAGGAGTCTATCGAGGAGCTCTTGAATGTGGGCTCTATTGTTGTCTAATGTAGTCACATGCTGGTCGGTATCCGAGAGCTCAAGGCTCACCTTTCCGAATACATCCGCAGGGCGGAGGCTGGTGAGGTGGTCACCATCACCGATCACGGTCGTGTGGCGGCTGTCCTGTGCTCGCCGCAGGGTCAACTCAGGATCAAGCAGGGCATCGCGGAAGGCTGGGTGACCCCGCCCGCCGCGCGAGGCGCGCTCGCACCGATCACGGGGTTCAAGGCCACGGCCTCGGTGGCGCAGATTCTCGACGAGGACCGCGGAGACTGATGACGGCTTATGTGGACTCCAGCGCCCTGCTCAAGCGCTACCTGGTGGAACCTGACTCCCCGCAAGTGCACGCTCTTCTCGCATCGACGGACGAGGTCGTGATCTCTCGGATCAACATCGTCGAAGTGCGACGGGGTCTGGCACGTATCGAGAGCGCCGCGGAGCGCGGCATCGCCAAGGGGATCTTCGACAATGACGTGCGCTCGTGCGTCATCATCGAGTGCGATGCTGCCGTGGCCGAACATGCTGCGGATATTGCGGAGGCGCATCACGTGAGATCGCTGGATGCCATTCACATTGCGTCCGCGGTGCGCGCACTCGGCATCGGCGGAACCTTCATAACCTTTGATGTTCGTCAGTCTCAGGCGGCGCGCGCGATGGGTCTCCAGGTCATCGGAGTATGAAGTGCTCTGGATCGCGCAGTTGCCGATCTAGCGCAGGGTCGGCGGCGTAGCCAATTGCAACTGCACCGAGAGGCTGAAGCGACCCAGGCAGGGAGCAGGTTTCCTGCACAACATCAGCGCAGAACAATGTCGAACCGATCCATGCAGAGCCAAGGCCTTGCGCAGCAACGGAAATCATCAGGTTCTGCACGGCCGCGCCGCCGGCCACCATGAACATGTCGCGCTCAGCAGCATTGCGCTCTGCGTCGGGGTAGTCGTGAGCTCCTGCCTCGAGATCGATGAATGGGATGACGATCACAGGTGCTGTGCGCAGGATGTCACCGCGGGCAAGGCGCTTATCGATTGACTCGGCGCTCATGCCACTTGCGGTGAGATCTGTAACCCAGCGATCGCGCATCGCATCGAGCAATTGCGTGCGCATCGGCTGATCGCGCAGCACAAGGAAACGCCACGGAGTGGTGTGATGCGGGGCCGGTGCGGTGATGGCCGCTGCGATTGCGGTGTTGATGACGTCGTCAGTGACCTGCTGCTCGGCGAAGGAGCGCACCGTGCGCCGATGCTGCACGGCAGTGGCGCGGCCGAGGGCGATGGCCTCAGCGGTACCCAAACCGAAGAGATCCTCGCTTGCGGGGCGAATCAGCACACGCGCACCGGGGCCGTCGTCAGCGGTGATGAACTGCTCCATGCCGCGCACGATGGCGATCGGGTTGCCTGCTGACTTTCCCTTGACGAGATCAGCGGCACTGGCGATCTCGTCAGCGACTGCGATGACGGTCATCTCGAGGATGCGCCCGTACTCATCGGGCGTGCCTGTGTGATCGTCAAGGGGAGAAACACCTGCAACTCCAATGGCATTGTCGGTCAGGCCGTCGCGCCAGGCGCGGCCCATCGTGTCGGTGATGATGACGCCGAGCTTCAGGCCGGTGAGCTCGGCAAGACGTGCGCGAATCTTACGTGCCGATGCATCCGGGTCGATCGGCAGCAGCACCACGGTGCCCTCGTCGACATTACTGGCGTCGATGCCGGCGGCGGCCATGATCAACCCGTGCCTGGTCTCGACAATGCGTGTCGTGCCGCGAGCGTGCACCTTGGTCGCAACGGTGCGCACTGACTCGGAGTCGATCAGGTCGTCGCGGTTAGCTGCCTCGACGACCCGGCCCTCGGCCTTGGAGACAATCTTGCTGGTGATCACGATGATGTCGCCATCGTGAAGTGCAGCACTCCGATCAGGGAATTCGACTGAGCTTTGGGCGATAAGTGCAGCGATGTCATCGCCCGCGCTGATACGCGGCAGGCCGGTGAGTGCAATGACCTGCATGGCTACTTCCGAAGTGACTCGGCCAGGGCGATGGCCTGATTCGCCATGGCAGCGGTGGCATCGACGTCGGTCATCATCAGCGGCACTGCCTGGGCAGCGATTCCGCTCGTGCCGATCGCTGCGACGGATTCAGCATCGGCAGAGTCCACCAGCCAGCCGTCAAGCACGCCGCCGTTGCTGCGTGAGCCGTAGTGGGCCGCGACGGCAGCGGCTGTGGTCTCGATGCCGAGAGCGGTCAGGCAGGCATCGGCCATGCCGCGCACGGGTGCGCCACCGACGATGGGGGACAGGCCTACGACCGGGGCCGCTGTCGAACTGATCGCCTCGCGAATACCGGGCACCTGAAGGATCGTGCCGATAGAGACGACCGGGTTGCTCGGCGGCAGCAGCACGATGTCGGCCGTCTCGATGGCCTCGAGCACACCTGGGGCCGGCTTAGCTTGATCGACGCCGACGAGTACGAAGCCCTGAGCAGGGATCGATGCGCGGTACTTGATCCACCACTCCTGGAAGTGAATGGCGCGACGACCCTGCTCGTCTTCGATGATCACATTGGTCTCGGCGCGCTCGTTGGTCATCGGTATGAGATTCACGCCGGGCTGCCAGTGCTCGCACAGTGCGACGGTGATCTCCGAGAGCGGGAAACCGGCGTTCAGTGATTGGGTGCGAATCAGGTGAGTGGCGATGTCCTTGTCGCCCAGGCCGAACCAGGTCGGCTCAACTCCGTAGGCGGCGAGCTCGTCCTTGACGGTGAAGGTCTCGCCCTCGCGACCCCAGCCGCGCTCGACGCTGATGCCGCCGCCGAGGGTGTACATCACTGTGTCGAGGTCGGGGCAGACCCGCAGGCCGTGGACCCAGATGTCATCGCCGGTGTTTCCGATGACTGTTATCTCGGCATCGGGGCGGGCGGCCTTGAGCCCGGTCAGGAAGCGGGCTCCGCCGATTCCTCCGGCCAGGGCAGTGATTCGCATGGCGGCATCCTTTCAGTGACGGGGGTGGTTGGAGGCGGCGGTCCGGCTCTGCCTCTCGGGGACAGTTCCTTGAGCCCCTCGAGGCAGACCCTCCCCGCCGCATCTCGACTCGGGCCGACAGGCTCGGCCCCTCGAAGTAGACCCGCCCCGCCGCCTGGAAGACCCACTAGCGAGGTGTCCCCCTAGAAGGGGACCAAATTGCCAAATTCATTGGAAATGCAGGGGTTTTCCAGAAAAAATCTTAAAAATGCCCGTTTTTGTCCGAATCGGGCTTGACGTAGGGGGAACTACACCCCTGTAATACGCCTAGACATTGACGAGATTCACTCGCAATGCCGGGTCGAGGAGGTCCTTTTCGTGGCTGACATGGTGCTAGTGCCCCTGTCTGACGTCGAGGAGTTGTCGTGGCAAGAGCGTGCTCTGTGCGCTCAGACCGATCCCGAGGCTTTCTTCCCCGAGAAGGGTGGAAGCACCCGCGAAGCCAAGAAGGTCTGTCTGTCCTGCGACGTCCGCGTTGAATGCTTGGAATATGCCCTGGGCTCGGATGAGCGCTTCGGCATCTGGGGTGGCCTCTCCGAGCGTGAGCGCCGCCGTCTCAAGCGACGCAACGTCAGCTAGTCGCTCGCCTCGCTACGGGCCGCTGGTCGGCCCGCGAGCATCGTTTTCCCTCATGGCGCCCTCGTCTTCCCCTCCTAGGGCAATGCCCTCCCGTGTGCACGGCAAGTAGAGTGAAGAAGTGACCGGGCCAGTGGACGAGAACATCTCGGAGCCCTCGCCTGACGACTTTGACGCCTCTGCTGAGCATTCGTATGACCACGGACTGTCAGATCCTGAGCATGCCCCGCTCGGCCCCGATGCCACCGAGGATGAATGGTGGTCGACCACAGCCGCCCTGCTGATCGAGCCGGATCAGCTACTGGCCCAGGCCGATGCCATCGATGGGCCGATTGAGGGCCAACTGGATCTGATCCAGTCCGCACACGCCTCCGACGAGGCTTCTGCAGAGCAGACCACGGAATGGTTCACCTTCGACGACGATGCCGAACCTGAACCACTTCTTCCGCGCCGCCACCATCACGTGACCGCGGTCGTGGTTTCTCACAACGGCGGCACCTGGCTGCCGGCCGTGATGAGCACGCTGGCGAGTCAGACCCGACCAGCTGATGGTGCCGTCGGTGTCGACACCGGCTCTACCGACAACTCGGGGGCGGTGCTTCGTTCGACTCTCGGTCTCGACAGAGTGATCACCACGGCCAATGAGGGCTTCGGCCATGCCGTACGTACCGGTCTCGAGCGCGTCGGTCGCATCGAAGTGCAAGAAGGCGATGAGTTCGCTGAACTCATCACCTGGGTGTGGTTGCTGCACGATGACAGTGCACCTGATCCCGGCTGTCTCGAAGCGTTACTTAACACCGCTGACGACAATCCGAGTGCTTCGATCCTCGGCCCGAAGA
>CANFQC010000048.1 GCA_947449035.1 Actinomycetota bacterium
AGACGGGGTTAGCGTCGCCCGGCTTGGGGCTGTAAGTGCGCACGGCACTTCCTTCCACTCGATGGACCTGGTTTCTGCGCACCTCCGAGGAGGCGCCGTACTGTCCGGCATCCCTGCCGATCAGTCTGCTCTGAAAGCAGCCTGCCGAGAATAGCCGTGGGGGGCCGACGAGGCCAAATCGCCCAGACCACCTATTTGGGAGCTTTGTCTACTTTTCGTGGGGTTGCGCCCAGGCCTCATACTCGGCGGCCTCGCGACCTGCGGCCTCACGGCGTTCCACGAGGAAATCCTCGACGCTGAGAGTCGAGTGGAGTCGTATGTACTCCAACATGGACTCCAGCGAATTCGATAAATCTTCCGCCATGCGGCCGAGATTACCCGCCAACCACCGGCAGGGCAGCCTCCAGGCGACTCCCCTGCTCATTGATCTGCCGGCTCCAGGCGAGCGTCCAGTCATCGAGCTGTTGGGTGCCGAGACCCCGGTTCTCCGACAGGGCATCGCCCCGACCATTGCTGACCACCTCGACTATCAGCACATCCGATGCTTGCGGATTGAGGGCAATCTCGAGCCTCGTCTGGTCGGCCTTGGCATGCCAGACGGCATTTGAGACTGCCTCAGTGACAATGTCGATGACGCATGAACGCAGCACACCGTCGGCCGCGATCGCTGCGGCGGCTGCGTCGCTCACTGCGGCATCGATGGCACACACCCCCTCCCAGGTGGCCCTCATGCGCTCAATGGCTTGATCGAGGGTCGTCACCTCGCTCGGGGCCTGATGAAGGACATCGAGGCCGGCGATGAGGTCACGTCGAACGGTCTCAACTACCCCTGATTCCACGGTGCCCTCGCGAATGTCGGAATCGAGGCGGATCGCTGCAGCCGTGACGGCACTCTGAATCGGTCCATGCAGAGCACGTGAGAGCGCCTTCTGCTGGAACCACTCGACCGCGCGTTGCCGAGCGAGGGATCGACCCAGCACGTGGGCAGATTCGGTCAGTTCCACGATGACTCGTTCACGCTCTCGTGCAAGGGCGCTCAAGATTGCGGTGCCAAGCGCGAAGCCGGGGCCGAGTAACACGAAAGCGAGGAGAATTCCGAAATCCGAGGGCGAAGTTCCGAGAAAGCGAGGAACGCTTGCCGCGATGAGCCACGAGACCACCAGGGAGGCGAGTGCCGTGGTGGCGATGCGGAAGCCTCCGCTCTTCC
The DNA here is from genome assembly GCA_947449035.1 of Actinomycetota bacterium. Lineage (GTDB taxonomy): Bacteria > Actinomycetota > Actinomycetes > S36-B12 > S36-B12 > CAIKZY01. The sequence continues at coordinate 1,208 of CANFQC010000048.1, forward strand.
CGCGATTGGCAATCTCCAAGACGCGATTGGCGATCATGAAGCCGACGACGAACATCGCATCGAACAGAACAAAGGCACGCGAGTCTTCCGGTCGGATGATCACCATGCCGAACAACTCCCAGCCCATGAGCGCTCCCACGAACCACGGCTGGAATGGCCGGCCTCTCGACGCCACTTCCCACACATGACTCCACGGCACTTGGTCAGGGCTTGAGTTGGCTTTCATGGCCACGGTTATGGGAATCGACTTTGCCAGCTCATGACTCATCGGGCGCACGATGTCGACCGCGGTTCGTTGAAGAACCTCCAGCGAGCGCTCGGCTTGGGCCCCTTCGAGCTTCTGAAGCTCACCTTCCAGGATCCTGCGCACGCTCTCGATCGCATCGGCGTTGCGCTGAAGCAGTGCAGAATCGACATCAATCAATGATGCCTCGAGGCGCTGTCGTGTTGCAGCAAGCTCAGAGATCTGTCGCCGACGTTCCCTCAGAGCGCTCACCACAATCGCCGTGATGACGAAGGTGGGGCCGATGTTGACCACAATGCCCAGGAACCTTCCGAGTAGGTTCAACGACTGCGATCCATACATTGACACGATGAGGGCCGTCATGACGAAGAGACGCATGAGCGCTCCCACCAGGAAGACAAAAAGCACAATCAGTGGCTGCGAACGGTGCGGATCGCGAAGAAGCGTGAACCTGAGAACCACGAGCGGAATCCAGAGAGCAACCTGCCCGACGAGCACGATTGCAAGTCGCGGTAGGTGCGGCATTGCGGCGCTACTGTTCGCAAAGTTGCCAATCACTCCGGCGAGCAGGGTCACGTAGAACGCAGGCCAGCTAACCGCATCGGGCAGACCGACGCGCCACCAGGCCTCGCGCAGCCACCTCACAGTCGGTCTGGAATTCCTGCAGCAGCAATGAACTGGCGTACGGCCTCGACACGAGAGTTCACCGCGCCCTTGCCGCCGATGCCGAGCTCCTTAAAGATCTCAGCCGTCCAGCGCTCGACGGTCGATACCGCCACACCCTTGACCCGAGCGATGTGCTCATTGGTGTACCCGGTCGCCATCATGCGAAGTACTTCGACGTGCTTCGCCGAGAGTGATGCGAGCGGCTTACCCGGATCCATGTCATGCCGAACCTCGCGTGGCCGATCAGTCATGACCGCCTCGATCGCCTCGAGCAAGTACTCAGTGTCGCGGACGCGGTCCTTGCTCAGGAATCCGCAACTGGCAGGTAACTCTGACTCATCGATGCCGGCCGTGCGCAGGTCTGTGTGTTTCGTAAGGAAGATGATCGCGATATCGGGGCGCTGACCCGCGAGTACGCGAGCCAGGTCGACTCCGCTTGGGCCGTCGCCGAGCGAGATATCCATGAGGATGCCGTCGGGATCAAAGTGTCGGATTGCTGCTCTGGCCTCGATGACATCGTGGGCGATCTCGGCGGCAAAGCCGTTGGTTAGCAACACCTCCGCGAGGAGCGAGGCCATGAGCGGCTCGTCCTCAACAATGAGCATCCTGCGACCGGCGCCGGGCATGTACTGACAATAGGGGCGAGCAATCCCCCGTCATCAAGGAAACAATGGGAATCCATCGTTTACGGGCTTGAGTTGGTCAGGCCGACCAGATCGGGAAGAGGTCGTTCGAGCCCGAGACGAAGGTCGCCATGCCGCCGGGGATGAAGATCATCCGCTGGCCATCAATGACCTCATCGATGACGCCCCACTTCTTGTCGATCTGCGCCTGGGCGCGAGCGATCGGGAAGTTCGCGCTGGTCGCCCAGCCGAGCAACTTTGAGCCGGCCTTCGCGGTCGGGCCGGACTGCGAGCACTGATCTGCGCCTGGCAGGGTCAGCCACGAGCCGGAAGTGCCGCTCGGGTTGCCGCCAGTGCAGGTTGCTCCGCTGGCAGCAATGGAAAGCGACAGTGTCTCAACGGCGGGAGTGGCCGAAGTGGACGAGGACGAGCCACCGCCGCCACCACCACCGCCGCTTCCTCCCGAAACTGTCACAGCGATGGTCGCGCTCTGGCCCGAACAGAATCCGCCGGTACTGCTCACCACGATGCTTCCGGTTGTTGCACCGGCTCCAATGCTCACAGCGAAAGTCGCATCACGGTTGAGAGGACCCGCTGGCGATGAGGAAAAGCCGGTCGGAACCGATTGAATGGTGAACGCTGGAGACGGCCCAATCGTGCCTGCGGTGGCGATAGATATGGAGTCGTTCACGGAGACAGTCAGCGAGGTAGGAAAGACAAACAAGGCGAGACCGTTGTTGCAGGTAGCGGTGGCATTGGCGACTGTCGCGTGAGCATTAGGTGCCATCACCAAAATGCTCGATACAAGGCCAAGGATCACCGCTACGCCGGCACCTCTGCGCATAACACAACTCCTCTGATCGGTTCGCTGATCGCGGAGTCTGCCTGTGACTGTTCCTAGGGCTTCAAAATCCGATGGGTAACCCCGTAACCAAGGAGATTTCGATGGCTTCCCATCACCAGATGGGCGCTAATCGCCACTTCCATCGGGCGAGCCTTCGGCCGACTCCTCGCCGAGTGATCGACGTGCCCGCGTGAGGTCCTGCCGAGCCTGCAGTTCGTCGTCAGCCGGATAACCGACCTCCTCGAGCACGAGGGGGTGCGGGGCCATAGCTGCCACAGCAGCGTTCTTGCGCCCGCTGGCCAAGATCTCCCCCACCCAGCTGATGTCGCGACGGCGGTCGCCGACCGGGAGCAGGGCACCGACGATGTGCCTGACCATGGAGTGACAGAAGGCATCGGCCTGGATGGTCATGATGGCGTCGCCCTCGGGGCTGCGATCCCATCGAAGTATCTGCAGTTCACGGATGTTGGTGGCGCCCTCGCGTGGCTTGCAGAAAGGGGTGAAGTCCTGCTGGCCGAGAAGTGGCAGAGCTGCTTCGTTCATGCGGTCGAGATCAAGGGCGCGGTACCAGGGCAGCGATACGTCGCGGGCCAGCGGCGTCGGGCCGAGCGGGTTGTCGCAGACGCGGTAGCTATATCGGCGCCAGAGCGCGGAGAAGCGAGCGTCGAAACCCACGGGAGCAATCTCGAGTGATGTCGCTCGGATGTCGTCGGAGATAGCGCGATTGATTCGCGCTGCGGTGACGGGTTCGCGGCCGGTCATCATGCGCTCGTAGCGCTCGGGGGTCACATCGAAGTGACAGACCTGGCCGCGGGCATGCACGCCTGCATCGGTCCGACCCGCACAGGTGAGGTCGACGTGGCCGAAGGTGAGGTGACCGAGCATGAGCTCGAGGTCGCCTTGCACAGTGCGGGCATGGGATTGCTTAGCCCAGCCGGCGAAGTCACGGCCGTCGTACTCCAGGCCCATGCGCAAACGGATCAGCCCGTCACCGGTGATTCCGGTGGCGGGCTGATCGATGTTCGCGTTCGAAGCCAGGACTAAGCCTTGGCCTCGGGTGCCTCATCGGCAGGTGCCTCGTCAGTTGCGACCTCGTCGACAACGGTCTCCTCGACCACTGCCTCGGGGGTCTCTTCAACGACTGCGGTCTCTTCCACCACGGTCTCCTCGACAACCGGAGCTGCGGCTGCCGGAGCTGCTGCCTTCTCCTTGGCTGCACGCTTGGTGGCACCGGTGGCCTCGGCAATAACTGCCTCGGTCATCGGCTCGACGAGCTCGATCACTGCCATGGGTGCGTTGTCACCCTTGCGCGGACCGATCTTCGTGATGCGGGTGTAGCCACCGGGACGGGCCGAGAAGTTCGGACCGATCTCGGTGAACAGCGCATGCACGACTGACTTGTCATGAATGACAGTCATGACGCGACGACGAGCGTGCAGGTCACCGCGCTTGGCGAAGGTGATCAGACGCTCGGCCAGCGGACGGAGCCGCTTTGCCTTCGCCTCGGTCGTGGTGATGCGGCCATGCTCGAACAGCGCAGTGGCCAGGTTGGCCAGCATGAGCCGCTCGTGCGCCGGGCTGCCGCCGAGGCGGGGACCCTTAGTAGGCGTAGGCATTGGGGTTCTCCTGTCGAACGTTCAGTAGTACGAAGTGTGGTTTAGAGCTGCTCGTCCTCGGCGAATGCCAGGTCGTCATCGTCTTCATCATCGAAGTAGATGGCTGCACCGGGATCGAATCCGGGCGGGCTGTCCTTGAGTGCCAGGCCCAGGCTTGCGAGCTTGACCTTGACCTCGTCGATCGACTTCGCACCGAAGTTACGAATGTCGAGCAGGTCAGCCTCACTGCGGGTGATGAGCTCGCCCACGGTGTGAATGCCCTCGCGCTTGAGGCAGTTGTACGAACGGACAGTCATGTCGAGCTGCTCGATCGGAGTCGACAGCTGCTCGGCCACGAACGCGTCGGTCGGCGACGGGCCGATGTCGATGCCCTCGGCGTCGACGTTCAGCTCGCGAGCCAGGCCGAAGAGCTCGACCAGGGTCTTGCCGGCAGAGGCGACTGCATCGCGCGGACGCATCGAGTTCTTGGTCTCAACGTCGAGAACAAGCTTGTCGAAGTCGGTGCGCTGCTCAACACGGGTGGCCTCGACCTTGTAGGTGACCTTGAGGACCGGTGAGTAGATGGAGTCGACCGGGATGCGGCCGATCTCCTGGCCCACGGCCTTGTTCAGGTCAGCCGAGACGTAGCCGCGACCGCGCTCGACGACGAGCTCGATCTCGAGCTTGCCCGAGCCGTTGAGGGTGGCGATGTGCAGATCGGGGTTGTGAACCTCGACGCCAGCCGGGGGCTGGATGTCGGCGGCGACAACGGTGCCCGGGCCCTGCTTGCGCAGGTACATGACCACGGGCTCATCGTGCTCGGAGGAGACGACGAGCTGCTTGATGTTGAGGATCAGCTCGGTGACATCTTCCTTGACACCCGGGATCGTAGTGAACTCGTGGAGCACGCCATCGATACGGATGCTGGTGACTGCTGCACCCGGGATCGACGAAAGCAGCGTGCGACGCAGCGAGTTGCCGAGGGTGTAACCGAAACCTGGCTCCAGGGGCTCGAGCACGAACCGCGAACGGTTCTCGCTGATGACCTCTTCGGTGAGCAAGGGGCGCTGGCTGATAAGCACAGTTGTCTTTCCTTCCCGCGACGACCGCTATTTGAAGTCGCGTATCTGCCGAACGATGGATTACTTGGAGTAGAGCTCGACGATCAGCTGCTCGTTGACCTGCGTATCAATGATCGCGCGGGCCGGAACTGAGTGAACGAGGATGCGCATCTTCGAGGGGATGACCTCGAGCCATGCGGGAACCGGCTTCTCGCCGATCTCTGCGTGGGCGATGACGAAGGGGGTCATCTCGCGCGAACCGACGCGAACCTCAACGATGTCGTTGGGCGAAACGCGGTAGGACGGGATGTTCACCTTCTTGCCATTGACCAGGAAGTGACCGTGCGTCACCAGCTGGCGTGCCATGTCGCGGGACTTGGCGAAGCCTGCGCGGTAGACCACGTTGTCGAGACGCGACTCAAGGATCTGCAGCAGGTTCTCACCGGTCTTGCCGGCCTGGCGCTGTGCTTCCTTGTAGTAGTTCGAGAACTGCTTCTCGAGCACGCCGTACATACGGGTGGCCTTCTGCTTCTCACGAAGCTGCAGCAGGTACTCGCTGTCCTTCGAACGGCCACGGCCGTGCTGGCCCGGGGGGTAGGGACGCTTCTCGAAGGGGCACTTCGGCGATTCGCACTTGGCGCCCTTGAGGAACAACTTCATCTTCTCGCGACGGCAACGCTTGCAGTCGGCGGCAACGTAACGTGCCATTAGTCAGTATCTCCTGTACTTCTGCGCGCGATCAGACGCGACGACGCTTGGACGGGCGGGTTCCGTTATGCGGCACCGGAGTGACGTCGGCAATGGAGCCAACCTCAAGGCCCGTGGCCTGCAGCGAACGGATTGCGGTCTCGCGGCCGGAGCCCGGACCCTTCACGAACACGTCGACCTTGCGCATGCCGTGCTCCATTGCGCGACGAGCGGCAGCCTCGGCTGCGAGCTGCGCGGCGAACGGGGTGGACTTGCGGCTTCCCTTGAAGCCAACCTGTCCGGCACTCGCCCACGAGATAACTGCTCCAGTGGAGTCAGTGATCGAGACGATGGTGTTGTTGAACGTGCTCTTGATGTGAGCGTGGCCATGGGCCACGTTCTTCTTCTCCTTGCGGCGGAGCTTCTTTGCCGCAGGCTTATTACCTGACTTCGGGGCCATGTGTGATGTCTCCTGGTTTCTGGGAAGTAGCCGGACGGCTTACTTGCCGACCTTCTTCTTGCCTGCGACGGTCTTACGCGGACCCTTGCGGGTACGAGCGTTGGTGTGGGTGCGCTGACCGCGGACCGGGAGGCCCTTGCGGTGGCGAAGACCCTGGTAGCAGCCGATTTCGACCTTGCGTCGAACGTCTGCAGCAACCTCGCGTCGCAGGTCGCCTTCGACCTTGAGGTTCTGATCGATCCAGTCACGCAGAGCAAGGACCTGCTCATCAGTGAGGTCCTTGGAGCGCAGATCGGGGCTAATGCCGGTGGCCTCAAGCGCATTCGCAGCCTGTGAGCGACCGATGCCGTAGATGTAGGTGAGCGCGATTGCCATGCGCTTATCGCGCGGCAGATCAACTCCTACTAGACGTGCCATAGGGGCGTTCTCTTTTCTTTACCAAGCACGAGGTTTGGGAACAGAACCAATCCTGACGCCAATCAGGTCCTCGGCCTCGTGACCGGGGGTGTCGTCCTGAAGTTACGCACGCGCCACTTCAGGGGTCGGGTTCTGCTTATGAGTCGATGCCTGGGTTGTCTCCCCTGACATCGTTCGTACACGCTCGGACTATTTAGCCCTGGCGCTGCTTGTGGCGAGGGTTCTCGCAGATCACCATGACGCGACTATGCCGACGGATGACCTTGCACTTGTCGCAGATCTTCTTAACGCTCGGCTTAACCTTCATGATGACTCTTTCGTGAAGTATTCGGGTGTTGTGGGCAGTGCTGGCTTACTTGTAGCGGTAGACGATCCGGCCACGCGTGAGGTCGTAAGGCGAAAGCTCCACGACTACGCGATCGTCCGGAAGGATTCGGATGTAGTGCATCCGCATCTTGCCGCTGATATGTGCGAGCACCTTGTGCCCGTTATCAAGTTCAACCCGGAACATCGCATTAGGCAATGATTCGGTGATCGTGCCCTCGAGCTCGATCGCACCGTCTTTCTTGCCCATATCCTCCGCTTTCATCCAGGTTGCCGAGCGCTATCTCGCACACGCCAAGATCGCCCGTTTCCGGGATTTCATTGGTGAGAGGCGGGGAAGCCGCGTCAGCCAGGTGAGTCTAGGGGCAAGACTGCGGGAAACTGAAATCGGGTCCCGAACGCGGAACCTGAACGGCCCGCGGAGTGAGAAGTAGTTCCCACCACGGACCCCTCCCCACTCGCCCTTCCAAACAGCCATAAATCGTACTTTTAGTAGAAGTCACCATAAATGCCTCAGCCTCACCGGCAGACAGATGTGCCCTCGAGTCAGAATGCTCGAATTGCCCGAACCTTGAAGGTCGACACTGAACTCTTCATGTAGCGGTCCTGATCTCCATAGCTAAACCACTGGAGCCAGGCATCCGCCGTCGCTGGGCCCGACGCCGCGTACTGGGTGGAGCTCCAGTACCAGTCGCCAGTGAATCCCCCGTTAACCCGGGTCAGCAGGTAGTCGGGGATATTGCATAAGGCATCGACCTGGTCATTGAAGGCCCACAGGCACAGGGCATTGAGCTCATCCTGTGACGGCAGGAACCAGTCGTCGAACCCGCCGGCGGAGTAGTCAGCGGCCGCCTGACCTGCTCCTGACGAGCAGGCGGCGTCCATAGCCTGGGTATTGGCTGCCCCGGTGCCGATGGCTGTCCCGAGAGCGCCGGGAATATCGGCTGAGGTGTCGCACCACTTGCCCGTGAATGGAGTGACATCAGCGGGCGCCACCTCGAGATAACGACCCCACGGCTGCTGCGATGGAGCCACGTAGAAGATCGTGCCTCCGGCCGGACCGACATCCCCCACCGCGTAGGTGACACTGGAACCACCGCCCTCGACCGGGGACTTCGCCCAGGTGATGCTTCGGGTACACGTCCAGCCGCCGACTCCGCCATTCGCCCACATCTCGTACGAGGGCTTCCATGACGAGTCACTTCCCCAACTCGCCTGCCATGGGGTCTCCCACTTAGGCGCAACACATTCCTCACCTTGACTCGCGCGCTGATACGACTGCACCCAGATCGAGTCAGCCTTCACTGCCTGAGCCCCGAGCACACCGACCGAGGCCGTGGCCAGCAGTGCTGTCCCGATTGCGATGACCCGTCGAGTTGTCGAGGTGCGATTCGCGGGCGTCGTGTGAGTGAACATGAGTGCGTACGTCCATCCGCAGAAGGGGATCGAGTGCGAGGGCACCACGACTCAGCGAGGCCACCACGCCCAGCTGCTGATTACCTGTCGATTACCTGAGGATTGGCTGAATTCCGCGTTGATGCCTTCTCACCTGAATGCCGACGACCCCGGTCAGCCGCGAATACCTTCGCGAACCTTCCAGGGCCGACGTGCATTGGCTTGACGTGACCTCGAACGATCAGCCTCGCTCGGCTGACGACGAGACACGAATCATCGACTTCGTGACCTTGGGCTCGCAGCCGTTGCCGCTGACCGTGGCAGTGACCGCCCAGGTGCCTGCGCTGCTCGGCGCCTTCAGCACTGCTGTGGCATTACCTGCGACACCCGCATTTACGGTCTGAGTCGAGCCCTTCGTCCAGAACCGAACCGTGCAACGGGACTGCACTCCCGATGCCGTAGCCACGAACTTGGCACCTGCAGTCTTCGTGCCTGCAGAAGCGCGCACAACAGGCTTCGCTCCTCGAATCGCAGCCGCCGACTTCACGGTGACTCCGACCGACAACGCGAGCGTCTCGCCACTCGGGGTGTAGCCCACAGCCTGGATCGTGTGCGAGCCTGCTTCGATTCCGGCGGGAATCAATGCGGAACCGCTGTAGGAACCAGTTGCCGACACCGGCAGCTCGCCGAGCTTGGTCGGCGTTGAGTACATGAACAAACTGACGCTGCTGTTCGGGCTAAAGCCCGCACCGCCCATGCTCACTCCACCTGACTGAGCCACGATCAGCGAACCATCAGGGGCCAACGGCAGCGGCTTTCCATCAGCACCCGTGCCACCTACCTCAACACTCACGCCTCCAGCCGAAACAACAACTGCGTTCCCACCAACTGCTGCGGAAACAGTCACCGGCGTCGAGACTCCGTTGATCAGTGCGCCGCCAGAGCCCGCTGGCAGTTCAACCGGGGCCGCGGTGGGAGCCGTAGTCGGGATCACGACAGGTGCAACAGTCGGAACCACGATCGGCTCTGCGGTGGGCGCCGGTGCGGGAGCCGGGCTTGACTCGCCTGTCGGCGTCGGCGACGGCGACGCAGACGGCTCCACGTAAAGATTCACCCGAGTGATCGATGACGTCGACAGTGCCGTCACGGCAGGGTCGTAATCGTCAGGATCCTTCACATGGGCTACCAGGATGATGCCTCCATTCGACGACAGTGCGATCCCAAGCGGCTGATCACTTGTCGGGTTGACGAGTTCCTGAGTCGTTTGTGGCGATGCACTCAAGTCAACGGCCGACAGGACATCGTTAGGCGTACTTGGCACATACAGCTCAGTACCGCTGGAAGAGATGGCGATACCTGCATCTCCCGCTCGCGTTGTCGAACTCATCGAGAAGCTTGTTCGTGTTGGGATGCCGGACAGATCAATATCGCTTACGACAGTGGTGGTGGCGTGGCTCACCAGCAATCGCTGGCCGTTTCCGCTGATCGCCAGGCTCCATGGATATGCGGTGACAGTCGACAACGCGGCAGTGAACTCATTGGTGAGGGTGTTCAGCGTGAAGATCTTGGAGACGCTCTGCCCCGCGACGTAGCCCAGATGGGTGTCGCGCGAGATCACGAAGCCTGCCATGTTGTCAGAGATAGCCCCTGCTGAGGTCTGAGTGATCTTCGTGGCCACGAGGCTGTCACCGGTGATCCGGTAGAGGCCTCCAGATGCCGTGGCAACGTATGGCTGAACCTCGTTCGAAATCACATCAAGCGCAACGGTCGCGGCACCTCCAGTGCTTCCGAATCCGGCAGACACGGCCAGTTGCTCGCCATCAGAGGTTCGGTACTTCGCGATCTTGTTGTTCGAGCCATCCACTCCGGCGACGTACGCAAATGCGCTGTCGTCCGTGAAAGCGACGGAGGTCACCTCAAATGACGTGAGGATGCTGCTCACGACGGAATTAGAGGACAGATCTATTCGAGCCAACTTCCACGTCGGCGATCCATAAAGCGCGCTCTTGGTCAAATAGGACGCGTAGGCAAAAGATCCATTCGGCGCGATCTGCACGGATCCGCGCTGGCCGTCCACGTAGCCGGGGATGGTGATCGCCTCGGTTGACGTCACGGTTGCCGCAGTTGCCTGGGTCGCAGTGAAAGTGAGAACGGCTGAGGCCCCGAGAGTGAGCGCCACAGCACTTGCCATAGCGAATCGGGACTTCCGTAGGAACGATCGCGAAGAGGTAGTCATGCTGGGAGTACACGTCACGCACCTGACGCCTACCTGACCGCAACCTTCCGATTTCCTGAAGATGTTGAAGGAGTGCAGTTCATTCAGCGTGTAGTTGGAATCCGAATCGTGACTGTCAGCCCGCGACCGATCTCGGATTCCAAGTCGATGGTGCCGCCGAGGGCGAGCACCGAGTTGCGCACGATGGCAAGGCCAAGACCAGTGCCGCCTGTTGGGCCTCGTCCGGGCTCGGCACGCCAAAAGCGGTCATAGGCGCGGTTGAGTTGCTCGGCAGTGAGGCCGGGACCGTCATCACTGACCACAATGAGAACGTGGCCACGATCGGCTTCAAGATCGATTGCAACGTTGACGCTCGTGCCTGCAGGCGTATGACGTAGCGCATTGGAGATGAGATTCACCAGGATCTGGCGGATCAGTTGCGGATCACTCAAGAAGTCGAACTGCTGATCGATCGATGGAGAGACCCGAGCCTCGAGCTTGTGGTCGTGACTTTGCTCCGCGAAGAGGTCAACAACCTCAGTCACCAAGTCGTTGAGATCCACACGCTGCGCATCGCGAGGCGGTTCGGCATCAAGCCGCGCAAGTGTCAGAAGCTGCTCGACGAGATCGGTGAGGCGATCTGATTCGGTGCGGATGCGAGTCATCGCGGTATCGACGTCATCCCATTCGCGAATGCCGTCGCTCAGATAGAGGTCCGCCCAGCCGCGAATGGTCGCCAGAGGCGTGCGCAACTCATGCGAGGCATCAGCCACGAAACCGCGCATGCGCTCCTCACTCTGCTCGACCTTGTCGAAGGCATCATTGAGCGCAACAGAGACCGCGCCGATCTCGGTCTTTGCATCGGTCACCGGGATTCGTCGGGAGAGGTCTCCCCCACTGATCTCCTCCGCAGTGCGCGCCACGCGCACGAGCGGCCTCAATCCGACTCGAAGCAAGATGATGACTCCGAGAATCGCGATGACGAGAATCACTATTCCGACGATGATCTGCGCCGAGACGATGCTTCGGAACGTCTCTGTCGCTCGCGAAGTGGTTAGACCGACGACAAGTGAACCGACTGTCGCGGTGACTCCATCGCTCGAGAAGCTGAACTGCTCCTCGGGCGCCAGCTCACGAGCTCGCACCACGATTCCGTTCGACTCCCCCGGCGTCTCGACTGTCGTCGTGCCTGTCCCGAGCTCTGATGCCGCGGGAATCGTGGGTGGAATCTGCTTGTCGGGCAGGATCGGAATGCGCTCGGAGAGCAACTGCCCATCGGTGGAATACAGGGCGATATAGGGATCAGTAAGTGTCACGCTCTGAGAATCAGAGGTGTAGAGCTCGCCACTGGAAGAGCCCTCGGCGGTGATGATCCGATTCGTCACCACCTCAATGCTCTCGGTGATACGTCGCTCGTAAAGACTCTTGGCAGCGACGAAGGTCGCGACATCCGCGGTCACAACTCCCAAGATCAAAATGACGATGACACCGATGCCAAGGCGACCGCGAAGACTGGCCAGCGGGCGGAATCTCATGCGCTCTCACGCATCACGTAGCCGAAGCCGCGCACCGTGTGAAGCAATGGCGGTTCGCCCTCATCGAGTTTCTTGCGCAGTTGACTGACGAACTTCTCGACCACGCCGGGATCGCCCGGAAAGTCGTAGTTCCATACGTGCGCCAGGATCTGCTGCTTCGACATGACGCGCCCAGAGTTCTCGAGCAGGAATCTGAGAAGTCGGAATTCGGTCGGCGAGAGATCGAGCTCTCGATCGCCTCGCACCACCACGTGACTGTCGTCATCGAGCACTAGGTTCCCGATGCCGATGCGACCGCTGAGGTCAACGGGTTCGCCACCGAGTCTGCGCAGCACAGCGTTCACTCGGGCAACGACCTCGGTAACACTGAAGGGCTTGGTGATGTAGTCATCGCCGCCGAGGTTGAGGCCGGTGAGTTTGTCTGCCAGCGAGTCTTTCGCCGTCACGAAGATGACCGCGAGATCAGGTAGTTGATCGCGAAGTTGATGGCACAGCTCGAAGCCCGAGCCGTCAGGAAGCATCACATCAATGAGCGCCAGCTCAGGCCGATGCTCTTTCGCCATTGCCAGGGCATCACGGCGAGTGCCAGCCGTGCGCGAGTCGAAGCCGGCGACTCTCAGAGTTCGATCGATGAGCTCCGCAAGAGCGGGCTCGTCATCAATCACGAGGATGCGTGCGCGCCAGGCAGAACCCAGGGTTGAGTCAGCAGTTGCGCGGGAGGTGCCGCGAGCTCGCGAACCTGTCATGGGTGCAGTGTGACACCGAGATCGGAACGGAACCTTCCCGTTTCCTGAAGGTTGGCTACAGGCGCACGTCGTCGAGTGCGGTCAGCACCCACGGGCCGTCATCAGTAATCGCCACCGTGTGCTCCCAGTGGCAGGCAATCGAGGAGTCCTCGGTGATGACGGTCCAGTTGTCGTCCAACACCATGACCTCGGGCTCCCCCAGGGTCAACATCGGCTCGATGGCCAAGGCCATGCCGGCCTTGAGCACCGGGCCGCGACCGGGCTTGCCGTAGTTGAGGATGTGCGGATCCATGTGCATGGCCGTGCCGATGCCGTGGCCCCCGTAGTCGGCCACGATCCCGTAGGCCCGGCCGTCGGCAGCGGCCGAGGCCAGGCTCGACTGCTCCACGGCATGGCTGATGTCGGTCAGGTGGTTGCCCACCCGGGCCTGGGCCAGGCCAGCCCACAGTGATGCCTCGGTGGCCTTCGAGAGCGCCGCGATATCGGCGGACACCTCCCCCACCAGAACAGTAAGAGCCGCATCGCCATGCCAGCCATCGACGATGGCGCCGAAGTCGAGGGAGATGAGATCGCCCTCCTTGAGTGCACGCGGGCCAGGGATGCCATGCACGACTTCCGAATTCACGGATGCGCAGAGCACCGCCGGGTAGCCGTGGTAACCGAGGAATGAACTCGTGGCACCCATGGTCGACAGGCAGTCGCGAGCGATGGAGTCGAGATCAGCAGTCGTGACGCCGGGCTTGGTGGCCTCGGCCATTGCCTGCAAGGTCCTCGCTACGACAAGACCTGCCTGGCGCATCACGGCAAGTTGATCTGCCGACTTGATCTGGATGCCGCCCTTGCGAAAGGCCATAGCGAGGAGAACCTGCGATCAGGCGTGCAGGGCAGCGTGAATGCGGGCCGCGACATCGTCGACAGAGCCCATGCCGTCGATCTGCACCAGAAGCCCACGCTGCGCATACAACGCGGTCAGCGGTGAAGTCTGCTCGAAGTAGACCTCGAGGCGACGGCGAATGACATCTTCCGTGTCATCAGCGCGACCTTGCTCAGCGGCCCGCTTGATCAGTCGCTTGACGATCTCATCGACATCCACGGTCAGCTCAATGGCCTTATCAAGCTGGGCACCTGCGGCACCGAGCATCGAATTGAGCTCGCCAACCTGCTCGATGGTGCGCGGGTAACCGTCAAGCAAGAAGCCGGGCTTGCAGTCTTCTTGCGCAAGGCGGTCGCGAACCATGGAGTTCGTCACGGAGTCGGGAACGTATTCGCCGGCGTCCATGTAGCGCTTGGCTTCAATACCCAGCGGAGTGCCCTGCGAGACATTGGCACGGAAGATATCGCCGGTGGAGATATGCGGGATACCCAGATCGGCGGCAATGCCCACGGCCTGGGTGCCCTTGCCTGCACCAGGGGGGCCCATCAGGATCAGTCGCATGCTCATACTCCCTAGCGGAGG